>DASPIO010000282.1:0-63263 GCA_035629155.1 Azospirillum sp. | reverse complement strand
GCCCCGGGCGGCGGCCCCGCCGCGATCGCCTCGGGCGACACCCACACCATCAGGTCACCCCGGCGGCGCAGCGCCGCATCGTAGGCCGCCCAGTTCTCCACACGGTGGCGCGCCTTCGGGATCTTGTGACGGCGGGGCTCGTTGGCCTTGTACGGCTTCGCGCTCTCGGCTTCAGTGGGGGCGCCTCTGTACCCGCCCGCCCTTCCGACCGCGACCACCCCGGCCTTTTTGCACCAACGCACCTCGGAGCCTGACGGCCGGGGGCACGCCGGGCCTCCCGGCCCGGCGGCGGGTCCGGCCTATTCCTTCGCGCTGCCGCTCCCGCCGGCCTTTCCGCCGCTGGCCCCGAACGCCGGCGGTTCGCGGTCGCCGGGCTTGCCCACGTCCTTGGCAGCGTCGGGCGCGCCGATGTCGCGCGATTCCCGGACGGAGGACGCTGCGGGCCGGTCTGTGCCCCCCGGCGCGTTGCCGGTCTGCGGATCGGTCCCCACCGGCCGGCCCAGCGCCTGATCGGCGCAGCCGGGATTGATGACGTTGGGCGGGCACGCCCAGTTGCCCTTGGGCGCGGTGTTTTCCGGTGCGGCCTTCTCCTGCGCGGCGAGGGCGCCGGGCAGCAGGAGCAGCATCGCGGCGAGTCCGGTACGGAGGACGTGCATGTCGTTTCTCCCTATGGCGGAGGGCGTGGGCGCCCATCATTTCGAGGCGTAGGTATCCAGCGCCTCGGGCATCAGGCGCTTCAGTTGGCCGATGCGGTCGTCGATACCGGGATGGGTGGACAGGAAGACCGGCGGCTGCGCGCCAGCCTGCCGCATGTTGGTCCAGAGATCGATCGCCTCGCGCGGATCGAAGCCAGCGCGCGCCATCAGCATCAGCCCGATGCGGTCGGCCTCCAGCTCCTGGTTGCGCGAATAGGGCAGGATCAGGCCGTATTGCGCGCCGGTCCCGAGCGCTGCGGCGATCTGCCGGCCGCCGGGGACGCCACCGGCACCGAGCACGGCTCCGAGAATCCCGGCCCCCGCCTCGGATGCCATCTGGGTGCTGACACGCTCGGCGGCATGGGCTTCCAGGTTGTGGGCGATCTCGTGCCCGATCACCGCAGCCAGCTGCGCGTCGTTCTCGGCGTAGCGGAACAGCCCTTCGTAGACGCCGATCTTCTGGCCGGGCAGCGCGAAGGCGTTGGCCTGGTCGCCCTCGAAGACGCGCACCTCCCACTGGTTGGCGTCGAGGCCGGCGGCGCGCAGCAGGCGCATCGACACCTGTTCGGCGCGGCGCCGGTAGGACGGGTTGTCGGAGGGCCGCGTCGTCGCCACGAGGCGCTGCCAATCCTGCTTGCCGAGGTCGGCGAGCTGGTCCTGCGAGACGAGGTTGAGGCCGAACCCCGTCGCCCCGTTGCCGCACCCGGCCAGCGCCAGGCACCCGGCCACCATTGCTGCGAGACGCAGCGAGCGGATCGTTTCGTTCCGCATGAATGAATGCTCCACAGGCTTCCTGCCCGGCTCAACCACGGTGCGGTCCGGCAGTTCCGGGCGAACCGAAGCCGGCCGCCGGCGTTCTTGTAAGGAGAGCCCCACCCCCTCGCCCCCACCGGAAAGGCCCATGCTGCGGATCTCCATGATCGTCCTCGCGGCCCTCACCGCGCTCCTGCTCGTCGCCGCCGTCCTCGCCTGGTACGTCGGGACGGAGCAGTTCGATCGCCGCCTGAACCGCGGCGCCGCCGACCCGCAGGCGCCGGTGCCCACGGCCGAGGACCGCGCCTTCCACCGTTCGCTGTTCGTCGCCGACCTGCACGCCGACACCCTCAAGTGGGACCGCGATCTGCTGGAGCGCGCGGCCTGGGGGCACCTCGACGTGCCGCGGATGGTCGAGGGGAACGTTGGGCTCCAGGTCTTCACGATCGTCACGCAGAGCCCGATCCCTGGCACGCGCAAGGGCCATCCGGGCGAGCGCTGCGTCAGCTCGGCCAGCGTCGATGTCGCCGCCGTGCCGTCGGCGGTGCAGGGCCGTCCGGTCTTCAGCCAGCGCGAGCGCGCGCTGTTCCAGATCCAGCGGCTGAAGGACGCAGCCGCGCGCTCGCGCACGGTTGGCGGGCCGGAAGCGGCGGCCTCGATCTGCGGGCCGACGTCACTCCCCGACGCTCAGGCGGCGCAGCGCGACCCGCTTGGCAATGCTCTCCACCGCCAGCAGCAGTGAACGCAGGAGTTCCGAGCCCTCGCGGAAGTCGGCGGAGGCGACGTTCTCGACGCGGCGGCCGGGGCGGATGTCGCCGTCGCCGCCCCAGTCGCGCGCAGCCTCCGATTTGGTGACGGCGATGGCGAAACCGCCGCGGCTGTTCAGCAGGTCGAACACCGGCATATCGCTCGCCCCGTCGCCGACGTAGACGATCTGATCGAAGGGCACGTGCATGTCCTCGTCCGGTACCGGGCGGTGCACGTTGGCCGGCTCGTTCGGCCCACGCACGCCCGTCCCCTTGGCGAGCTGGAGGATGTAGTGGGCCTTTTCCGGGTGGGTGATGGCGGCGCGGACGAAGTCCACCGCGCCGTCCTCGCCGAAGTGCATCTCGCAGCCCCACAGCGCCTCGAACTCCCCGGCGATGGCGGTAGCCCGGACGGTGTCGAGGAAACCGGCCGACAGCAGGTAGAACTCGACCTCCAGGCCCGGCAAAGTCTCGCGGGCCTGCCGGCGCACCCGCCCGAACATCTCCGGCACGCCATCGAACGGACGTAGCACGCGGCCCACCTCGGCCATCAGTTCGCGGGTGATGCGCGGCCCCTCGCCAGAGCGTGACAGGCGGACGAGCTGGTAGCCGCGCGCCAATACCTCGTCCCAGCCGTCCTCCACCAGCGGGGCGATCCGCTCGCGGCGCCAGCGGCCGGTGTCGGCGACGCCGCAATGGCGCAGCAGTGCATCGTAACTGTCCGGTGCCAGCGTCATGTCGAAGTCGAAGACGACGGCGATGCGGTTGTGGCAGTTGCGCGTTGCGGTCATGCGGCCCCCTTCAGACTGTGCGGCCCGGCGCCGCGGCGCAGCGGCCGGACCTCGAGGTGAGCGAGAATGCGCCACACCCACTCCGCCGGGCCCATGCGGAAGCGGGTCAGCCACGCGGACGAGGCGGCGAGCATCAGGACGTACACGCCGACCGAGATCAGCAGCACCACCGCCGATCCGATCCGCCCGATCAGGCCCAGGCCCCAGCCGAAGAACAGCGCCTGGCCGATGACGCCGTACAGCAGGTGGTTGGTGAGCGCCATCCGCCCGGCCGGTGCCAGAACGTCGTGCACCCCGCGCCCGGCCGGGCTTTCGAACAGCAGCGCCGCGCCCAGCCCCGGCACCAGCCGCTCGGGCAGGCGCACGGCGATCACCAGCAGCCCGCCCAGGGCGGCGTCGATGATGAGGATGTCGCCCCGGAAGGCGAAGGTGACGTTCAGCACGCCGAAGCCGGCCAGCGCCACCAGACGCCGAGCGTACATCGGCAGGAAGGAGCCGCCGCGCGCCATGGCGCCCTCCAGCAGCAGCGTGAAGCTGACGCCGAAGAGGAAGGAGAAGGCGGACAGCGACGTGCCGTCCACCAGCACCAACAGCGCCGCGTCCACCATCCGGTCGAGCGGCCCCTGCACGGCGTCGAGTTGGACCGCCGACAGCAGGCCGCGGCCGCTCATCTCGCGCAGGTTCATGACCAGCACGCCGAACAGGGCGACGGCGCGCATGGCGTCCACCACCGCCAGCCGCGCCGTCTTTTCCGCCTTCTCCGGCGGTGCGCCGTCAAGGGGGAGCCGCGGCGGCACCCCCTCGCGTTCACTCGGCGGCATGGCGCCGGTCACCGGGCCAGGGCCGACCAGTTGCGGTCCACGCCGTCGAAGGCGCCGGCCCGGTCGAGCCGATCCCGGTCGAGTGCCGGAAGGTCGCCGAATGCCTTCTCGGTGATGGCGATGGCGAACTCGTCGCCCTCGATCGAGCGGAGCTGGCCGAGCGGCACCGCAACGCGATCGCGGCGGATGTCGAACCAGCCGCCGTCGCGGTCGACGATGGCGTAGGCGCGCGGCTGCGGTCCATGGATGACGACGACGTCCTCGATCTCGCCGACCTCCTCGCCACCGAGCGCCACGACATCGGCGTCGAGCATGTCCTGCATGCTGGTGGTGCGACCGTCGAGTGCACGGGCAGACGATGCTCGGCTGCGCCGGTCGGTCGCGGTGTTCGCGGCGGCCGGAGCGGCGGCGGCGATGCGCTCCATCTCGGCGGCGACGGCCGTGCAGCCCTGCTCGTTGCCGCGGCGGGCGAAGATGATGGCGGTGTCGCGCAACTGCCGCAGGTCCCGCCGGTCGGCCGCCTGGAGGGCGTTGCGGAACTGCGGAAGCTGGGTCTGCAGCCGCTTCAGGCAGCCGGACTCGGCCACCACCAGCGGGCCCTCGGCCGTGCGCGGCGTGGCAGCGGCCTGCGCCGGCGGGCGCTCGCCGACCTGCGGAGCGGCGGTGGACTGGGCGAGGGCGGGGCCGGCGATGAGCGCTACGGCGAGTCCAAGAAAAATGCGCATGGATCGTCTCCGGGTTGGTTGCTCCTATCTGTGCAACTCTCCTCCGGCAGTTTGGTCCCATCGGCGCGACAACGGACGATCCGCGTTCAGAGCTTGTACATACTGCCCCACTCCCGCCGATGTCCCGTTTACCGACAACGTGTTCCACCGCGATATTCACTTTCGAAGTGCGCTCTCACACAGTGAGCAGCAGCATCGCATAGCCGACCGCACCGAGCGCGAAGGCCCAGAACCGGCTCCGCCGTTCGCTCGGGACTTCCTCCTTGAGGACGTTCAAAACCACGCCTCCACCCAGAAACGCGGTCAGTGCGGCGATCGCCGCCTCGGAGATTTCGGTTGCAGCACCGAGTGCCCACCCGGCGAACACCGCGGCGACGAGAACCCAGCGCCCGACGTGCTGGTACGGGGTCTTGTGATCCTCGTTCAGGCCGTAGTCGGTCACGATCAAATGGAGCGCCATGGCAACCGTGAAGAAGGCCAGAGCACCCGGTGTCATCACCTCCCTGTGGAGCAGCAGGTAGCCGACCAGTGCGTTGTAGACGGAAAACGAGGACATATGGATCCAGAACACCTGCGGGCTGGTGCTCTCTTCGGCCGAGACCTCGCTGTCCCGACCACTGCGAACCGGCTCACCCCGGCGTTGCGAGCGCGAGGTCTTGGCCAACCGGTCCAGCCCATAGAACACCAGAAGCCCAGCGAGGGAGATGAGGTAAACGTGCCGCTCCGCCAGCCCGATGCCGCTGGCCGCCTCGCTAACCTTCTCCTGCCCAGCGGCCAGTTCCGGGAGGAAATGGACAAAGACGTAGGAGACCGACACGCCACCCGCGAGCGACAGCCACAGGCTCCGCGGTGTCCCCTCCAGGAACTTGAGTGATGGCGTCACGACGTGCACGACAGCCAGGATCGCAGCAGCAATCAGCGTGATCATCGAAACGGACATGATTCCATCTGGGCAATTCACTGGGCGCGAGGGCCGCGCTCAAGCTCCAACGCGCGTGTGCCCAGGCGGTTCCTGACCGTCCGGTCCTGACTCCGGCGTGATGAATAGGCGTATCGGCGACGCTCGGAAAGGTGATGCAATATCGGCCAGCTGTTCGGTTCTGGCAAACCGCACCGTCGTTCCCAACGGAACACGGTCCGGCGCGATCTCTTGGGAATCGAGTTGGCCTGCCCGATGGAGGGTAACGGCGGAGGAAGAGGTTGTTGATCCCCTTGTGCTGACGGTGTTCCACCCCCGGCATGATGGTCCGCTTGGCAGCCGCATGAGGCTTCAGCTTGCCCGTGACCATCACTCGCTGGGCCCAGCCCTGCGTCTTCAGCAGCTTGCGCAGCAAGCGCCTGGCCGCCTTGGCATCGCGCCGGCTCTGGATCAGAACGTCGAGCACGACGCCGTGGCCTGGCGATCGTCTCGAAGACGGCGATCTGTGACTCCGCCGAGGAACGTGGCCAGTCGCGGCCGGCACGTCGTCGCCGTCACGCTGGACGATCTGAAGTGCGTTGCGGCCCGGTTCTGGATTTCCGGGGCCTGCTGACCGTCGCGGTAGGCCGGCCGCAGGACGTGGACGCCGCGCGGGCGGGCGGGCCGAACCTGATGCAGGGCGGGGAACCGGCCTTTGCCCTTCGAGTTGGCCGAATACACCCCGAGCAACGATGGAGCGATGGACATGAAGACGAGCATGCTCGCGGCAACGGCCGCCCTCGCGCTGATCGCCGCAGCACCGGCCTCGGCGCAGGACAAGTCCGGCAGTGCGCAGCAGGCCCAGAAGAGTGGCAAGATCGCCGGCGCGCCCGTGGTCGCCGCCTCCTCGTGGGACCGTGAGCAGGTCCGCGGCGGATACAGCGCCGAGGCGCTCATCGACACGTCGGTCTACGGCAAGAACGGCGAGGAGATCGGCGAGGTCGCCAACATCATCGTCGGCCCGAACGGTCAGATCCGGTCGCTGATCGTCGAGGTCGGAGGCTTTCTGGACATTGGCGACACGCATTTCGCGGTGCCCTGGAAGCAGGCCCAGATCGGCGCCAACCTCGAGCGCATCACGGTTCCCATCACCGAGACCAACTACCGCGACTATGGCCTGTTCGGCGAGTACGGCTACGACTACCGCGTGAGCCCCGGCCAGAACGCGGGCGGCAGCAACGTGCGCCGCGTCGATGAGGACGCCGACGCGCGGGGCCGCGCCTGGAAGGTGAGCGAACTGCTGGACGACACCGTCCGGCTGTCTGACGTCCGGGGCTACGGCTACGTCGAGGACCTGATCTTCAATAAGGACGGCAAGCTGCAGGCCGTCGTGGTCCAGCCCGACGTAACGTACGGCATCCGTGGGGCGCAGGTGTATCCCTATTACGGCTACGGTTACGGGTTCGACCCGGGCCTCGACTACTACGAGTTGCCGTACGGGCGGAACGACGTGGCTGGCTTGCCGCCCTTCGACTACCGCCAGTTCGACATCGTGGCGGACGTGCGCGCGGATCGCGGTGCCGGCACGAGCGGCGGATCGAAGTAGCTAAACCGTCGGCATGGGAAAGGCCCCGCTCCCATCGGGCGGGGCCTTCTGCTCGGGCCGGCGGGTTACTGCGTCTTGCCGCTCGGCTGCGACGACGAACCGGCTTGGCCGCCGCTGGAGCCGCTGGAGGCGGTCGTCGCGGTGGGGTCGATCATCAGGTGACCGCGTCGCCGTTCCTCGTCTTGCCCGTGGCCAGATAGGGCGCGGTGAGCGTCTTCACGTCCTGGATGCCAGTCTGCTTCAGCCAGAGCCGAAGGCATCGAATTTTCGCAGAAGCCGACCGAGGAATCCCGCGCATGCGCCAAACCCTCGTGCTGAACGTGGTCGGTCTGACCCGCCGGCTCCTTGGGCCACACACGCCGAATTTGCTGCGTCTGGCGCAGCGCGGCGGACGCCGCGCCCTGGATACCGTCACGCCAGCGGTCACCTGCTCCGCTCAGGCGACCTTCCTCACCGGCGCGCTGCCGCGCGATCACGGCATCGTTGGCAATGGCTGGTACTTCCGCGACCTCGCCGAGGTCTGGTTCTGGCGGCAGTCCAGCCGCCTGATGGCGGGGGAGCGGGTGTGGGATGCCGCCCGGCGTCTCAATCCGGGCTTCACCTGCGCCAACCTGTTCTGGTGGTACAACATGTACTCCGGCGCCGACATCGGGGTGACGCCGCGCCCCATGTACCCGGCGGACGGGCGCAAGATTCCCGACTGCTACACCGAGCCTCCAGAGCTGCGCGACGACCTCACGCGGCGGTTCGGGCGCTTCCCGCTGTTCCAGTTCTGGGGGCCGGCCACCGACATCGCGTCGAGCCGCTGGATCGTGCGGTGCGCCCAGCACGTGCGGGCGACCCGCCGTCCGGCGCTGACGCTCGTCTACCTGCCGCACCTCGACTACGGGCTCCAGCGCCTCGGGCCGGACCACCCGGACATCGCCGGGGATCTCGCCGCCGTCGACTCACTCTGCGGCGAACTGATCGAGGAGGCGGAGCGCGAGGGCGCCGCGGTGATGGTCCTTTCCGAATACGGCGTCGTCCCGGTTTCGCGGCCGGTGCACATCAACCGCGCGCTTCGCGGTGCCGGGCTGATCCGCGTGCGGGAGGAACTGGGGCGCGAGTTGCTGGATGCCGGCGCCTCGCCCGCCTTTGCCGTCGCCGACCACCAGATCGCGCATGTCTACGTCCAGGCCCCGGACCGGCTGGCCGAAGTCAGGGCACTGCTGGAGGCGCTGCCGGGGGTCGGGCGGGTGCTGGACGCCGCGGGCAAGGCGGAACTCGGCCTCGACCACCCGCGCTCCGGCGAACTGGTGGCGCTGGCCGAGCCCGACGCATGGTTCACCTACTATTACTGGCTCGACGACGCCCGCGCCCCCGATTTCGCCCGCACCGTGGACATTCACCGCAAGCCCGGCTACGACCCGGTCGAGCTGTTCCTCGACCCCGGGCTCCGCTGGCCTAGGGGGGCCGTGGGATGGCGCCTTCTGAAGAAGACTCTCGGGCTGCGCTCGCTGATGGACGTGATCCCGCTGGACGCGATGCTGGTCAAGGGCTCGCACGGGCTGGTCACGGCCGCCCCGGACGCCGGCCCGCTCCTCATCAGTTCGGAGCCGGGCCTGCTGCCTGAAGGCGCGGTGCCGGCCACCGCGGTCAAGGAAATGATGCTGGCGCACATTTTCGGCTCCGCCCACGCCGCCAAGGCCCGGCATCGGGCGGCCGAATAAGGAGCTACAGCACGTTGCGGAACGGTCCCCGCCCGCGCAGGTAGTCCAGATAGGCGATGATCGCGTCGAGGTCGGCGTCGCTCAGATCCTCCCTGGAGAAGGCCGGCATCGCCCCGAGGCCGGCGCGGACCTGGGCGCGGATGGCGAAATCGGGCAGCGGCTTGTCGTTGAGCGCCAGCCCGAGGCCGGCTTCGCCGCGCGGGTGGCACTGGTTGCAGGCCCGCATGAAGGCGCGCTCCCCAGCCACCAGCTTGGGGTCGGTCAGCTCCATCGGTCCGAGGAAGGCGACGCCGCGCCGCGCGGTGTCGTCGCAGGCGCCGAGCGCCAGGGCGGCACCGAGGACCAGCGCGGGGCCGAAAGACCTGCGTGCCATGGTCACCTCCTTGCATCCGGAACGATCCGCCAGATCACGCCGGTTTCCTTACGCGGGAACATGTCTCCCTTCGGAGTCAGGGTGAGGACGCCGAAATCGACCACCCACAGCGCCGTGCCAGCCGGATCGAAGCGGACAGAGACCGGCCGCTCCAGCCCGCCGCCGCCGGTCCAGGACGCCGGCCCGGCCACCTTGCCGCCGTTGACCGCGAAGTCGTGGATGACGCCCGTGTCGATGTCCACCTTGACGACGCGGAACCCGACCGGAGCCAGAACCTTGCCGGTGTTGGGCGACAGGTCGCCGAACTGTGCGACGAACGCCTCATTGGGCTTGCCGAAGGCAGGGCTGCGGGCAAAGTCGAAGCCGTTGGCCGAGGCGTGAACGGCGAACACCGCCGCCGGCTTCGGCGGCTGTCCGGGGTAGCGGGCGAGCAGAGGCTCGAGCGGCTTGCCGCCGATCGGCTCGAAGCGGTTCCAGTCCTGCAGCGGCTTGCCGGCCTGGAAGTCCGGCCAGCCGTACCACGTGCCGGGCTTCACCTCCCACAGCGGGTCGCCGGTGCCGAAGACCGGGCGGCTGCCGCGCACGTCATAGCTGTTGTCGGTGGCGAACAGCCGGCCGTCGGGCGAGAAGGACAGCCAGAACGGGTTGCGAAAGCCCCAGGCGACCAGTTCCGGCCGGCCGCCCTGCGGGCGCACGCGCATCACCGCGCCGTGGCAGGGGAAGCGCCCCTTGATGACCTGCCCCGGCCGCGTCGGGGTTCCGAAGGGAACGTAGGCGCCGGTCACCGCCGTGTCGTCCGCCTCGGTCAGCGGATTCGCGCTGGTGTAGTTGACGCCGCGCAGCACAATGTCCCGGCAGGGAATGTCGTTGTAGCGCGGGAAACGCTTCAGCCATCCCACCTTGAAGTTGTCGGGGCCGACGACCCCGGAATTCGTGGCGGTGCCCTGCGCGAAGTAGAGCCAGCCGTCCGGCCCGACCACGGGCGCGTTGGTATGGTGGTCACCGCGGCCGGGCAGCCCATCCACCAGCACGGCGATCCGCCCGTCCGGCGTGATGCGCAGCACCCGGCCGCCGCTGAGATCGCCCTCCCGCTGGCCGCTGGCCGCCACGTAGAAGGCGCCGTCGTGGAACGACACGCCGGTCCACGGGACGTTAGCCTCATCCACGGCGACGACGGTGCTCCGCCCGTCCGACTCCAAACGCAGCAGGCGGGCCGGCGCGAACACCTCGCCGTAGGAATAGCCGGCCTCGATCACGTGCGGACGCCCCTGACCGTCGAAGGCGATGCCCGACGGAAAGGTCAGCCCGGCTGCAACCGGCTCGATCCGGTAGCCCGGGGGAAGCAGCACGTCGCCGGCATCGATCCGGCGCGGTCCCTGGAACTCGGCCGTGCCGCCGCCCTCCGGTTCCGAGAGGGCGAAGCAGCCGGACAGGACCACGGCCGACAACAGGCCGATGATATGACGGAGATGGCGCATCGCATGCCCTCCCTTCGTCATTCGATGACCAAGGACCGCGTCGGACGGGCGTCCCCGGCGCGCGGCTCCCCAATGCGTGGATTCTGGCCGCGCAGCACCGAGTTGCCCTCGAACAGCGAGCGCTGGTCGATGGTGGACGGGTCCAGCCAGTCCGCCTCGGCGATCTGCCCGCTGTGTCCGTAGGCGGCGAGTGCGTTGCGGTAGCAGACCGTCTCCACGTCGTCTCGCGCGATGCCGCGCTCGACCATCAGGCGGGCGGTCTTGGGCACGGCGAGCGGGTCGGAGACGCCCCAGTCGGCGCTGGAATCGACGATGATGCGCTCCGAGCCGTAGCGCCGCACCACCTCGACCATGCGCTCGTTGCCCATCTTGGTCTTGGGATAGATGGTAAAGGCGGCCCAGAAGCCGCGATCCAGCACCTCCTGCACCGTCTCCTCGTTGTTGTGGTCGATCACCACGCGCGACGGCTCCAGCCCGTGTTCGGCGATCACGTCCATGCTGCGGCTGGTGCCGTGCGTCTTGTCGCGGTGCGGGGTGTGGATCATCACCGGCAGTTCCAGCTCCTTGGCGAGTTCGAGCTGGGCGCGGAGCGCGCGGTCCTCGGCGGCGGTCTGCTCGTCGTAGCCGATCTCGCCGATGGCGACGACGCCGTCCTTGACGGCAAAGCGCGGCAGCAGGTCCAGCACTTCCTCGGCCAGCGCCTCGTTGTTGGCTTCCTTGCTGTTCAGGCCGATGGCGCAGTAGTGGCGAATGCCGAACTGCGACGCGCGGAAGCGCTCCCAGCCCACCAGCATGGACAGGTAGTCGGCGAAGGTCCCGGCGCTGGTGCGCGGCTGGCCGACCCAGAAGGCCGGCTCGATCACCGCCACGACGCCGGCCGCCGCCATGGCCTCGTAGTCGTCCGTCGTGCGCGAGACCATGTGGATGTGCGGATCGATGAAGCGCATGCGCGTGTCCTCCCGATTCTCGTTCTCCGTTCAGGCCAACCGCTCCCAGGCGAGCCGCCCGTCCGCCGCCGCGTCCCGCAGCTCCGGTGCGCGCGCCAGCGCGGCGGAAGCTCCGGGGTGCGGCGAGGCGGCGAGCGCCAGCGCGGCCCCGCCCCGCTCCGCGGGGTCCGGGCCGGCGAGCGCCTGTTCCAGGTCGGCCAGCGCCGCGCCGTCGGCGTGCGGGCCGACGCAGCGCCACAGCTCCGGGCTGACCGGCCGGCGGGCGGCGCGGCGTTCGCGGGCGTAGTCGCACAGCATCCGGGCCAGCGCCGGGTTGGCCCGGCGCTCCAGCCCCTGGATCGGGTGCAGCGGCACGCCGATGAACAGCGCCTTGAGGACCATCTGGTTCCAGGCGTCCTGCGGGAAGCGCTCGGCCGGATAGGGATTGGCGTGCGCGACGGCGCGGAAGACGTCCATCATGTTGCTGCGCACGCCCTTCGCCGCCCGAGCCAGGTGCCGTTCGGGAGCGGGGTAGAGCGGCAGGCCGCGCAGGAAGGCGACCAGCTCCCCGACCTCCGCCGCCACCGACAGCCGGTCGAGCCGCACCGCGAACCGTCCGGCGTCGTCGTCGGCCAGCAGCAGGCGGATGCGCGCCGCCTGGTCGAGCGTCAGGCTGCGCGGGTCCCAGCCGGGGCGCGCCCGGCGGGCGTCCTCCAGGTCCTCCGGCGTGAGGGACAACTCCCCTTTGCCGACCTTCCGCCCGGCCAGCCCGATCACCAGGAAGACGTCGCGGTCCGGCCCGGCCGCGACGCGCCCTTTCGCCTCTTCCAGCCAGCCGCGCGCCGCGGACGTCAACTGCCGGCCGAGCCAGACGTCGAGCAGAGCGCAAATCAAGGGGGTGTCGGGATCGCTCATCGCCGCCCTCCTCAGGTGCCGGGAACGTGGCGCTGCAGCGCCAGGGTGAGCAGGAAGCCGGCGGCGCACGGCAGCGCCAGCCAGGGCGCGCCGGCCAGCATCACCAGCAGGCCGTCGAGCATGCAGATCCCGGCGATCATCGGCCCGATGCCGCCCCACCCCCTCTTCGCCGCCACCGTCAGGGCGACGACGTAGCCGAGCATCAGCGCCGCCCCGGCCAGCACCGGCGCGGACAGCGCCCCGGCCGCCGCGAGGCCGGCGGTGACGTAGACCAATGCGCGGCACAGCCCCATGATCGCCGGCCCGGCCGGGTTCCCCTTGTGCCACGCGTCGTACAGCAAGATGGCCGCGGCCAGGGCGGCACCGGCCACGGCGGCCTTCCAGCCCAGGCTCGCCACCAGCGCCCAGCCGGCGGCGAGGAGCAGGAGGCCGGCGGCCAGCACGACGCCCTCCCCCGCCTCGCCCGCCGGAATCGGGCGCCACGGCTGCCGGCGCGCGTCGAAGCCGCGGTCGAACCAGTCGTTGAGGTACATGCCGGCCACGTAGGACAGCGACAGCCCGGCGACGAGGACGGCGAAGCCCGCCCCCGCCGGTTCGCCGCCGGCCAGGACGACCCCGGCCAGCGCGTTGGTCCACACCGTCGGCAGGTTGGAGACCCGGCCGAGGCGCAGAGCCGCCGACCGGGTCAGCCGGCGCGGCCGAGCTGCTGCATGACCCATGCGAGCTCCTTCGTGATCCCGGTCACGGTGTCGGGGGTGCGGTGCCGCTCCGGCAGCACGTCCCAGGTGTAGGTCTCCACCTCCAGGTGGGGCGCGACCGGGCTGCGGCGGTGGCGCTCCAGGACGGCGGCGGCGAAGTCCCGCGTCGAGCCGAAGGCGCCGAGGTCGTCGAGGAACAGCGGGACATGGAAGTGCACCCGCCATTCCCGGTCGGCTGTGCCACCCGGAGCATCAAACGCCTCGCCGAGGTCGCGGAAGCGGCGCAGGCCGCCGGGCGTGCGCTCGACCACCTGGTGCAGGTAGACCTCGTCGGCGAACGGGCGCAGGCGGTCTTCCGCATCGGGGCCCACGCGCGGCAGGCGCAGGCCGGCGGTGACCTGCATCTTGGCGACGGCGACGCCGGCGCCGCGCAGCGCGTCCAGCATGCCGCCGGGATCCTCGAACTCGACGGCCGCGTGGCAGAGGTCGAGGCAAACGCCCAGATGCCGATGCAGCGCCTCCTCCGCCTCGCCGCGGCCGATCCCGGCCTCCCCGGCGAGACGGACCGCGGCGGACGGGGCGTGCAGGTGGTTGCGGAAGAAGGCGATGGTCTCCGCCACCGTCTCCAGGAAACAGCAGGGCTCCGGCTCAAGGGCCAGCGCGACGGTGCGGCCGGTTTCGGCGCGCAGCCGCACGAGGTGGACGACGTGGCGGATCAGGTTGCCGACCATCGCCTCGACGTCGTCCGCGCCGGTGATCCAGGGCTTGAAGCTGCCGGGCACGGTGCTGACGCTGCCCGCCATGCCCGGCTCGTCGGGCAGCAGCCCGGCCAGCAGGCCGGTGAGGCGGTCGGTGTAGGCGAGCCGGGCGCCGTCGCGCCAGTCCGGCCGGTACACCGCTTCCTTCACCGGCCGGCCGTGGAAGGGCCCGTACGGGAAGCCGTTGATGGTGAAGACGTAGAGATCCCGCTCGGCGAGCAGCGCCCGGAACGCGGCGAACCGCTCGGGAGCGGCGAGCGCCTCGGCGGCCTGCGCCGACAGCCGGAGGCCGACGCCGAAGGGGCGATCGGGGGAGAGGCGCGCCTTCACCGCCGCCACCGGCCCGCGCAGCACCTCCTCGACCGCGTCGAGGCTCTCGCCGGGGTGGATGTTGGTGCAGTAGGTGAGGTGGCCGTGCTCCCCGAGGTTCATCGCCCGGCCTCCCGCCCGCGCAGCCAGGCGAGCGCCGCGCGCATGTCCGCCCCGTCGATCTCGTGCACGTCGGCGCCGCGGCCGATCCCGGCGAGCAGCGAGACCGTCAGGTCGCCGCCGAGGTGCTCGCGGAACTCCTGGAGGCCGCGCAGCAGCGCGCCGGTATCCTCCATCGCCGGGTGCCACAGGCGGAAGCCCAGGCGCTCCAGCAGCGCGGCGATGCGCTCATCGCCGTCCGGCGCCAGCAGGCCGCGCAGCACGGAATAGCGGCTGTCCAGCGCGATGCCGATGGCGACCGCCTCACCGTGGCGCAGGGCGTGGCCGGACAGCGCCTCCAGCTTGTGGGCCGCCCAGTGGCCGAAATCGAGCGGGCGGGCGCTGCCCGTCTCGAAGGGGTCGCCGCCGCGCGCGATGTGGGCGAGGTGCAACTCGGCGCAGTGCACGATCAGGGCCGCCACCGTCTCCCCGTCGAAGGCGGCCAGCGCCGGGGCGTGCCGCTCGATCCAGGCGAAGAAGGCGGCGTCGCGGATGAGGGCCACCTTCACCGCCTCCGCCATGCCGGCGCGGCGGTCGCGCGGCTCCAGCGTCGCCAGCAGGTCGAGGTCGTTGAGCACCGCCCAGGGCGGCGCGAAGGTGCCGAGGAAGTTCTTCACGCCGAAGGCGTTGACGCCGTTCTTCACGCCGATGCCGGCATCGTTCTGGGCCAGCACGGTCGAGGGCGCGCGCACCAGCCGGACGCCGCGGTGCGTCGTCGCCGCGACATAGCCGGCGAGGTCGAGCACGGCACCGCCGCCGACGGCGAGGACGAAGGCATGCCGGTCGATGCCAAGCGCGTGCAGGCGGTGCTGCAGCGCCTCGACCAGCGCCGGATCGTTCTTCGCCGCCTCGCCGCCGGGCACCACCTCCGGCGCCGCGACGAGGTCGAGGCTGCGGGCGTGGCGTTCGGCGTAGCGCGCGAGATCCGCCGGCAGACTGGGCCGTCGGGCGACCAGGCCGCCGTCGAGGATGGCGGCGACACGGTGGCGCCGGCCCGGCTCGCGCGCCGCCAGGGTGTCGGCCAGCAGCGGGTTGTCCGGATCGAACAGCCCACGGGTCATGTGCACCCGGTACTCGTAGGCCACCGTGAAACGCTGGGAGAGGCACCGGGATCGGGACGCTCCGTCGTCATGCGCGAGGATTTCCGGCATACCCGCTTCCCCTCTCCAGTGCGACGCCGGCCGCAGCTACCGCGACGACCCGGAGGCCGGGGCAATGGGGCCGAAGGCGTAGATGCCGTTCTCGCCACCCTTGGCCCAATCGCCGAAGATCCCGGGGGAGCCAGCGACGGTATAGAGGCGGGTGCCGTCGAAAGCCGGCGTCGTGGTAATCGGGCCAACCGCCTCGCTGGTCCACAGCGTCTTGCCGTCCTTGGCGGAATAGGCGCGCACCTTGCCGTCGAGCGAAGGCAGGAAATAGATATCGCCGGCCAGCACGCCGGCCGCAAAAAGAACTGCTGGCTGCGCCCCGTCGCGCACCCACAAGTACTCGCCGGTTTCCGGGTTCAGCGCCTTGATGCTTACATTTATATTGCCCGGCGGCATCTTGTGGATGTAATTGTTGTTTGCCCACGCGATGATGCGGTCGTTGCCGAGCGACGCCTCGCCGTGCATGCCGCCGTCGACGCCGCCGTAGCCGACCGAGCTGGCCCACAGCTTATCGCCGGTGCGGCGGTCCCAGACGTGGAAATAGCCGCTCTTCTGCCCAGCACCGACCAAATGGAGGGTTCGTCCGCCGGTCTCGACGTCGAACAGTTGCGGCCCGCCGGCGAAATCGTAATCCGGTCCGCGCTGATCGGCCATCGTCCACACGTCGTTCTGCGTGGCCTGCCGGTGCCAGAGGATCTTGCCGGTGCGGGCGTCGGCCGCCACCAGCGAATCCGACATCTCCGTCGGCTCGCCGGTGTAATTGTTGCCGGTGGTAGAGTAGAGGACGCCAGTCTCCGGGTCGAGGGCGAAGGAACTCCACACCGCTACGCCGCTGTGCGGCGGCTGGACCAGCGCCGTCTCCCACACCTTCTGGCCTGTCCTGGCGTCGAGCGCCATGACCTTGCCCTGGAAGTCCGGCTTGAAGCCCGGCTTCATATGCGTCATCGGCTCCTCGACCGACTGCAGGCCGACGAACACCATCCCGTCGAAGTAAGTGAGCCGTGCCAGACTGCCGGCCTCCGGGTCCTCGGCGATGCGGGTCTGCCAGACGACGTTGCCGGTGGCCGGATCAAGGGCGAAGGCGTTGCCCTCGACGCTCGCCTCGAACAGCAGCCCGCCGCCCAGCGTGCCGGTGCCGGCGAAGCCGTGCCAGGGCCACATGGTCTTGGGCTGCTCAACCGTCTTCTGCCAGACGGGCTTGCCGGTCTCGGCGTCAAGCGCGTAGACCGTGCCGCCCCAATCCGCGAAGTAGACCCGGCCATCTGCGACGAGGGGCGTGTGCGACACCGGGTTCGGCGTAGCGTGTCGCCAAGCGATGCCAACGTTCTTCAGCGCGTCGGGCGTGATCGCTGCGTCCGGCTGGGAGTGCCAGTTCATCAGGGTGTTGGCCTCGCCCACCTGGCTTGGGGTCGCACCGGTCTGCGCAAGCGCGCCACCGGTGGTCATCAGGCAGAGCAGTGCGGCGGTTGTCGCGGCGAACTTCGTCTCCATCGTTTCCTCCACCTGCCGAAGCGATTCCCTCTTGGCCAACTGGATTCCCTCTTGGCCAACTAAAGGAGATTCGCGGGAGTTCCCTCCCCTTGCTCTGCTTCACGCAGCGAAATCGGAAATGTTCTCGGATTTTACCTTCGGCAGAGGTGAGGATTGCGCCAACAGCATACGCCCTCGGTCACAGAGTGGTTCAGGAACCCGCCGGTTCGCCCGCAGTTGATCCGCTGGCATGCCACAATCGGAGGAGATCATGGATCAGGTCTGGCAGGCGCTCCTGACGGGCGCCGGTATGCTGTGGCAGGCACTGTGGGCGCTCATCTTCGGGTACCTCATCTCGGCGGGCATTCAGGTTCTGGTCAGCCGCGAGCAGATGGGCCACGCGCTCGGTGAGCGGGGAGCCCGCCAGGCAGGGCTGGCCATGGTCTTCGGTTTCATCTCCTCCTCCTGCTCCTTCGCGGCGCTCGCGGCTTCGCGCTCGGTCCTGGTGAAGGGGGCGCACCCCGTCAATTCGCTGGCCTTCCTGATCTCCTCCACCAACCTGGTGATCGAGCTGGGGATCGTGCTGTGGGTGCTGCTCGGCTGGAAGTTCACGCTGGCCAACTTCCTGCTGGGCTTCATCATGGTGGTGTACGCCTACCTGCTGACCGCGCTGTGGTTCCCCATGGGGCTCGCCGAGGGGGGCAAGCGCCACGCCGAGCAGGCCCAGAAGCAAGACGGGATGGACATGGAGCACGGCATGCGCGGCTCCTGGCGCGACAAGCTGGCCTCGCGCGAGGGCTGGCGGCGCATCGCCGGGGCCTTCACCATGGAATGGGCGATGGTGTGGAAGGAGATCCTGTTCGGCTTCACCGTCGCCGGATTCATCTCGGTGTTCGTGCCGCAGAGCTTCTGGGACTTCCTGTTCGTCGGAAACGCCGCGGCCCCGTCCTTCTGGGCGGTCCTGGAGAACGCGGCGGTGGCGCCGGTGGTCGCCTTCTTCACCTTCATCGGCTCCATGGGCAACGTGCCGCTGGCCGCCATGCTGTGGTCGAAGCAGGTGTCGCTGGGCGGCGTGATGGCGTTCCTCGGCGCCGATCTGGTCGCCGCCACGGTCGTCTGGATCCACGCCAAGTATTACGGCTGGAAGTACGCCGGCTACCTGTCGCTGGTCATGTATGTCTGCATGGTCGCGGCGGGGATCACGGTCCATTACCTCTACGCGCTGACAGGCCTCACGCCCACCGACCGGCCGTCTTTGCAGGACATGGTGCGGTTCGCCATCGACTACACCTTCTTCCTCAACCTCGCCTTCGGGGCGCTCGCCGGCTGGCTGCTGTGGATGCATCTCTCCGGTGGCCATGGGCAGCGGCACCATGCCCGCCGATCCGAAGGCCACGCGCATGGGCACGGCTGACCATGCGGCCCGATGACGCCAACGGCCACCGGCCCCCCGGCGAACGTCCGCTGCGGGTGCTGGTCATCGCCGGCTCCGACCGGCGGCAGTACAACTGCCCCGGCGTGGACAGCAAGGCGCGCGCCCTGGCGCTGCGCATGGAAGGGCGGCTGCCGCAGGACTTCGAGATCGACGTGGAGGATCTTGGCAACCTCTATGGCCGCGCCCGGATCCAGAGCTGCAACGCCTGCGCCTCCACGTCCATGGCCCTGTGCGTCTGGCCCTGCAACTGCTACGGCAAGAACGACCGGGCCGAGCCCGACCTGATGTGGGACCTCGACCTCTACGCCCGGCTCGACCTTGCCGACGCCTGGGCGATCATCGCCCCGATCAACTGGTACGGCCCCACCAGCAACCTGAAGCTGATGTTCGACCGTCTGGTCTGCGCCAGCGGCGGCAACCCGCGCGAGGACCTGATCGACCACAAGGATCCCGAAAAGGCCATGGCGCTGGAACGCAGCCCGGAGTGGGACGCGCTGAGCCGGAACCACCTGGAGGGCCGCACCGCCGCCTTCTTCTGCTACGGCGACGAGGGCGGGGACGAGTTGGACCCGACCGGCCGGCCGAAGACGCTGCGCCACGCGGCGTGGTTCGATCCGGCCGAGGAGCCGTTCCGGAACGAGCGCGACGCCTACCGCCCGCTGGTCTGGCAGTGCCGGTACAGCGGCATCGAGGTGCCGGACCGGCTGTGGGCGCACGCCACGACGGGCAAGGGCAAACCCTATTCCGAGGATCAGGCCGAGGACATGGTCGCCGACGCCGCCTTCATGGCCGCCTTCGATTCCTGGGTGGACGCGGTCGCGCAGCACGTCAGCGCCAAGGGGGCCGTGCCGCCGAACCGCCACCGCGCCTTCGGCTACGACGCCCCCGGCCACCGGCTTGCCGACCTTCGGCTGAAATGGCGCGAGACGCGCATGCAGGCGGGCTTCCCGCCCGCCGGCTCCTCGCCCGCCGAGCAGCAGGCCCGCGGGCTCAACGCGGACACCGGCTGGGACGCCAAGGACTCCGAAGGCCAGAAACGGCGGGACTGAACGGCGACGGGTAAGCCTTCCGGCAGGGTCGCCTCCCCGCTTGCCCGGATTGCGGCGGCGCGCCGTCCGGCGCAATGAGGGTCCCATGCAGACCAGCCCCGTCGAACAGGACCTCGTGCTCGTCGGCGGCGGCCATGCCCACGTGCACGTACTGAAGAGCTTCGGCATGCGCCCGGTGCCGGGCGTGCGGCTGACGCTGGTGGCGTGGGACGTGGAGACGCCCTATTCCGGCATGATCCCCGGCTTCATCGCCGGGCACTACACGCACGATGAGTGCCACATCGATCTGTGGCGCCTCGCCCGCTTCGCCGGAGCGCGGCTGGTCCACGCGGAGGCGTTCGGGCTGGACCGCGCGGCCCGGCGCGTGCTGCTGCGGGACCGGCCGCCGCTGCGCTACGATCTGCTGTCGCTCGACATCGGCTCCCGCCCGGCGCTCGACGCGCCGGGGGCTGCGGAGCACGCCGTCCCGCTGAAGCCCATCGCCGGCCTGACGGAGCGCTGGCAGCGGCTGTCCGACCGGCTGTGCGCGGTGGCCGAACCGTTGCACGTCGCCATGGTCGGCGGCGGGGCGGCGGGGGTGGAGGTGGTGCTCTCCATGCAGCACGCGCTTCGCCGGCGCTGCCCGGCCGCCCTGCCCCGCTTCACGCTGGTGACGCGCGGCCGCCTGCTCCATGGCCAGCCGGACGCGGCGGCGCGGATCTTCCGCCGTCTGCTCGCGGAGCGGGGGATCGCCCTGCGCGAGGAAGCCGAAGTGGCGCGCGTCGAGGCCGACGGGCCGGTCTTCACCGACGGCACCGCCCTGCCCTGCGACGCCATCGTCTGGGCGACGCAGGCCAGCGCCGCCCCCTGGCTGGCCGAGACCGGCCTGACGCTGGACGGACGCGGCTTCGTGGCGGTGGACGCCGCGCTGCGCTCGATCAACGACCCGCTGGTCTTCGCGGCCGGCGACGTTGCCGCCGTCCAGCCGCACCCCCGCCCCAAGGCCGGCGTCTTCGCCGTGCGGCAGGGGCCGCCGCTGACGGAGAACCTGCGGCGCGCGCTGGCCGGACAGGCGCCCCGGCCGTTCGAGCCGCAACGGCGGTTCCTGTCGCTGATCGGCACCGGCGACCGCCGGGCGGTCGCCATCAAAGGGCCTTTCGTCGCGGAGGGGGCCTGGGCGTGGCGGCTCAAGGAGTGGATCGACCGGCGCTGGATGCGCGGCTACCAGGATCTGCCATCAATGCGCCCGGCCGCTCCGCCCGCTGTGGCCGCAGAGATGCGCTGCGGCGGCTGCGGCGCCAAGGTCCCGGCCGCCGTGCTGGGCCGCGTGCTGGAGCGGCTGGGCAGCCGCGACGGCGACGACGCGGCGGTGGTCGAACCGCCGGCCGGCAGGCCGTTGCTCCAGACCGTGGATTTCTTCCGCGCCTTCGTCGATGACCCCTACGTTTTCGGCCGCATCGCCGCCACCCACGCGCTGGGCGACATCCACGCCATGGGCGGCGCGCCGCTGACCGCGCTGGCGGTTGCCGGGCTGCCGCCCGCCCGCGCCGGCATGCTGGAAGACGACCTCCATCAGATGCTGTGCGGCGGGACCGAGGTGCTGGAGGCGGCCGGCGCCCGCCTCGTCGGCGGCCACAGCGCCGAGATGGCGGAGCCGGCGCTGGGCTTCGCCATCACCGGCGTGGCGGGGCCGCGGATCCTGCGCAAGGGCGGGCTGCGGCCCGGTGACGCGCTGGTGCTGACCAAGCCTCTGGGCACCGGCGTCCTGCTGGCGGCGGCGATGCGGGGTGCCGCGAAGGTGCGCTGGATCGCGGCGGCGCTGGACGGCATGCAGGTGTCCGCGGGCGCCGCGGCGGCCTGCTTGGCAGAGCACGGCGCCACCGCCTGCACCGACGTGACCGGCTTCGGGCTGCTCGGCCATCTGCTGGAGATGCTCGACGCCTCGGGCGCCGACGCCGCGCTCGACTCCGGCGCGCTGCCTGTCCTGGAGGGTGCGGCGGAACTGCTGGCCGCCGGCATCGCCAGCACCCTGCACCCGGAGAACGCCCGCACCACCCACCGCCTGTCCGGCGATGCGCCGAGCGCGTTGCTGTTCGACCCGCAGACGGCGGGCGGCCTGCTCGCCGGCGTGCCGGCTGACCAAGCGGCGGCCTGCGTCGCCGCCCTGCGCGCGCTGGGGTATCCGCAGGCCGCGGTGATCGGCATTGTGACGCCGCAGACCGGCCCCGAGCCCCGCGTCCTCTGCCGGACGGGGTAAGCCGTCGGGCGAGCGAACCGGACGCGGCACGGGGCGTTGAGGGGAGCAGGATTCACCAGCCCGCCCGGACACGCCGATGCGCACGGTCGAAGGGACCATCACGCTCTCCCAGGAGGGGCGCTTTCAGCTCGTCAGCGACGAGGGGATCGCCAAGCTGTTCGTGCTGGCGCACGACGCGCCCATCGAGCCGCAGGATTTGCCCCCGCTCGCCCGCGCCAAGGCGCGGGTCGCCGTCCGCTACGACGAGCGCCCCGGCCTGATCGCCGGGATCGTGCACGACATCGGATACGCAGAGGAGCCCCGCGCATGAAGCCGATCCGCCGCCGCACCCTCGCCGACCGCGCCCGCAGCTTCGTGCGGGAATGGTCCGTGCCCCGGCAGATGCGCGGGGAGAGCCCATTCTCCGACGCCGCCCG
Source organism: Azospirillum sp. (assembly GCA_035629155.1). Lineage (GTDB taxonomy): Bacteria > Pseudomonadota > Alphaproteobacteria > Azospirillales > Azospirillaceae > Azospirillum. The sequence goes on along the minus strand of DASPIO010000282.1, from coordinate 41,149 downwards.
AAGCACGCGGTCCGAAGCGCTGCGCCCGCGCCTGGAAGAGGCCGACACGGTCGGCACCAACATCTGCCCCTACTGCGCGGTGGGCTGCGCCCAGCTCATGTACGCCAAGGACGGCCGGCTGCTGCATGTGGAGGGCGATCCGCGCAGCCCGATCAACCGGGGCACGCTGTGCCCGAAGGGGGCGGCGACCTTCGGCTGGCTGACCAGCGAGACGCGCATGAGCACGGTGCTCTACCGCGCCCCGCATTCCGACCGCTGGGAGCAGAAGCCTCTGGACTGGGCGATGGACCGCATCGCGCACCTGACCAAGCGGACCCGCGACGAGAGCTTCGTCCACACGCTGCCGGACGGGACCATCGTCAACCACACGCTCGCCATGGCGTCGCTGGGCGGCGCCACGCTGGACAACGAGGAAAACTACCTCATCAAGAAGCTGTTCAGCGGCGGCCTGGGGATGACGTGGATCGAAAACCAGGCAAGGGTCTGACACTCCTCCTCGGTGCCCAGTTTGGGTGCCTCCTTCGGCCGTGGGGCGGCCACCATGCCCCAGTGGGATCTCGCCAACGCGGACTGCATCCTGGTGATGGGGTCCAACATGGCCGAGAACCATCCGATCGCCTTCCGCTTCGCCCTTCAGGCAAAGGAGAAGGGGGCGACGCTGATCCACGCCGACCCGCGCTTCACCCGCACCTCGGCGCTGGCCGACGTCTACGCGCCGGTGCGCGCCGGAACCGACATCGCGTTCCTGGGCGGGATCATCCACCATATCCTTGAGCATGACTTGTGGTTCAAGGACTACGCGTCGGCCTACACCAACATCGCCACCATCATCAGCGAGAACTTTGAGGACGCGAGCCGCAACGACGGCAAGTTCTCCGGCTGGAGCGAGACGAAGAAGTCCTACACCTACGAGAGCTGGCAGTACGAGGGCGAATTCGTGCCCGCCTCCCTGGCCGAGCATTTCGTGAACACGACCGAGTCCTTCTCCGACTGCACCAAGCGCCTGCAAAAGGGGCCGACGCCGAAGGACGAGACGCTGCAACACCCGAACTGCGTCTACCAGATCCTAAAGCGCCACTTCGCCGCCTACACACCGGAGATGGTGGAGCGGGTGACCGGCTGCCTGAAGGAGACCTTCGTCAAGGTCGCCGACGCGCTGGCCCGCGCCTCGGGGCCGGAGAAGACGGGGACGATCTGCTACGCGGTGGGCTGGACGCACCACTCCACGGGCGTGCAGATGATCCGCGCGGCGGCGATCATCCAGCTTCTGCTGGGCAACGTCGGGCGGCCCGGCGGCGGCATCCTGGCGCTGCGCGGCCATTCGAGCATCCAGGGCTCCACCGACATCCCGACGCTGTACAACCTGCTGCCCGGCTACCTGCCGCAGCCGCACGCGCTGAAGCCGCACGGCTCGCTTCAGGAGTACATCGACCACGAGACGACGCCCACGGGCTGGTGGCACAACTTCCCGAAATACATCGTCAGCCTGCTGCGCGCCTGGTACGGCGAGAACGGCCGGAAGGAGAACGGCTGGGGGTTCGAGTGGCTACCCAGGATCATGGGCGACCATTCGCAGCAGCCCATGACGCTCGCCATCAAGGACGGGCTCATCAAGGGGCTGTTCCTGCTCGGCCAGAACCCGGCGGTGGGCGGAAGCAATTCCACACTGGTGCAGCGCGCGCTGGCCAACCTCGACTGGATGGTGGTGACCGACTTTACCGAAACCGAGAGCGCGTCCTTCTGGTACAAGGGCCACCCCGTGCGCGACGGCGAGCTGGCGCCCAAGGATATCAAGACCGAGGTGTGCCTGCTCCCCACCGCCCTGGCCGGCGAGAAGGCCGGCACCTTCACCAACACGCACCGCCTGATCCAATGGCACGATAAGGTGGTGGAGGCGCCGGGCGACGGCCGGTCCGATTTGTGGTTCATCTACCACCTCGGCCGCCGGCTGAAGGAGCTGTACCGCACCAGCGCCGACCCCAAGGACCAACCGATCCGCTATCTCACCTGGGATTACCCCACCACGGGCGAGCGCGAGGAGCCGGACGCCGAGGCGGTGCTGAAGGAGATCAACGGCTACACGTGGGCCGAGAACAAGGAGGGGCGCGAGCAGATCCCCGACTTCAAGCACCTGAAGGACGACGGCTCGACCGCCTGCGGTTGCTGGATCTACACGGGCGTCTTCCCTTCGGCCGGCAACAACCACGCCCGCTCGCGCAAGGCGGACGGGCCGGACGGGCCGGGCACGCATCTGGGCTGGGGCTTCGCGTGGCCGTCCAACCGGCGCACGCTGGTCAACCGCGCCTCGGCCGACCCGTCCGGCAAGCCCTGGTCGGAGCGCAAGACGCTGGTCTGGTGGAACCCGGACAAGGGCGAGTGGGAAGGCTTCGATAAGGTCGATTTCTCCACCAGCAAGGCGCCGGACTATTGCCCCGATTGGTCCAAGGAGCCATCGGGCATGGACGCGCTGAGCGGCACCGATCCTTTCATCATGATCGCCGACGGCCGGGGTGCCCTGTTCGTGCCCTCGGGCATCAAGGACGGCCCGCTGCCCACGCACTATGAACCGGTGGAATCGCCGGTGAAGAACCCCTTCTACGGCCAGCAGCACAACCCCACCGCCAAGGTCTGGGACCGGCCGGACAACCCGATCCACGAGGCGGCCGACCCGCGCTATCCCCACGTCCTGACCACCTACCGCCTGACCGAACACCATTCCGGCGGCACGCCCACGCGCGCGGTGGCCTCCACCGCCGAATTGCAGCCGGAGGGCTTCTGCGAGATCCCGCCGGAACTGGCGGCGGAGCTGGGCATCGGGACGCTGGACTGGGTGGTGCTGTCCACCCCGCGCGGCGCGGTCGAGACGCGGGCGCTGGTGACCGAGCGGCTGCGCCCGTTCCAACTCGACGGGCAGCGGGTCTACCAGATCGGTATGCCCTGGCATTTCGGCTGGAACGGCTTCGCCACCGGCGACATCGCCAACGTGCTGACGGCCATCGTCGGCGACCCCAACACCGGCATGCACGAGAACAAGGCGCTGACCTGCGCCCTGCGCAAGGGACGCCTGGACCGTCCCGGACAAGGAGGGTAGGGATGGACGGCCTGATCCCGAACGAATCCGAGCTGACCGCCGGCGTCACCATCGAACCCGGCCGCAGCTACGGCTTCTTCACCGACACCACGCTGTGCATCGGTTGCAAGGCGTGCGAGGTGGCGTGCAAGGAGTGGAACGCGCTCCCCGCCGACGATTTGCGCCTGAAGGGCACCAGCTACGACAACACCGGCCGGCTGTCGGCGAACACCTGGCGGCACGTCGCCTTCGTCGAGAAGATCGGCATGGACGGCCAGCGCGTCACCGAGATGCCGCCGTTCCAGAGCCACTGGCTGATGATGAGCGACGTGTGCAAGCACTGCCACAACGCGCCTTGCCTGGAGGCCTGCCCGACCGGCGCCATCTTCCGCACGGAGTTCGACACGGTCGTGGTGCAGCAGGACATCTGCAACGGCTGCGGCTATTGCGTGCCCTCCTGCCCGTTCGGCGTGGTGGACCTCAGCCCCGACGACGGCAAGGCGCACAAGTGCACGCTGTGCTACGACCGCCTGAAGGGCGGGCTGGAGCCGGCCTGCGCCAAGTCCTGCCCCACCGATTCCATCCGCTTCGGCGAGGTGCCGACGCTGGTGGAGATGGCGAAGGAACGCGTCGCCGACCTGCACCGCCGGGGGGCCGAGGATGCCTATCTCTACGGCGCGCCGGGATCGCCGGGGGCGACCGGGGACCTCGGCCACCTCAACGCCTTCTTCCTGCTGACCGACCGGCCGGAGACCTACGGCTTTCCCACCGCGCCGACGCGCGCCTCCAACCGGGTGGAGCCGGCGCTGGCCGCCGGCTTCGCCACCATGGCCGGGCTGGCGCTGGCCGCCGTCGCCCTGTTCGCCGCCGACCGCCGGTAGACGGGATATTAAGCCTCTCTCCCGCGAGGGGAGAGGGGCTTTGGACAGCGCTTTGGAGGATCGCATGCCCCTCGACGAGACACAGCCCCTCCCCGGCCCGGCCGCCAAACCCTACCGGGGAGAGAGCTATTACGGCCGCCCGGCGCTGAAGCCCAGCCCGTTCGGCTGGAAGACCAGCGGCTACATCTTCCTGGCGGGGCTGTCCGGCTCGGCGCAGATCATCGGCACCGTGGCGGACCTGACCGGCCGGCCGGGATCGGAGAAGCTGGTGCACAACGCCCGCCACGTGGCGATGGCCGCCCCGACGCTGGGCGCCCTGCTGCTGATCGGCGACCTGCACACGCCCAGCCGTTTCTACAACATGCTGCGCATCTTCCGGCGCACCTCGCCCATGTCCATCGGCAGTTGGATCCTGACCGGTTTCGGCGCCTTCAGCGCGCTGACGCTGGGGGCGCAGTGGCTGGGGCTGCCACGGGTGGCCCGGGTGGCGCAGGTGCCGGCCGCCGTCGCCGGGGCGGGCATGAGCGTCTACACCGCGGCGCTGCTGTCCTCGACCAGCACGCCGCTGTGGGCCTCCTCGCCGCGCCTGCTGGCGGTGCGCTTCGGCAGCTCCGCCATGGCCTGCGCGGCGGCGGCGCTGTCGCTGGGCGAGCGCGTCGACGGGCGGCCGGAGAACGCCCCCACCCTCGACCGGGTGGCGATGGCGGCCAGCGCGGTGGACCTCATCGCCTCGGTGGCGTCGGAGCGCGAGCACCACGCCGAAGGCGTCGCCGGCCCGGTGGATGACACGGTCTGGGCGCCGGTGCAGAAGGTGGGCGCCATAGCGCTGGGCGCCGCCGCGCCGGTGGTCTGCCACGCCATCAACACGCGCCGCCGCCGGCCTTCGGCAGCGTTGTCGGTGCTGGGTTCGCTCGCCATCCTGGCCGGCGGCATGGCGCTGCGCTCCGCCATCCTGCACGCCGGCAACCGCTCGGCCGAGCGTCCGGCCGACTACTTCCGCTTCGCCCAGCCGCGCCGGCCGGCCCTCCTGCCGCGGGAGACCGTCCGATGAGGCCCGAACACGCCAATCCCGGAAACGATTGTGGCGACGCCCTGGGAATCCTCGACCGCATCCTGGCCGCCTCGCCGGACGACACACCCACGGCGGAGACCTACAACGCCATGGCCGAGGCGTCCCGTTGCCTCGTGCGCATGCGCGACGGTCTGATCGCCCGCCGCCGCGCCGGGGAGGAGGTCGGGCAGCGCCTCGACCACGTCAACGCGGTGCTCAGCGTCGCCTTCGGCGGCGAGTACCCGCTGGTCGGCGTACGCCGCAAGCGCATCGAAAAGGCGCGCGACCTGCTGCGCGGGCTTCAGGAGGGGCAGGGCTGAGGATGGCGGAGGCGGATGGGAATCGAACCCACCGTTCGCTTTCGGCGAACCGCTGGTTTTGAAGACCAGGAGGGCCACCAGACCCTTATCGCCTCCACGCCCCTTCAGATGGCGTCTGCGGCGCGGCGGGACCACTGCCCGGATGGGGCTGTCCGGCGACGCGGCGGTCCCCCTTCCGCCGGGTGACGCCGCTGCCGTCCAGATGTTCGAGCAGCGGCACGCTGAACTTGCGCGAGATCCCCAGCAGGCGGCCGAGGTCGCTCACCGTCAGCCCCTCCGGCGCGCCGGCCAGCGCGTCCGCCACCCGCCGGGCGGCGTCGGCGACCGCGTCGCGGTGGAAGACGATCTCGCGCTTCTGCACGCGGTCGAGCGCGCGCACCAGCACCCCGTTGCGCGCCAGATAGTGCAGCGCCTTGTGCCGGCGCGCGTCGCGCCCGGCGACCTCGCTCACGTCCGGCGGCGCCAATCCGCCCCGGCGGAACGCGGATTCCACCGCCGCCAGCACGTCGCGGTCGGCGGCGGACAGCAGCGCGGCGGCATCCAGCCCGCGCCGGCGCAGCAGCGCGCCGTCGCGCACCAGATCCCCCTGCGCCACGAGGCGCGCCACCAGCGCATCGGCCATTCCCTTCGGCAGCGCGTCGGGCAGCGCGGCGTACAGCCGGTCGGCGGACACGCCGCGCTCGGTCGGGGAGGCGCGCTGTGCATCAGCCACCGCCGCCAGGGCGGCCTCGCGCACATCGCGGTACACCGATGCCGCGACCAGCGTGCCGCCGTCCAGCCGCTCGGCGCCCCAGGCGGCGGGGTCCAGCCGGTCCGCCGTCGTCCCCAGCAGTCGGGCGAGGTCGCCGGCCCGCACGCCCCGGCAGCCGGCGGCCGACAGCCGCTCCGTCACCGCGTCCCCGACGCGCCCCTCGGCGAGGGCGAGTATGGAGTCCGCCACGGCCGGATCGAACCGACGCCGCCGCACCGACGCCGGATCGACGATCCGACCGCCGCACACCGTCCGGGCCGGCGAGCCGTGGCGAAGGATGAACGGCTCCCCCGCCGGCACGCCCACCGGCTCGGCGCAGTGAAGCTGTGCCGGCGCGGCCTCGCCCGGCTCCAGGGAGTCGCGGTCGAGCAGCCGGATGCGGGCCGCCACGTCCGTGGTGCCGAACAGCAGCTGGGCCGCCTGCCCGGTCTCCAGCGGCCGGGGCGCGCTGCCCAGCAGTTCCAGGCGCACGTCCAGCCAGCGCCCCGGCGCCACGAGGCCCGGCGTCGCCAGGATGCAGCCGCGCGGCAGCCCGGCCAACTCGACCCCGCGCAAATTCACGGCAACGCGGCTGCCCGGCCCCGCCGCCTCGACCGGCTCGCCGTGCGCCTGCAGGCCGCGCACGCGGGCCGGCGCCCCGCCCGGCCACAGTTCCACCGCATCGCCGACACGGATGGCGCCGCGCCGCAGCGTTCCGGTGACCACCGGCCCGAAGCCGGCCACGGCGAAGGCCCGGTCCACCGGCAGGCAGAACACGCCGCTGTCCGCACGCTCCTTGTCCGCCGCGAGCAGCCCGTCGAGCGCGTCGGCCAGCGCCGCCATCCCCTGCCCCGTCGCCGCCGAGGTGAAAACCACCCGCGCACCGGCCAGCGGGCCACCAGCGAGCAGGCGCCCGACCTCGGCGGCCGTCCGCCGCGCGTCGTCCTCGCCGACGAGGTCGCACTTGCTGACCGCCACCACGCCGCGCGCCACGCCGATCAGCCGGGCGATGTCCAGGTGCTCCACAGTCTGCGGCTTGATCCCCTCGTTGGCGGCAACCACCAGAAGCACAGCGTCGATGCCGGTGGCACCGGCGATCATGGTGCGCACGAAGCGCTCGTGGCCGGGCATATCGACGAAGGCCAGCGTCCCGCCGGCCGAGGAGCGGTGCGCAAAGCCCAGGGCGATGGAAATCCCGCGCCGCTTCTCCTCCGCCAGACGGTCGGTGTCGATGCCGGTAAGCGCGCCGACCAGCGCGGTCTTGCCATGATCCACATGGCCGATGACGCCGACGACGGCGGTCCTCATGCCGGCCCCTCTCCGGCCATCACGGCGCGGCAAGCGGCGGCGATCTCCGCCACCTCATCATCGGCCACGGTGCGCAGGTCGAACAGCAGCCGCCCGTCCTTGACCCGGCCGACCACGGCGGGCCGGTGCCGGCGCAGGCGGCGCGCCAGATCCCCGACACTGGCCGAGGGGCAGCGCAGGGCAACGATCCGCGTCGGAATCACCGCCTCCGGCAGCGCCCCGCCCCCGGCGAATCCGGTCCCGGCCTCCACCGCCGCCTCCAGCCCCGGAACGTCGGCGAGGCCGGCACGCAGCCGCTCGGCTCGCCGGTCCAGCGCATCCACGGGCGCGCCCAGCATGGCGAGCACCGGGATGCCGGTCGCCGCCCGCTCGGGCGCGCGGTAGAGCTTCAGCGTCGCCTCCAGCGCCGCCAGCGTCAGCTTGTCCACCCGCACGGCGCGCAGCAACGGGTGCGCCTTCAGCCGCGCCACCAGATCCTTGCGGCCGAGGATCAGGCCGGCCTGCGGGCCGCCCAGCAGCTTGTCGCCGCTGCACGTCACGAGGTCCATGCCGGCCGCCAGGCTCTCCTGCACGGTCGGCTCATAGGGCAGGCCCACGGGGCGCAGGTCGATGAGGCTGCCGCTGCCCAGATCCTCGACGGCAAGCACGCCCCTGGCACGGGCCAGCGCCGCCAGTTCGGCCCGCTCGGGCGCGGCGGTGAAGCCCTGGATCCGGTAATTGCTGGGATGCACCTTGAGCAGCACGCGCGTGTCGGGCCCGATGGCTCTTTCGTAGTCGCCGGCCCGCGTCTTGTTCGTGGTGCCGACCTCAACCAGCCGCGCGCCGCTCTGGGCGATCACGTCCGGCACGCGGAAGGAACCGCCGATCTCCACCAGCTCGCCGCGCGACACCACCGCCTCGCCCGGCGCCGCCAGGGCGGCCAGCGCCAGCAGGACGGCCGCCGCGTTGTTGTTGACCACCAGCGCCGCCTCCGCCCCGGTCAGCTCGCAGAGCAGCCCGGAAACGCCCTGGTAGCGTGAGCCGCGGACCCCCTCGTCGAGATCGTATTCGAGGTTCATGTACCCGGTCGCCGCCTCGGCGACCGCCGTCGCCGCCTCGCGCGCCAGCGGCGCCCGCCCGAGGTTCGTGTGCAGGACGATGCCGGTGGCGTTGATCACCCGACGCAGATGCGGGGCGGCTTCGGCCGTGAGCCGTTCGCCGGCCGCGGCGAGAATCCCCGCCGGGCTCGCGGCGTGGAGGTCGCTGGAGCCCGCGCGCGCCTCGGCCCGCAGTTCCGCGATGCGGGCGCGGACGGCGCGAAGCACCGGGGGACGGCCGTGCGCGGCGATCAGCGCAGCGGCTTCGGCGCTCGCCATCACCCGTTCGACCTGCGGCAAGGCCCGCAGAATCGTCACCTGCCGGTTGGTCGCCCCATGCACATCCGGCCTCCCTGCCATGTTCCGGCGGCTTCACACCTTGCTAACACGCACGGGCGCTAACACGCACGGGCGCGGCCGGGCGCGCCTTCTTGGAGGTACCCCATGACGGGTGGGAGGCCAGCGCTGCGCGCCGCTCCCGGTTCCCGCCGCTTCGGAACCCGCGGGCCGCCGCCGAGTTGGCGACGTGCGGACCAGCCGTGCGCGAGGGAGGCGGCATGCCATCACGAATCGAAGATTATGCCCTGCTTGGCGATTGCGAGACGGCGGCGCTGGTGTCGCGCGCCGGCCGATCCGAGGACATCGCAACGGTTGTCATTTCATCAACGCTAAGGTCGAACGTCTCAAGAACATCGGGCAGTGGCCAGCCCGTCCCGTGCTGATCAGGGAGTGGGACGCGCCACGCCAACCGGGGGTAGGTTCAGGATACGTGCAAAAACTGGTCACAAGGCGGTGGGGTTGGGGGCGCGGGCGCGCTTCGTGACCTCACCGACGATGCCCCGGCTCGCCCGGCCGGCGATCCTGGCGTGGATCTGCCGGATGCTGAGGTTGGTTGAGGTGGCGAGCGCCGCGATCTCATTGATGACGTGCTGCGGGGTCGGCGGTCGTCCAAGGTGCTTGCCGCGCGCCTGGACGGCCCTCATGCCGGCGGTCACCGCGGGGCTGTCGGTGTCGACTTGGTCCTGGACGCTGACGAAGCGGATGCCGAGGTGGTCGAACTCCTCGATCGCCATCAGCAGATGGCGCGTGCTGCGCGCGTGGTGAGCTTCCGCGGGCGATGCAGCCGGCCTGCCAAGGCTGCCCCCGCCTTGCCGGCGGCAGCCCGATCGATCCGCTGTCCGGCCGCTGCCGACAAGCGAAAGGGCTCCGCACCGCCGGGTGCGGAGCCCTCCTCATGGAGAGAGGCTGCGGCCCTTTAGAACAGGCCCTCGTCCTCGCCGATCAGGCTGTCGTTGTCGCCGACCATGCCGAACAGCCCGTCGCCGTTGCCGGCGGTCGTCCATTCGTCGCGGTCGATGACGCCGTCGTTGTTGCCGTCCCAGTCGCGGAACAGCCCGGCCTGCTGCATGCCGGAGCCGAACTCGCGGTCGCTCAGCCAGCCGTTGCGGTCGCGGTCCCACGCGGCGAAGTAGTCGTTGTCACCGAAGTAGTTCGACGCGTTGGCCCGGTACTCGTTCTGGGTCAGACGGTTGTCGCCGTTGCGGTCGAACCGGCTGTACAGAGTACCGGCGACCTGCTGGTAGCGGAAGCCATTGCGCGATGCCGTGGCCCCGCCGCTGCCGGCGCTGGCGGTGCGGATCTCGTTGGGCTCGATGGCGCCGTTGCGGTTCGTGTCGAGCTGCGCGAACAGGTTCGAGGTGCCCAGCCCCTGGCGGAACTCCTCGCGCGTGATGCGCCCGTTGCCGTCACGGTCCCACTGCGAGACCCGCAGGGTCACGTCACCTTCGCCGAACATGCGGTCGATGCCGCGGTCCCACTCGGTGATCCGGCACCGAGGACGCAGGCCTGGAGGATGCCGGACTCGCCGAGCATGGGCACGTCTGGTTGCCGCCCCTTGGCGTGCTCATCTCCTGTGCGGCAAGAGGGTGCTTATCAGGAGTAGAGCCGCGGGCGCGCCGGTGCAGAGGGGGCGCATGCCGTTCCCCCTGTGGCGACTGTATGATCTTAGTCACGAGCAATCAGCGTTTCCTTCCGCTATCGGGCCTGCGGGGGGAACCAAGTTGCCGGGCCAGCAGTCGAACACAGTGCCCGCTTCCGTGCTGTGCATCAGGTGAGCTGACCAACACTTGATCTGACACCTTGTTTGAACCGTTGGGAGCCGGGGGCGGTGCGTCATGCTCCCCCGTCCCCGGCGTGACGCGCCGCCCCCGGCAGTCGAACGCGGTGAACCATGACGCAGGAACAGAAGGTCATCCGTGCCAAGGTGGGGCTGCTGGAACTGGCCAAGCAACTCGGCAACGTCAGTCGCGCCTGCAAGATGATGGGCTACTCGCGCGACAGCTTCTACCGCTTCAAGGAGCTGTACGAGAAGGGCGGCGAGCTGGCGCTGGCCGCCACCACCGCCTTGCCGTCCGCCAGCCCGCAGTTGCTGAGGTCGGCTCCGTTGAGACCGCGCCGCTTCGGCCGGGGAACGTGGCGACGGCGAGCGGCATCGGCCTTATGCGGAACGGCGGCGCTCACCCCGTCCGGCTGATGAACTTGGTGTTCAGATAGGCATCGACGGCTTCGCTGCCGCCCTCACTGCCGTAGCCGCTGTCCTTCACGCCGCCGAACGGCACTTCGGGAGGGCCGAGGCCGTGGTGGTTGACCGAGACCATGCCGGACTCCACCGCCGCGCTCAGCGCCTCCACCGCCGCCGAGGAGCGGGAGAAGGCGTAGGCCGCCAGTCCGTAGGGCAGCCGGTTGGCCTCGCCGATCGCCTCGTCGAGGCTGCGGAAGGGCAGGATCGGGGCGATCGGCCCGAACGGTTCCTCGTTCATCACGCGGGCCTCGACCGGTACGCCGGTCAGCACCGTCGGCTCGAAGAAGAACCCCGTGTTGCCGACGCGCCGGCCGCCGGTGCGCACCACGGCGCCACACGCCACGGCGTCGGCGACCATCTCCTCCATGGCGGCGACGCGCCGCGCGTTCGCCAGCGGCCCCATGGTCGTGCCCTCGGCCAAGCCGTTGCCGATGCGCAGCGCCTTCGCCTGCGCGACGAAGCGTTCCACGAACGGCTCGAAGACCGCCTCGTGGACGAGGAAGCGGCTGGGCGCGATGCAGATCTGGCCTGCGTTGCGGAACTTCGACATGGCCAGCGTCCGCACCGCCAGATCGAGGTCGGCGTCCTCGCAGACGATGGCCGGGGCGTGGCCGCCCAGCTCCATGGTCACGCGCTTCATGTGCAGCCCGGCCAGCGAAGCCAGCGTCTTGCCTACGGCGGTGGAGCCGGTGAAGGTCACCTTGCGGATGGCCGGGTGCGGGATGAGGTGGCCGGAAACCTCCTCCGGCACGCCGAAGACGAGGTTGAGGACGTCCGCCGGCAGGCCGGCGTCGAGGTAGGCGCGCACCGTTTCCATGGCGCTGGCCGGCGTCTCCTCCGATCCCTTGATGACCACGGAGCACCCGGCGGCCAGCGCCGCCGACACCTTGCGCACCACGTGGTTCACCGGAACGTTCCAGGTGGCGAAGGCGGCCACCGGTCCGACCGGCTCCTTCACCACGTACTGGTGCACGCCGGGGGACCGTCCGGGGATGACGCGGCCGTAGGTGCGGCGGGCCTCCTCGGCGAACCAGTCGACGACGTCGCCGGCGATGGTCGCCTCCATGCGCGCGTCGGCCAGCGGCCGGCCCTGCTCCAACGTGATCAGCCGGGCGATGGGCTCGACGCGCTCGCGCAGGATCGCCGCCGTCCGGCGCAACAGGCGGTAGCGCTCCATGGCGGGCACCTGCCGCCACAGCCGGAAGCCGCGCTCCGCCGCCGCCGCCGCGCGGTCGAGGTCGTCCGCGCCGGCGAGCGGCACGCGGCCGATCGCCTCGCCCGTCGCCGGATTGAGGACGGCGTCGCCGCGCCGCCCGTCGAGGCCGGCCCACGCGCCGGCGATGTGCATCTGGATGTCGGGGTACATGGGTGCCGCGTCCTTCCCTACGCCGCCAGGCCGGTGGCCGCCTGGTAGCGGTCGGTGTGATGGTCGGCGTCGCCGTACAGGCTGCTGAGCACCAGCAGCCGCTTGACGTAGCGCCCGGCCCCGTACTCCTCGGTCATGCCCATGGCGCCGTGCAACTGGATCGCCTGGGCGCCGATGGCGCGGCCGCTGCGGTCGACCTGCACCTTGGCGGCCGAGACGATGCGCCGCCGCTCGCCGGCATCGTCGAGGTCGGCGGCGATGGCCGCCGCCGCGGCCATCGAGCGGGCCAGTTCCAGCGCCGTGCGCATGTCGACGACGCGGTGCTGCAACGCCTGGAAGGCGCCCAGCGGGCGGCCGAACTGGCGGCGGGTGCGCAGGAACTCGACCGTCATGTCGTAGAGCGCGGCCATGGCCCCCACCGCCTCGCCGCACACCGCCGCGACGCCGCGGTCGGCCGCGTGCTCCAGCAGCCCGAAGGCGCCGCCGGGGGGGCCGAGCAGCGCGTCGGCGCCGACGCGGACCCGGTCCAGCGTCACCTCGGCGGCCGGGCGGCCGTCCAGCGTCTCGCAGGCGCGGACCATCAGGCCGGGTGCGCGGGCGTCCACCAGGAACAGGGCGATGCCGTCCGGCGCGTCCACCGCCCCGGACACCCGCGCCGACACCAGCAGGCTGTGCGCCGCCGCGCCGTACAGCACCACGGCCTTGCGCCCGTTCAGCACATGGCCGCCGCCGTCGGCGGTCGCCGTGGCCGCCACGCGGGCGAGGTCGTAGCGCGAGCCCGGCTCGCCGAACGCGGGCACGACGACCAGCCGGCCCTCGGCGATGGCGGGCAGCAGGGCATCCTTCTGCGCGGCGCTGCCGGCGGCGTCGATCAGGCGGCCGGCTATGGCGACGGCTTGGACGAAGGGGTCCGTCAGCAGGTGGCGGCCCATCTCCTCGGCGACGATCATGACTTCCGGCGCGCCGGCACCCATGCCGCCGTGGTCCTCGTCGAAGGTCATGCCCAGCAGGCCCAGCCCGGCCATCTGCGCCCACCGGCGCTCGTCCGCCGGGGCCTTGGCCTGATCGGCGCAGAAGCGCGCGACGCTGTTCTTGAGAAGCGTCTGGTCCTCGGAAAGCAGAAAGTCCATGTCGCTCCTCACACGCCGATGAAAGCCTTGGCCAGCACGTTGCGCTGGATCTCGTTGGCGCCGCCGTAGATGCTGGTCTTGCGCTGGTCGAGGTAGTTGGACGCCAGCGTGGCGGCGTAGTCGGGGCCGATGGGCTCCGCCGTCCAGCCGGTGCGCGTCACCTCGTTGTCGAAGGGGATGGCATAGGGGCCGACGGCCTCGTACAGCAGTTCGTGGATGGCCTGACGGATCTCGGTGCCCTTGATCTTGAGCAGCGAGGCTTCCACGCCTGGGCTGCGCCCCTCCGCCTCCTGGAGCATGCGCAGGCTGGTGTACTCCAGCGCCAGCAGCTCGATCTCCAGCGCGGCGATGCGGTCGCGCAGGCGCGGCTGTTCGAGGAGCGGCCGGCCGTGCGCCGTCTCCGCCGCGGCGATGCGCTTCAGCCGCGCGATCTGCCGCTTGGCGAGCGGGATGCCGGCGATGCCGAAGCGTTCGAAGCCCAGCAGGTACTTGGCCTGGTCCCAGCCCTTGCCCTCCTCGCCCACGAGGTTGGCCGCCGGCACCCGCACGTCGTCCAGGAAGCACTGGTACAGCTCCTGGCCGCCGTCGATGGTGCGGATCGGGGTGATCGTCAGGCCGGGGCTCTTCATGTCGATCAGCAGCATGGAGATGCCCTCCTGCGGCTTCCCCTCCGGCCGGGTGCGCACCAGGGCGAACATCATGTCGGCGTAGCCGGCCTGCGTCGTCCAGATCTTGGTGCCGTTCACCACCCAGCCGTCGCCGTCGCGCACCGCGCGCGTCGTCAGCGACGCGAGGTCGGAGCCGGCCCCAGGTTCGGAAAAGCCCTGCGCCCACCAGATGTCGCCGCGGCGCATCGGCTCCAGGTACGCGCGCTTCTGCTCCTCGGTGCCGAAGGCGATCAGCACCGGGCCGATCAGCGGGATGCCGGCGACCACGTGCGGGGCGCCGCCCAGCAGCATCTCGTCGTCGAAGATGTAGCGCTGCAGCGCCGACCAGCTGGTGCCGCCGTGCTCCACCGGCCAGCCGGGCGTGATCCAGCCCTTCTCGTGCAGCGTGCGGTACCACTGGACGTAATCGTGCTTCTCCAGCCGCCGCCCCTCTTCGATCTTGCGGCGGGTCTCAGGCGAAAGCCGGTCGCGGACGAACGCCCTCACCTCGAGGCGGAACGCCTCGATCTCGGGGGAAAACGCGAACTTCATGAGGTTGTCTCCTGGTCCGGTCCGGCGCCGGGCGGATGGCGCCGGGCAGAGGCGGGCGTCAGTGGGCCAGCCAGACGGTCGATTGGTCGAGGCCCACGTAGTTGCTGGCGACCACCGGCGTCGTGGCGCCGCGCACCTCGGCCGACATGACGATGTAGCGCTTGCTCCAGAACAGCGGCATCGAGATGGACTGGGTCAGCAGATGCTCCTCCAGGCGTTGCACCAGCGCCTTGCGCTCGGCCGGGTCGATGGTGTGCATCTGCTTCTCGAACAGCTCGTCGAAGGCCGGATCGTCGGCCCGCGAGACGTTCGAGGGGTTCTTGCTGCGGGAGATCAGGCGCGCGAGCTGCATCGTCGGATCGTCGGTGTACTCCGCCAGCGCGTCGAGCGAGACGTCGTAGGCGCCGGCCCGCTGGGTTTCGAAGAAGCGCTGGTTCTCCGGCAGCTCCTGCGTGGCGGCGACGCCGATCTGGCGCCACTGGTCGATCAGGAAGACGCCAAGGCCCGCGTACTGCGGCCGGTTGAGGAAAACCAATTTCAGGTTGGGGACGCCGGCTTCGGCCAGCAGGCGCTTGGCCTCGGCCCGGTTGGCCGCCATGTCCGGGCGGAAGCCGAACAGCGTCCTGACCTCGTCCGGGGTGCGGGCGAAGGGCGATCCCTCGTGGATGAAGGTGCCGAAGGCGCTGGCCGTCATCATCTTCGACAGGGCCTGCGAACCGCCGCGCCGGTCGATGGCGAGGCTGAGCGCCTGGCGCACGCGCACGTCGTTGAAGGGCGGCTTGGCGGCGTTCACCGTCGCCAGGAACATGACCTGCGTGGTGACCGGGTCGTAGACCTTCACCTTGTCGCCGCGGGCGGCGCTGATGCGGGTGATCTCCGCCTGCGACTGGCCGGGAAAGGCGGCTTGGATCTGGCCGGCGCTCAGCGCGTTCACCGCGGCCGGCGGCGCCATGTTGAGGATGCGCAGGCCGTCCAGGTGGGGGCGCCGCTTGTCGAAATAGTTCTCGAAGCGCACGGCCTGCCATTCGGCGCCGGCCTCGTGCTTGACGAAGCGGAACGGCCCGGTGCCCAGGATGTTGCGGGCCGGAAAGCGCGGATCCTCCGCCAGCTTCTTCGCGGAATAGATGCAGTTGAACGGGCCGGCGAACACGGCGGGCATCGACGCGTTGGGCTGGGCGAGGCGGAAGACGACGGTGCGGTCGTCGGGGGTGTCGATGCCCTCGATGTCGCGGAAATGGTTGGTGCGCAGCGAGACGATCCCCTCCGGCGGCTTGCGCAGGCGCTCGTACGTCGCCTTGACGTCGGCGGAGGTCAGCGGGCTGCCGTCGTGGAACGTCACGCCGGAGCGGATCGTGAAGCGGTACGTCTTGCCGTCCTCCGACGCCGACCAGGACTCGGCCACGTCGCCGACGATCTTCGGGTAGTTGGCCGGATCGTACTTGAGCAGCAGCGAGTAATGCGGCGCCAGCCGGTACAGCGAGGCGATCGAGTTGGTGGCGTGGCAGTCGTAGGTGTCGGGTTCGCCGAGATAGACGGCGAAGGTGTAGGTGCCGCCCCGGCGCGGCGTTTCCTGCGCCGCGGCCGGTGCCGCGGCCAGAAGCGCCAGCCCGGCAAGCCCGGCGATCACGGTCCGTTTCATGTGCGTGTTCCTCCCATGGTTCGGGCTTCGTGAACCGAAGCTCCGGCGATTGCGACCTAGATTCCCGCGTCCTCGTCCGAAACGACGAGCGCGTCCAGCACCAGCACCCCCTCGCCGGCCGGATAGGCGACCAGTGGGTTGACGTCGACCTCGGTCAGCGACGGCGTGGCGAGCACGAGCTGGCCCAGGCGGACGACGGCCCTGGCCACCGCGTCCACGTCGACGGCGGGCGACCCGCGCAGGCCGCGCAGCAGCGCGGCGCCCTGCAGGCGCGCCAGTTCCGCCCGCACCGCATCTTCCGTGGCGTCGGCCGGCAGGAAGCGGACGTCCTTCAGCGCCTCGATCCAGATGCCGCCCAGGCCGACCATCAGCACCGGACCCCACTGCGGGTCGCGGCGCGCGCCGAGCACGAGTTCGAGGCCGCGGGCACCCATCGCCTCGACGAGGATGCCGTCCAGCGTCAGGTCGGGGAGCGCGGCGCCGACCGCGTCGTGCATCCGCGCCCAGGCCGCGCGCAGCGCCGCCTCGTCCGCCAACCCGACGGCGACGCCGCCAACGTCGCTCTTGTGCGTCAGCGCGGCGGCCTGCGCCTTCAGAACCACCGGGTAGCCGATCCGCGCGGCGACGGCGCATGCCTCCTCGGCGGTGCGCGCCAGCGCCCCCGCCGGCACCGGCAGGCCGGCGTCGGCCAGCCAGCGCTTGCCGACGTACTCCGGCAGCGTGCCGGCGCCGGGCAGCGGCGGCACGGCGGCGGCCACGGCGCCGCGGCGCTCGCACGCCGCCCGCAGGCGGCCGTAGCGGGCGACGTTGGCCAGCGCCCGCATGGCGTGCTCGGGCGAGCGGAAGTAGGGAATGCCGGCGGCGCGCGCGGTGGCGGCGATCTCGGCCGGAAAGGCGGATTCCCCGCCCATCACCACGGCGACGACCGGCTTGCCCACCTCCGCCGCGGCGTCGGCCGTGGCCTTGATCTTGGACAGCACCATCGCCGGGTTGCCCGGCAGCGCCGACATCAGCACGCTGCCCACACGCGGGTCGGCGGCCATGATGCGCACGGGGTCGCCGTAGAAGGTCTTCGGGTCGCGCAGGCCCTGCCCCGTCACGTCCAGCGGGTTGCTGAGTTCGGTGTAGCCGGGCATGACCGTGGCCAGGGCATCCTTGGTCGCCGCCGCCGGTTCGGGCATGTCGAGCCCGATCGCCTCGCCGAAGTCCAGCGCCAGCCCCTTGAAGGCGCCGGAGTCGGTGATGACGGCGGTGCCGCCGGCCGGAACCGTCGCGAAACGGGTCAGCAGCTCGGCGGTGTCCATCAGCTCGTCCATGCCGTCGACCAGCACGACGCCCTGCGATTCCACCAGCGTCCGCATGACCGTGTAATCCGACGCCATGGCGCCGGTGTGCGAGCGCGCCGCCTCCTGCGAACGGGCGCTGCGCCCGGAATGCAGCAGCACGACGGCCTTGCCCCGCGCCCGCGCGGCGGCGGCCAGCTCCAGGAAACGGCGGGGCTGGCGGAGCTGCTCGACGAACACGGCGATGGCGCCGGTGCCCTCGTCCTCGATGACGTCGGCCAGGAAATCCTCGACCGAGAGGACGGCCTCGTTGCCGGTGGAGATGCAGTAGCTCAGCGGCAGGCCGCGGGCCATGGCCGCGGTGTTCAGGCAGCCCATCAGGCCGCCGCTCTGCGCGATCACCGCCAGGGCCGGCCGGTCGGTCAGCTCGATCGGCTGCACCGCGCCGAAGGTCAGCGGCGAGCGGTTGCGGAAATTGACGAGGCCCAGGCAGTTGGGCCCGACCAGCGCCAGCCCGGCGGCGCGCGCCATGTCGGCCAGGGCGCGCTGCTGGGCCAGACCCTCCTCGCCGGTCTCGGCGAAGCCGGAGGAGAAGACGACCGCCGCCCCGACCTTGCGGCGGATGAGGGCGGCGACCGTGTCGAGGATCGCGTCCTGCGGAATGGCCAGCAGGGCGGCGTCGACGCCTTCCGGCAGGCCGTCGACCGACGGCAGGCAGGTGCGCCCGCCGATCTCCGCCCGCCGGGGGTTGATCAGGTGGATGTCACCCGCGAACCCCAGCCGTTCGAGAGCCCCCAGCGCGCGGCCGCCGAGGGACATCGGCTCGGCCGACGCCCCCACGATCGCCACGGAGCGCGGCCGCAGCAGCCGCGCGATGGAAACGGCGGTCATGGCGTCTCAGCCCTCCCGGCGGTAGGCGCCGAGGCCGGGGCGATAGGACTTGTCGTCGAGGAACTGCTTCAGGCCCTGCTTCATGCCCTTCTCCGGGTCGAACAGGGTGGCCTGGGCCGCCTTGGCGCTGAGGTAGTCCTCCGCCTGCTCCCACGACATGTCGCGCGAGTGTTTGTAGGCGAGCTTGGCGGCGTTGAGCACGACCGGGTTCTTTTCCAGAAGGCTGCGGGCGATGGCGCGGGTGCGGTCGCGCAGCTGGTCGCGCGGCACCGCCTCGTTGACCAGGCGCATCTCGGCCGCCTTCTTCCCGTCGAACGGCTCGCCGGTCATGATGTAGTAGAGGCAGTCGGCCTGGCTCATCTTGGCGGCGATGCAGCGGGTGACGTTGCCGCCGGGGATGATGCCCCAGTTGATCTCCGACAGGCCGAACTGCGCGTCCTCCGCCGCGATGGCGAGGTCGCAGGACACCAGCGGCACGAAGGCGCCGCCGAAGCACCAGCCGTTCACCATGGCGATGGTCGGCTTCAGGTAGTAGTTCAGCTTGGTGCGCTGCCACTGGAAGGCGATCTGGCGGATGCGCAGCGTCGTGGGGACCGGAAGCCCCTCGGTTTCCCGGAAGTATTCCTTCAGGTCCATGCCGGCGGACCACGCCTCGCCCTCGCCGGTCAGCACGACCACGCCGCAGCGTTCGTCGACTTCGAGGGCCTCCAGGACCTCCAGCATCTCCTGGTTCAGCGCCGGGCTCATGGCGTTGCGCTTCTCGGGCCGGTTGAAATAGACCCAGGCGATGCCGTCCTCGAACTCGACCTTCACGTTCTTGCCGCCAGGGACCGGAGCATCGTCGGCTGCGGCCTTGTTCACTTCCACCATGACGTTTCCTCGGTAATGCTTGTCGGGCAAGTCATTGCACAAAACTCGGGCAGTCCGTCTCCCTGCGGCGGCCTGCACGCACTCAGTAGGACCGCGCGGCAGGCAAGGACCAGGCAAAGCGAGAGCCAAAACGACTCATCACGCCCGGCCCCCGATTACCGCGATGGAGCTTGCGGTTCTGACCATCGACTCCCACGACTACTTCGATGCCGGCGACGCTAGCACCGCCTCCGGGACATCGGCAACGGGCTTGCTGACTACGATCCATGTAGCCAAAACACTACGGGAAATCCGGAACGCCGATGCCTTTGGGTGAAAGGCAATGGCGCGTGCCGGTCGGAAGCCGCGGGCAGGCGAAGCCGATCAGCTACATCCACGGTAGCCAGCAGGCCGATTGCTTCCACACCACGCCGTGCCGCTAATCGGACCCCGATACGGCTTTCCTTCCGGCCGGCGCGAAAAAGATGCCGCCCGCCATTACTTCCAAGAGGTCTTTGCGATGGACGCCTCCGTCGAACGTGCGGCGAAACTGGATACGGCGACCTTGAGCGATGCGCTCGACCGGCTGGGCATCGCCGGGCAATGCTACGGGATCAAGCCGAGGGACGCCTCGTTCCGCATGGCCGGGCGGGCGTTCACCATCCTGTACGGGCCGGCCGGCAGCCCGCCGGGCACGGTCGGCGACTTCATCGACCGGGTGCCCGCCGGCAGCGTCGTCGTGCTCGACAACGGCGGCCGCGACGACGCCACCGTCTGGGGCGACATCATGACCGAGGTGGCGCACCACAGGAAGATCGCCGGAACCCTGATCGACGGCGTGTGCCGCGACGTGGCGCTGTGCCTGGAGCTGGGCTACCCGGTGTTCTCGAAAGGCCACTGGATGCGCACCGGCAAGGACCGCGTGCAGGTGGAGGCGGAGAACACGCCCGTCACCATCGGGCGGGTGCGCGTCGCGCCCGGCGACATCGTGCGCGGCGACGCCGACGGCGTGGTGGTCATCCCCAAGGAACACGAGGGCAAGGTGCTGGACATCGCCGAGGAGATCGCGTCGGTCGAGGACCGGATCCGCATGGCGGTGCGCGAGGGCATGCGCCTGGACGAAGCGCGCCGGAAATTCGGCTACCACACGCTGCAGACCCGCCAGAAAGGCTGATGCCCGGCATGCCGAACCCAGCAAACGCCGCTCCGCGGGTGGATATCATCCGCGAGGCGCCGCTCGCCCGCATCGTTGTCGACAACTCGGCCCGGCGCAACGCGCTGACTGCGTCCATCCAGCGTCAGCTGGCGCACGCCGTGCACGAGTTGGAGACCGACGCGGACGTCTCCGTCCTGGCGCTGACCGGCGCCGGGACGGAGGCGTTCGTCGCCGGCGCCGACATCAGCGAGTTCCAGCGGACGCTGAACGATGCCAAGGAAGCCGAACACTACCGCCGCCTGGGCGACGCCATGCTGGCCGCCGTCCGCGACTGCGTCAAACCGACCATCGCCGTGATCGGCGGGGCGTGCATGGGGGCAGGCGTGGCGCTCGCCGCCGAATGCGACCTGCGCTACGCCAGGCGCGGCGCCCGCTTCGGCATTCCGGCGGGACGGCTGGGCATCGGCTATCCGGTCGACGGAACCCGGCGCCTCGTCGAACTGGCCGGCAGCGGACCCGTCACCGAGATGTTCCTGACCGGCCGCCTCTACACCGCCGACGAGGCGAAGGCGATGGGCCTCGTCACCGACGTGTTCGACGACGCCGTGTTCGAGGCGGAGGTGCGGCGGCTCGCCCTGATGGTGGCCGAATCCGCGCCGCTCGCCCTGATGGCGGCGCGCCTGTCCATCCGCGCCGCGACCGCCGGCCCCCCCGACGACGAGGCGCTTCGGATGCGCGCCCGGACCGCCGTCGACGCCTGCTTCGCCAGCCGTGACCTGCGGGAGGGCTGGCGCGCGTTCGTGGAAAAGCGCCGTCCCGTGTTCGAGGGGCGCTGATCGGTGGCCATGGCCCCCGTGGGCGCCGGCAAGACCGTTCCACCGCTGGGCATCCTGGCCGGCATCGCCGCCGGGGGGCCCATCGCGCTCACCCTGTTCCTGCCGTCCATGCCCATCCTGTGCCAGCAGTTCGCGGCATCGGCGGAGACGGTGCAGCTTACACTCAGTCTGTATTTCGCGGGGATCGCCTTCGGCCAGCTTCTGTACGGGCCGCTGTCCGACCGCTTCGGGCGCCGGCCGGTGCTGCTGGTGGGCCTGTGCATCTACGCCCTGTCCAGTCTGGCGGGGGTCTTCGCCGATTCCATCGAGACGCTGATCGTCGTGCGCGTCTTCCAGGCGCTGGGCGGCTGCGCCGGCATGGTGATCGTGCGGGCGATCGTCCAGGACGTCTACACCGGCGACCGCACGGCGACGGCGCTGTCGACCATCCTGATGGCCTCCTCGATCGCCCCGATGCTGGGGCCGCTGATCGGCGGCCATCTCATCGAATGGTTCGGCTGGCGCGCCGCCTTCCTCCTGCTGGCCGGCGTCGGCGGCGTGCAGCTCTGGCAGTGCCTGATCCGCCTGTCGGAAACCCATCACGCGCGCGTCGCCCTGTCCTCGCCCGGCCAGTTCGCCGGCCTCTACGTCCGGGTGCTGGCGCAGCCGCGTTTCGTGGTGCACGCCATCGCCTCGGCGCTGGTGCCGTGCACCTACTTCGCCTTCCTGTCGGGGGCGCCGCACTTCACCATCACGGTGATGGGCCGCAGCCCGGCGGAGTACGGGTATCTCGCGATGGTGCTGCCGGCCGGCTTCATCGCCGGAAACTTCGTGACGACGCGCATCACGCACCGCCTGGGCGGTGTGCGGATGGTCGTCCTGGGCACGGCCGCCACGGCGGCCGCGCTCGCCGCCGGGCTGTCACTGGCCGGCACGCTGCCGCTGTCACCACTGGCGCTGTTCGCGCCGATGGGGCTGCTGACCTTCGGGCATGGGCTGTGCATGTCGAACCTGGTGTCGCTCACCCTGCGCGAGGCGCAGGGGCTGACGGGCACGGCGGCGGCGCTGCTCGGGGCGATGCAGATGGGCATCGCGGCGCTGGCGTCGCGCGCCGCCGCCCACCTCGTCGGCCCGTCCGCCACCGGGATGCTGCTCGCCATGGCCGCCGCCCACGCCCTGGCGGTGGCGCTGTTCCTGCTCGGCCGCCGCATGGCCCGGTGACGACGCCCGGTGAGCAGGCTCGCTACAGGTCCAGCACCAGCCGGGGCGAGCGGGCGCGCGAGACGCAAATCTGCATCATCCGCCCGCCGGCCTTGTCCTCGTCCAGCAGGAAGCCGTCGCGGTGGTCGATCTCGCCGTCCAGCACGGTCACCGTGCACAGCCCGCAGAAGCCGTTGCGGCAGTCGTAGGCGACGAACACCCCGGCATCCACCAGCACGTCCAGCAGCGACCGGTCGGCCGGCACCGGCAGCACCATGCCGGACGCCTGCAGGACCACCTCGAACGGCTGGTCGCCGCTCTGCGGCGCGCCGGCGGTGAACAGCTCGGCGTGCAGGTCGGCGTCGGCCCAGCCGCGCCGCCGCGCCGCCCCCGTCAGCGCCTCGATCATGCCACGCGGGCCGCAGACGTAGATCGGCTGGCCGGGACGGCAGGACGCCAGCATGCCCTCGACGGAGAAGGCGGTCGCCGGGTCGTCGTCGAAGTGGACGCGCAGCGCCGGCCCGGCCAGCGCCTCCAGCTCGGCGCGGAAGGCCATCTGGTCGGCGCCCCGACAGGTGTAGTGCAGCCGGAAACGGCGGCCGGCCCGCACCAGCGCCGCCGCCATGGCGGCGATCGGGGTGACGCCGATGCCGCCCGCGACCAGCACGACGTCGTCGGCCTCGGTCAGGGGGAA
Source organism: Azospirillum sp. (assembly GCA_035629155.1). Classification (GTDB taxonomy): domain Bacteria; phylum Pseudomonadota; class Alphaproteobacteria; order Azospirillales; family Azospirillaceae; genus Azospirillum. The sequence continues at coordinate 17,910 of DASPIO010000282.1, read as the reverse complement.
ATCGTTGGCGGGGGCGCGGACGACCAGCTCATCGCCCTCCCCCACCCGCTCATGCAGGAAGCGCGAGCCGCCGGTGCCCGCCTCCTCCAGGCGCACGGCGATGAGGTAGTCCGCCTGCGGCGCCTGCGGGTCGGCATCCGCGCTCAGGGTCACCAGGGAGTAGGAGCGCCAGCGCTCGGCGCCGCCCGGTTCGGCGGGGATGCGCACGGCGACGTGGGCCCCCGGCGTGAAGCCGGGCAGCGTTCCGCCGTCCGCCGCGGCGAGGCGGAACGCCTTGATCAATGGGGTGAGGGTCTCGATCGCGACGACGCGGACGGGAAACTGTGCTGGCGGAGCTGCCATGAAGCATGCCTTTCAAGACAAGCAATGCGTGGAGAGGGCCGAGGCGACGCCCCGGCCCCCTGCGGTGCGGCGGCGGGCGTCAGGCGACGAGCGATTTCCAGGTCTGCCCCTCGGTCAGGACCGCGCCGACCGACACCGCCTGGGCGTAGTCCAGCTCCGGGCTGTCGGCGAGCTTCGGCGTCTGGCCGGCCATGAACTCGCGCACCGACTTCAGGATCTGCTGGCGCACGCGGACCAGGGCGGCGTCGGCCGAGCACAGTTGCTCGTCCGTGCGGTCGTGGATGCGGCCCTGGCTCATGAACATCGCGAAGTCCTCGGTGGCGAGGTGTTGCGGGAAGCCGGAGAAGTGGCCGCGCTGCATGATGTCGCGGTTCTGGCCCCAGTTCGCCTCCGGCGGGCCTGGCGGCAGCGGCGGCCAGTTGTAGACGTCCGGCGACATGGACAGCGCGGTGGCGCCCAGCCGGCGCGTCGGGTTGAAGTGGACGAACCAGGCGCGGTGGTTCTCGTCGTCGACCGGCACCGAGAAGAAGACGGTGGACGGGCCGTCGGCCTCGGGCGCGCAGACCACGCCGTACCAGGGCATGACGAAGTTGTTCACGCGCGCGTACTGCCGCTCGTCCGGCAGCGTGCGGATGGCGGCGTAGCGGAAGCCGTAGGGACGGTCCTCGAACTCCAGCCGGGCGGCGCGCGTGACGATCATGTTGCGCCGTTGCGTGCTGCCCGACATCTCGGTGGTCGAGCTGTGCAGGAACGACACGTGGGTGGTATCCATCGACGCCTCGACCCCCTGCAGCCAGTTCGTCGGCACCATCTGGCTGGTGACCGAACGCTGCTCCTCCGGCAGGTCGGTGAACGGCAGGTTGGGGAACTTCGGTGCCGTGTCGCCCTTGCCCAGCCACACCCAGATGATGCCGCCGCGCTCCTCGACGCGGTAGCGGCTGGTCTTGACCGACTTGCAGAAGCGTGTCTGGTCGCCCTCGACGTTAGGAACCTCGATGGCGGCGCCATCGGTGCCGAACTTCCAGCCGTGGTAGATGCAGCGCAGCCCCTGCTGCTCGTTGCGGCCCAGCGCCAGCGATGCCTTCCGGTGCGGGCACAGCTCGTCCATGAAGCCGACACGGCCGTCGGTGGCGCGAAAGGCGACGTAGTCGGTGCCCAGCAGGCGCACGCGCAGCGGCGCGCCGTCCGCCTCCAGCGTGCGCGAGGGCACGGCGGGGATCCAGTAGTGCTGGCGAAGCATTTCGCCCAGCGGGGCGCCATTGCTGACGCGGGTCATCAGATCGTTGTCTTCCTTGGACATCGCCATGGTTGGGCGCTCCTTCCGTTTCCGTCCCTTTGTTCGAAGCCGGGATGCGGGCGGCGCTGGCCGGCCCGTCCTGGCCTTTTCCGGTCCGACTGTGCCGCCGACGGGGGCCGCCCGGCAACGCGCGACCACCGCTTGTTGCGTTAGCGAAATGCCGTTCGGTCGGGCCGCCGGTGCCTTGCCCCGCCCACGGGCCGTGCCGTGCCGGGGAGCCCGCCCGCGCCGAAGGTCGCGGAAGTCCGAACGACGACCGACGGCGGCGGCCGAAGCCGCCGCCGTTCCCTGGCCCCGCGCAGGTTCGATCAGAACGCCAGGGTGGTACGCAGGATGACGACGTTCGCCTTGTCGTCGGGGTTCGATCCCGACGCCAGGACGGCCTTGTCGCTGTTGGCCTTGACGTGATCGTACTGGGCCTGGACGGCGAGCCCGGGAGCCACGGTGTAGCTGACGCCCACCTCGTACGCATCGACCTTGCGCTTGCCGGCGATGCTGTTCGACCCCGGATCCTGGCCATGCATCCAGCCGGCACCGACGATGAGCGGCCCCGTCGTGTACTGGGCGCCGACATGCACGATCTTGAAGCTCTCGCGTTGCGCCGCGGCGCCACTGGCGGTGCGGCCGTTCTGCAGGCTCTTGCCCCAGTCCGTGTAGCTCCCGCCGACGCTGAAGCCGGCGTAGCCGACCCGCGCGCTCGCCGTCCAGGCGCTCAGCCGCTTGAAGCTGTCGCTCGCGAAGCTGGTCTTGGTGGCTTCCGCCGTCTGGTAGGCGGCCAGCGCCTTCACCGACACGCCGTTGAATTCCTGCACAACGTTCACGCCGACTTCCACCAGGTCCTGGTAGCCCGGCGCGTACTGGTTGCCGGCGGCGGTGACGGTTGTGGTCTTGAGGCGGTTGGAGTCGGTGTTGTTGCTGTCGCTGCGCGGGGTGTAGGAGGCGCCGAACTGCACGCCGGCGAGGCGCGGCGAGAAGTACACGACGCGGGTCGCGACGTCGCCGAAGGTCGGCCACACGAGCGTCGGTGAGTTGCCGACGGCCGCCGCCGCGCCACCACCCACGTCGGCACCGGCGTAGACGCCGTTGATCGTGCTCTGGTTGGCGCCCAAGGAACCGACGTAGTTCAGGCCCTGGTCGAAGATGCTGAACGGCAGGTAATCGATCGGGCGCGAGATGCCGGCGCCGGCCATCGTCTCGTCCTGGAAGGTGTTCGACACACCGGCGCGCACCTGACCGAACGTGCCCTGCGCGAAGATGTACGCGCGGTCGGCGTCCATGTTGCGGCTGGCGCTGTTCGAGCGGATGCGGATCCGGCCGCCGTACTCCAGGCCGTTGTCGGCCTTGGCCGCCGGAATGATGTTGAGGCGGAAGCGGTTGCGCATTTCCGTGCTGCGCAGGCCGCCGTCGTTGTCCTGGCCAACCAGGCCGAACTCCATATAGGCGTCGCCGCCCATCTTAACCTCGAACTTGGCCTGGGCCTTGGCCGCGCTGCTCCCGATCGTGAGAGCAACGGCGGCACAACCCGCCAGCAGATACCGACTCATGGTGTCGCCTCCATACATTGGCAAAAATTGTGCGCCTGTTGAGCAAATGGCTGAGCCCATTGCTACCTTTGGCTATCATTCAAAATGGATAGGGAGCGACACCCTTACGAACTACGAAAGACGTAGCCTATTGATTACATTACACGTCAGGCAAAACAACATTCTTTCCGCATGAACTCTTCATGCGGACTGATGCAGTCATTCATGAATGGACTGGGATTTCGGAATTCTATGAAACCATTTTCTACGCTTCCATTGCGGCAATACTGCCATTGAAAGGGGCTTGCCCGGCCAGCCGCACGGACCGAAGGGAACCGCGCCGCATCACGCTTCCGCCACCTGGCGGCGGAAGCCGTCCACGGTGACGCGCAGGCCCCCGGCCTCCTTTCCCAGTTCGGAGGCCGCGTCCAGCACCTGACGCGTCGCCGCGGCCGCCGTTTCGGTGGTCGCGTGCACCTGCCGGATGGTGTCCAGCACCGCGCGGGTCCGTTGCGCCACCTCTTCGGTGTGGTCGGCGATGCGGCGGATCGCGGTGCCCTGGAGGTCGATGGCCGCGGTCACGCCGCCCGAAAGGCCGTTCACGTCGCTGATGGTGGTTCCGATCCTGCCGATGGCGCCGAGCGCCTCCTCGGTGGTGCGCTGGACGGCCGCGATCTGCGCGCGGATTTCGTTGGTGGCGTGCGCCGTTTGGCTGGCGAGGTTCTTCACCTCGTGCGCCACCACGGCGAAGCCCTTGCCCGCCTCGCCCGCCCGCGCCGCCTCGATGGTGGCGTTCAAGGCCAGCAGGTTGGTCTGGCTGGCGATGCGGTCGATCAGATCGATGACCGTGCCGATCTGCTGCGCCGCCTCCGCCAGCCCCGTCATGGTGCCGTTGGCGCGTTGCGCCTCCTCGACCGAACGCGCCGTCGCTTCGGTGAAGCGGGACATTTCGCGCCCGACCTCGTTGACCGAAGCCGACAGCTCGCCGGCCAGGGCCGCCACGTCCTGCACGGTGCGGACGGCGTCCGTGGCGCCCCCGACGGCCTCGGTGGAACGGCCGCGCACCTCGTCGACCGACCGCGCCATGTCGTTCGACGTGCCGGCAAGGCCGGAGGCGGCGTCGTTCAGCCGGTCGACGATCCGCGCCACCTGCCCGTCGAGGTGGCGCATGGCGGCGTCCAGGACCGCCAGACGGCGCTCGCGCAGTTCCTGTTCGCGCTGGCGCTCGGCGACAAGGCGTTCGGCGTTCTCCGCGTTCTTCCGGAAGACCTGGAGCGCCCGCCCCATGTCGCCGATCTCGTCGCCGCGATCGGTGGCCGGCAGGTCGATGGCGAGGGAGCCGGCGGCCAGCGTCCGCATTGCCTCGGTGATGCGGCGGATGGGCACCGACAAGAGCCGGGCGAAGGCGATCGATCCGATGAACAGGGCGATGATGGCGACGCCGCCGCCGACGGCCATGGACACGAGGCTGCCGTCCAGCGTCCGCGCCGCGTCGGCGTTGAGTTCGGCCCGCAGCACCTCGATGCGCTGCACCAGCGCGCGGATCGCCGCGTCGGTGCGGGCGGCGGTGGTGTTCAGGTCGTTCATCGCCATGGCGGCGGTGAACACGTTGATGTCCATGTAGTCGAGAATCGACCGCGCCTCGTCGCTGTAGGCGGCGAGCGCGTCCCGCGCCGCCTTGGCGGTGCCCGGTTCGAGCCGCAGCGCCCCGGCGTCGAGCGCGCCGAGCAGCGCCTTGGCGTCGTCGATGTTCTTGACGGCGGCGGCGCTCACCTCGGCGATGACCGGCCCTTCCATGTGGGCGGCCGTCCAGCTCACCGCCTTGAACAGCGCGCTGTAGCCACGCGTGAACCCCAGCAGCGACTGGTTGGCCTGGATCGCCAAGGCGCCCGCCCGCTCCGCCGCCGCCGTCTTCTCGGCGATGTCCCGGTAGGACAGGAAGAACTGCCCGACGATGGCGATGATCACGAGGCTGCCGCCGAGCGGCCCGAGCAGCAGCTTCGCGACGATGGGAAGATTGTTGAACCGAGGCATCGGTTGCATCCCCGTGAAGGCACCAAGGGTGAAGACACAAAGGACGGGAGAGGGGTGTGCGCCCTCTCCCGCCAGTCCTGGGAGGAAAATGGTTCAGAAAAGGCCCCCGCTTCGACCCCGCGGCGGGAACACCGGATCACCCGGTGCGCCTTTCCAGCCGGGCCGGTCATACGGGCGGTGCTCAATGGAAGCCATCAAGCGCCGCCGGTATCAGGCAGCGCGGATCACGGAAGCGGTGCGCCTGTCCTCGCGCCGCTTCCCGTGGCGACCCGCTCCGGCGGAACGCATTTCCTCTCCCGGTTCCGCGCGCTTGCGCGCGCCAAGCGTCATGGGCGTCAGCGCGCGAAAGCCTTGGCGTAGACGTGCCGGGCGTTGCCTTCGAAGATCTTGTGGCGGTCCTCGGCGGACAGGAAGCCGATGCCCTCGATCACCGGCTTCAGGTCGTCGAAGTCGTGGTTCCAGTCCGGGTTGAAGGCCGAGCCGGTGCCCGGCCGCTCGGTCCCGAACAGGCAGTTGTCCACGCCCACCGTGCGGAACAGCAGTTCCAGCGCGTCCTGCGAATACAGGCAGGTGTCGAAGTACAGCTTGCGCAGCCGGTCGTCGAAGCTGTCCGCCTGCTTGCGGCGGATCGCCCAGGAGCGGAAGCGGCCGATCTGATAGGGAATGGCGCCGCCGCCGTGCGAGACCACGATCTTCAGCGTCGGGAAATCCTCGAACACCCGCGATTCCAGCAACGAGACGACGGCGATGCTCTCCTCGTTGATGAACTTGAGCGTGTAGGACTCGCGCGGGCTGGCGCTGCCGGCCGAATGGATCAGCGCCGGCACGTCCAGCGCCACCAGCTTTTCGTAGAGCGGGTACCAGAACTCGTCGCCCAGGCCCGGCGGCGGCTCGCCTTCGCCTTCCATGGGGTCGGGGTTGAGCAGGCAGCCGACGAAGCCCAGCTCCGTCACGCATCGCTCCAGTTCCTCAACGCAGTTGGCGGGGCTGCTGTCGCGGAACTGCGGCAGGCCGGCCACGCCCTTCAGGCGGTCGGGGAACATCGCGCACTGGCGGTGGATCAGGTCGTTGTTGAAGCGCGTCCACAGTTGCGTGACCTTGGCCGGGCGCAGCGAGTGCATCTGGGCGAAGGGCCGCGGCGAGATGAACTGCACGTCGGTGCCGACCCTGGTCATGTTCGCGACGTGGCCAGACGTGGCCGCGTGCAGCGCCTCGTCGGTGATCGGCTTGCGCGGGCCGGCCGTCGGGTTGGCGCGGCTGGCGACAAGGTCGGCCATGTAGCCCTGGACGCCTTCCGGAAAGACCGTGTGGGCGTGGCTGTCGACGATCATCCAAAGAACTCCTTACGCTCGATATGGTATCAGGCGAGCCCGAACAGCTCGACGGTGGTCCGGCCGGCGTGGAGCTGGCGGATCACCTCGGCCTCCTTGTCCTCGCGCTCGCGGGCGGCGGCGATGGTCCGCGCCGCCCAGTCGTGCCGGATGACGACGACGCCGTCGCCGTCGCCGACGACGATGTCGCCGGTGTGGATCTCCACCGCGCCGATCACGATGGGCGTGCCCAGCGCGCCGCGCGCCTCCTTGTCCTTGCCGGTGCCGCGGATGCACAGCCCGCGGGCGAAGACCGGGAAGCCGATCTCCGCCAGCAGCGTGGCGTCGCGCACGCAGCCGTCGATCACCACGCCGGCCAGACCGCGCCGCTGGGCGGCGGTGCTCATGATCTCGCCCCAGTAGCCGGCCTCGTGGTGATTGCCGACGTGGCAGACCAGCACGTCGCCCGGCGACGCCTCGGCGATGCCGCGGTGCAGCCACAGGTTGTCGCCCGGCGGCCCCTGGACGGTGAACGCCCGGCCGGACAGCCGCATGCCCGGCACCGCCGGCTTGATGGCCGACGGCAGGGCGCCCTGCTGGCGGTTCGCCTCGAAGAGGGTGGCGGTGGGGAACGCCGCCGCGGCCTCCGCCAACGCCAGGCTCTGCTTCGTCATCTCGATCCTCCCTGCGCGGCGCTGCCGCCGTCTCAATTCTCGGTGAGCATGCGCTCGTAATTGCCGGCCATGACCGAACCGACGGGCGTGCCCGCCCGCACGGCCCGCAGCATGGCCTCCTCGCGGGCGGCCAGCCCTTCGGCCACGCCGACGATCTCCTCGGCGCGGGCCTGCGGCAGGAACGCGACGCCGCTGCCGTCGGCGAGCACCCAGTCGCCGGGCGCCACCGTGACGCCCTCCACCGTCACCGGAACGTTGAAGGCCGTCTCGATGATGCGGCCGCGGGCGGTGCGCGGCACGGCGCCGCGGGCGAACACCGGGAAGCCGAAGAGGCGGCTTTCGTCCACGTCGCGGCACATGCCGTCGACGATCACGCCCGACAGGCCCTTGGCCGCCGCGGCGCAGGACAGGATGCCGCCCCACCCGGCGCAGTCGCTGCGCGCGTGATGCTCGACGACGACGACGTCGCCAGCCTCCGCCGCGTCGACGGCGCCCGTGCACAGGTGGCGCTCCGCCGTGCGTCCCGCCGCCTCTTCCAGCCGCACGGTGAGCACGCGGCCGGCGACGGCGCGGTCGGTCGACAGCCGGGTCAGCCCGGTGGCCACCCCGGCGATGCCCAGCCGGTCGAGCGCGTCGGAGACGACGCAGGTGTCGAGCTTGAGAAGCCGGGCGCGCAGGCCGTCACGATCCATGACCGGTCCCCCGTCTCAATGCCAGGCCGCGAAGGCCAGCCCGGTCCCGGTGCCGGCGGGCGACCGGTAGGCCGGCACGTACTCGCTCCAGCGCAGCGGCAGCGCCTCCAGCGCCCCGGCGGCGCAGATCCAGTTGAGCGTTTCCGACGTGCCGTCGACGAGCTGTTCGCGCGGCACGGCCAGCAGCGCGTCCTTGTCCTTGGCGGCGAGCGCCGCGAGGATGCGCTGGTCGAACCCCTCGTCGATGACGAAGTGGCTGAGCCCGCCCGACGCCAGGACGCCGACGCGCAGGTTCTCGGGATAAGCCTCCACGACCTCGGCGATGGCCCGGCCGATCTGGTAGGCGCGCCGCGGGGTCACCCTGTTGGGCGCGTAGAAGGTGTTGAGCAGCACCGGCACCACCGGCACCGGCCGCTCGGCGTCCATGATGAAGTTGTGGATGTAGGCGATGGCGTGCCCCTCGGCCTGTCCGTCCGCGTAGTGGCGCGACGAGGCGACGTCGAAGTCCTTCTCGACCAGCGCCTCGATCATGTGGCGGGCGAGGCCGTGCGCGACGGGAAGCGGACGACCCTCGGCCGCCCAGAAGCGCGAGCGGATGTCCACCAGCCAGCCGGCCATGCCCGGCATCGGCGGCGGCGGGCCGTTGGCGATCGTCTCGCCGTAATACACCGACAGGCTCGGCCGGTTGTCCTCGCCCATCAGCTCGTTCTGGTCGTCGCCGACGATGACCAGCGCGTCCAGCCGGGCGTCGGCCAGTTCGCGGCGCAGCCGCTCCGTCGCCGTGTCGGCGGCGCGGGCCCGCGCGATCATCTTGTCCAGGGTGGCGCGGTCGCGCCCGGACTCCGGCACGGTGGCCAGCAGTTCCTGGTAGCTGATCTTCCGCCCCTTGGAATCGCGGAACGGCAGCAGGTTGTTCTCGTCGCGCTCGACCAGCCGCCCCAGCTCGTCCTCGCGGGTCACCAGCATGGGGGAATGCGACGTCCCCAGGCCCAATACGATCCGTGCCATCTTGGTTTCCTTCCTCCCGTACCCGTGTTCAGATCACCCGCTCTTCGCGCAGCGCCTCGACCTGCTCGTCGGTGATGCCAAGGCCGTTCAGGATCCACCGCGTGTCCTGTCCCTTCTCGGGCGCGGGCCGCGTCGGCGCGCGCTCCTGCCCCGACAGGCGGAACGGCTGCCCGACCAGCTCGATCGCGCCGAGGCTCGGATGGGTGACCGGCCATGCCAAGCCGAGGTGGCGCACCTGCGGGTCGCGGAACACCTGATCGATCGTGTTGATCGGGCCGCAGGGCACCGACTCCGCTTCGAGGCGGGCGAGCCAGTGCGCGGAATCCTGCGTGGTGAAGATCTCCGCCAGCGCCGCGTTGATCTCCCGGCGGTGCTGCACGCGGCCGGCGTTGGTGGAGAACGCCTCGACGGCCAGCAGATGCTCGGCGCCGATGGCCTTGCACAGGCGCACCCACATGGTCTGCCCGGTGGCCGCGATGTTGATGTGCCCGTCGCGGGTGGGGAACACCCCGGTCGGCACGGTGAGCGGGTGCTCGTTGCCGAGCCGGCCGGGGACCTCGCCCTTGATCAGCCAGCGCGCCGCCTGATAGTCCAGCATGGCGACCTGCGCCTCGATCAGCGAGGTCTGCACCCAGCACCCGGCGCCGCTGGCCTCACGGTCCAGCAACGCCACGAGGACGCCCATGGCGCAGTACAGCCCGGCGCTGATGTCGGCGAGCGGGATGCCGGCGCGCAACGGCGCCTGATCGGGAAAGCCGGTGATGGACATCAGCCCGCCGACGCCCTGGGCGATCTGGTCGAAGCCCGGGCGGTTGCGGTACGGGCCGTCCTGCCCGAAGCCGGAAATGCTGGCGTAGACGAGGCCGGGGTTCAGCGCCCGCAGGGCCGGGTAGTCGATGCCCAGGCGCGTCTTCACGTCGGGACGGTAGTTCTCGACCAGGACGTCGGCCTTGCCGGCCAGCGCCTTCAGGATCCCGATGCCCTTTTCGGACTTGAGGTTGAGCGTCAGGCTCAGCTTGTTGCGATGCAGGTTCTGGAAGTCGGGACCAACGCGCGGTCCCAGCATCTCGTCGGTGTCGTCCATGCCGGCCGGCGGCTCGACCTTGATGACCGTCGCCCCCCAGTCGGCCAGTTGGCGCACGGCCACCGGCCCGGCTCGCACCCGGCTGACGTCGATCACGGTGAAGCGTGAAAGTGGGCCTGAAGTCATAAGGCAATTTTCCTGCAACAGGTTTGCGACGAAAGATAGAACAGCCGCATCTCTTTCCTGGAATGCGCGGAACATCCACTTGGCTGGGCATGGATGCCGGGGAACGAGCACCGGAGATCCGCTTCCCAACCCTGTCCGAAATCGAAGCTACAGGGATCGTCGCGGCGCCAGCAACGCGCCTGTTGTCTACCGAACCTGTACGGTTTTGGTTACAGGTAAGGCCGCGAAGATCCCGCCGGGGGCGACGCGCCCCGGCGGGAAGGCGTTCGCGAAGGGCTACACCATCAGCCGAGCACCGCCAGCACGTCGCACTGGATCAGCAGCGGCGGCGGCATATGCTCGTTGATGAGGGAATGGCGCGCCGGACGGGACTGCGGATCGGGGAACATGGCGGTCCATTCGCGGTTCAGCAGGTCCTTGCCGCCGCGCGCCCTGGTCCAGACGGTCATCTTGATGATGTCGCCCGGGCTGCCGCCGGCCGCCTCCAGGACGCGGCGGACGTTGGCGAACATCAGCACGACCTGGGCCTCGAACTCTTCCGGCACCGTCCCCGTCGCGGGGTCGAGGCCGAAGATGCCGCCCGAGGCGAGCAGTGGCCCCTTGCGCGTGGCCAGGGGAATGGGGTTGTCGCCGTGGCCCAGCCCGGCGACCGCGACGACGGTGCGCGTGTCCATGGTGTCCTCGTTCGGGTGTCGGAAGGGGAAGCGCTCACACCTTGAAGCGCGGGTCGAGCCAGTCGCGCAGCGCGTCGCCGTAGAGGTTGAAGGCGAACACCGCCAGGCTGATCGCCAGGCCGGGGAAGACCACGACCCACGGAGCCTCCTTGAAGGAGTCGGCGGCGCTGCCCGACATCATCAGGCCCCATGCCGGCGTCGGCTCCGTCACGCCCAGCCCGAGGTAGGACAGCGACGCCTCCAGCAGGATCGCCTGCGCGATGTAGGAGGTGAGCATGATCAGGTACGGCGCCATCAGATTGGGGGCGATGTGGCGGACCAGGATGCGCCGGTGCGAATAGCCCAGCGCCCGCGCGGCATCGACGTAGGGCATCACCACGACCGTCAGCGCCGCGGCGCGCAGGACGCGCGCCACCTTGGGAATCATCGGCAGCGCGATGGCGACGATCAGGTTGAGGTCGAAGCCCAGCACCGGCTGGCGGCCCAGCACCGAGACGACGATCAGCGCCAGCACGATGATGGGGAACGACAGGAAGATGTCGACGCCACGCTGGATCACCGCGTCCACCCGGCCCCCGAAATAGGCCGAGGCGGCGCCCAGAAAGGCCCCCGCGGTGCAGCCGGCGAGGGCGGCGATCAGGCTGATGATCATCGCCGTCCGCGCCCCGAAGATGAGGCGGGAGAAGATGTCGCGCCCGAAGCTGTCGGTGCCCGCCGGATGCTCCAGGCTGGGCGGTGCCAGCACGGCGGCGAAATCCACCGCGACCGGGTCGTGGGGCGCCACCCATTCCGCAAGGAGGCCGGCCAGGATCATGGTGGCGATGATGAGCGCGCCCAGCACGCCCATCGGCTGCTGGCGGCAGAAATCGTAGACGACCGCGCCGTTGAACCATCCGGGCCGGGACGACCCGGCGGAGGCGGAGCCGGTGGTGACGGACGACATGGGAACACCTCGATGGCTTCGGTGAAGGCCCGGACGGGTCAATGGAGCTGGATGCGCGGGTCGAGCAGCGCGTACAGCACGTCGACCACCAGATTGACGACGATGAAGAAGGCGGCGGTGGTCAGCACCAGCCCCTGGATCAGCATGAAGTCGCTGCGCGCCACCGCCTCGACGAACAGGCGCCCGATGCCGTTCAGGTTGAACACCTGCTCGGTCACCACCAGCCCGCCGACCAGCAGGCCGAACTCGACGCCGACCACGGTCACCGCCGGCAGCAGCGCGTTGCGCAGCGCATGGCGGCGGATCACCACCCGTTCGTAGACGCCCTTGGCGCGCGCCGTGCGGATGTAGTCCTCGTTCAGGACCTCCAGCAGGGACGAGCGGATGACGCGCGTCACCAGCGCCGCCAGCCGGTAGCCGATCGCCATCGCCGGCCACATGAGCTGGGAGATGTTGGCGACCGGGTCCTTGTAGATCGGCGTGAAGCTCAGCGGCGGCAGCCACTGGAAGACCGCCAGCAGGCTCAGCAGCAGCAGCATGCCCGTCCAGAACGGCGGCATGGCGATGCCGGTGATGGTGATGACGCGGATGAACTGGTCGATGAAGGTGCCGCGGTGCAGCGCCGAAAGGGTGCCCAGGGGCACGGCGATCGCCACGCCGAACACCACCGCCATCACCGCCACCTGCAAGGAGAGCTGGATGCGCGCGCCGATCTCCTCGACGACCGGGCGGTCGGTCCACATGGACTTGCCGAGGTCGAGGGTGGCGAGGCCGATGGCCCAGTCGCCGAACTGCGCCCACAGCGGCTTGTCGAGGCCGAGGCGCCGCTTCTCGGCCTGGATGGTCTCCTCCGACACCAGGGCGCCGCCGTCGGCGCGCAGCTTGTACTCGACCACGTCGCCGGGCATCACGCGCAGCATCAGGAACGTCAGCAGCGCCACCCCGAAGAAGGTGGGGATGGTCATGAGGAGACGTTTGCGGATGTAGGACAGCATGTGGAACAGACTCCTCAGGCCCGGACGGCGTCCGGATACGGGGCGACCTTGTGGCAGGCGACGAAATGGTCGGGGCGCACCTCCTGGAAGCGCGGCACGGTGCGCCGGCACTCCTCGGCCGCGTGCGGGCAACGCGGATGGAAGACGCAGCCCGCGGGCGGGTTCAGCGGGCTCGGCAGGTCGCCGGTCAGCAGCCGGGGCTGGCGCGCCCGTTCCCGCACCGGGTCGGGCACCGGCACCGCCTCCAGGAGGAACTGCGTGTAGGGATGCAGCGGGTCGCTGTAGATCGCCTCCTTGCCGGCGACCTCGACCATCTCGCCCAGGTACATGACGGCGACCCGGTCCGAGATGTGGCGGACGACCGCCAGATCGTGGGCGATGAACAGGTAGGCGATGCCGTGCTGGTTCTGCAGGTCTTCCAGCAGGTTGATGATCTGCCCCTGGATCGAGACGTCGAGCGCCGACACCGCCTCGTCGCAGACGATGAAGCGCGGCTCCATGGCCAGCGCGCGGGCGATGCCCACGCGCTGGCGCTGGCCGCCCGAGAGCTGGTGCGGGTAGCGTTGCGCCATTTCCGGCCGCAGCCCGACGTTCTCCAGCAGGCTCGTCACCCGCTCGCGCCGGGCGGCGCGGTTGCCGGCCAGCCCGTAGTAGCCCAACGGCTCGCCGACGATGTCGCCGATGGTCATGCGCGGATTGAGCGAGCTGAAGGGATCCTGGAAGATGACCTGCATCTTCTGCCGGACCGACCGCATCCGGTAGTCCGAGGCCGCGGTGATGTCCGTTCCGTCGAAGACGATGCTGCCGTAGGACGGCTGGAGCAGCCGCAGGATCAGCCGGCCGATGGTGGTCTTGCCGCTGCCGGACTCGCCGACCAGCCCCAGCGTCTCGCCGGCCCGCACCGTGAAGCTCACGTTGTGCACGGCGCGCGTCGCCTGGAAGTATTTGGTGACCTGCCGGACCTCCAGAAGATCCGCCCGGCGCTCCGGCACGGCGGCGCTGCCGGCGGCGGGCTGGGCCGGCGGTGCGGCGCGGCCGATCGTTCCGTTCTCGATCTCGGCCACGCGGTGGCAGGCGGCCTCGCCATCGGGGGCGACGGGCACCAGCGCGGGTGCGGCGGCGCAGGCGTCGATCCGGTAGCCGCAGCGTGGCGCGAAGCGGCAGCCGGCCGGCGGTGCCGCGAGGTTGGGCGGCAGCCCGTCGATGGTCTCCAGCCGGGCGCCGGGCGCCATGTCCAGGCGCGGCACCGAGCGCAGCAGGCCCATGGTGTAGGGATGGCGCGGCTGGTGGAAGATCCGCTCCGCGGCACCGCGCTCGGCGATCTTGGCCGCGTACATGACGACGACGTTGTCGGCGTAGCGCGCGACGATGCCCAGGTTGTGGGTGATGACGATCAGCGCGATGTTCAGCCGCCGCGACAGGTCCTTCATCAGTTCCAGGATCTGCGCCTGGATGGTGACGTCCAGCGCCGTGGTCGGCTCGTCGGCGATGATGAGGCTGGGATTGCAGGCCAGGCCGATGGCGATCATCACGCGCTGGCGCATGCCGCCGGAGAACTCGTGTGGATAACGGTGCAGCCGCTCCTCCGGCGCGGGGATGCCGACCATGCCCAGCAGCTCGACCGCGCGTGCCCGAGCGCGCTGCGCGTCGTAGCCCAGGTGGATGCGGATCGGCTCCATGATCTGTTCGCCGATCGACAGGACCGGGTTGAGCGACGTCATCGGCTCCTGAAAGATCATGCTGATGTCGCGCCCGCGCAGGTCGCGCATCTGCTCGTCCCCCAGGTCCAGAAGGTCGCGGCCCTGGAACAGGATGCGGCCCTTGGTGATGCGGGCGTTGCGGCTGGGCAGCAGGCGCATGATCGACAGCGCGGTGACCGACTTGCCCGACCCGGACTCGCCGACCACGGCCATGATCTCGCCGCGGCGCACGTCGAGGCTCAGCCCTTCCACCGCCCGCACGGTGCCGTGCGACGTCTGGAATTCCACATGGAGGTTCTCGACCCGCAGCAGCGGCGCGGTCGCCTCGTCCACCCGGCCGTGCCGGTGGTGTGGAGCGAGATACGTCATCGTTCGCACACCCTCGTCGCGGAGCCCGGCCGCCGGCCGCTCAGGAAGAGAATCGGTGACAGGCGGCAGGGTGATGTTCCCATCGCGACGCGATGTTCAAGGCTACACCTGGCCAGAAATGCCGCATTCTTCAGCACTATTCCTCCCCATGTCTTATCGGCTTTGGCCATTTACCGGTCCCGGTACGGCACTAGCCGTTGCTCAGCGCAAGCGATCACCGGTCATCCACGACGCAATTTCCTGCCGTGCGTATTTTAGTGGACGCCTGTCGGACTTGCCGGCATTCTGTATTGAATATTTTCCCGCCACGATGACTATGTCTCCCTTTTCTTAGCTTTTGGAACGATGGAGGAGCAAGGGGCAAGCAGGCTATTGTTGCAGTAGCGAAGACGCATCGCCTTCAGGCGGCGGAAGCTGCCATTAGACATTGCCTTGGGCGCACGCGCCACACCCATTGACTGCCCTTGGCCGAGTCATGCGGGGCAGCGCCCGCGTCCGGACCGCCGCCATCACGTTCCGTCGGGAGAAATCATGTTTCCATCCACCTTCAGGCGCCTGGAAGTTTTCGTCGCCGTCGTCGACGCCGGGAGCTTCGTCGCCGCCGCCGAGCGGCTTGGCATCTCGCATCCGTCGGTCAGCAACCACGTCCGCGCGCTGGAGCGGCACGTGCGGTGCGAGCTGTTCCTGCGCCGGCGCGGCACGGTGTCCAGCCTCACCGAACAGGGCCGCCGCCTGTACGAGCGCGGTGTCGAGCTGCTTCAGCAGGCCGAGCGGCTGTCGGAGGACCTCGCCCTCGACCGCCGGCCGATCAAGCGCAAGCCCCTGCTCATCTCCTCCCAGCGCTCCATCGCCGGCGGCTGGCTGTGCCAGCCCTTCATCACCTTCGCCAAGGAACATCCCGAGATCGAGTTCATCGTCGAGATCGGCCGCTACGAAGGGGTGATCGCCGACGTTCTGGAAGGGCGCGCCGACATCGGATTCCTGCTGTCCTACGGCCCCATCCTCGACCTGCCGGCGGAGCGGATGGGCCAGGAATCGCTGTCCTTCTACGCCTCCCCAAGCCACCCGCTGGCGGCGCGGCCGTCGATCACGCCGCTGGAGCTGGCTGCGCACCCCTTCATCACCACCCGGCGCGACAGCCGCTTCGGCCAGGTGCTGCACAACCTGCTGTCCTCGGCCGGCATCCCGGAATACACGGCGCTTCACCAGATCCAGGAGGGCGTGATCGTGCAGGAACTGGCGATGCTGGGGATGGGCGTGTTCTGCGGCCTGGACCGTCAGGCGGCGCCGCACGTGCGCGCCGGCAAGCTGGTCAAGCTGCCGGTCCAGATCCCGCCGCTGGTGATGGACGTGCACCTCGTCCTGTCGCCGCGCAAACGGCAGGAGAAGGCCGCGACCCAGCTCGCCGACTTCCTGCGCACCTACTATCCCCATCGCTGAACATGTTCCCCTCCACCTTCCGGCAGATCGAGGTGTTCATCGCCGTCGTCGAGGCGGGCAGCTTCGCGGCGGCGGCGGACCGGCTGAGCATCGCGACATCGTCGGTCAGCACGCACATCCGCAGCCTGGAACGGCACATCGGCTGCGATCTGTTCCTGCGCCGGCGCGGCGGCGTGTCGAACCTGACCGAGCCGGGCCGGCGCCTGTACGAGCGCGCCCTGGCCGTTCTCGAACAGGTCGAGCAGTTGAACCGCGAGTTGTCGCGCAACCGGCCGCAGGGGGCGCGGCGGCGCGTGACCATTGCCATCCAGCGCCTGATGGCCAACCGCTATCTGGCCGGACCGGTGGCGGACTTCACCGGGCGCCATCCCGAGGCGGAGATCGTGGTCGAGACGGGCTACTACGAGGACGTCATCGAGCATCTGGCCAACGGCACCGCCGACCTTGGCTACATCATGTATTTTGGTAGCTTCGCCGACATGCCATCGATCATCATCGACCACGAGCCGGTCGGCATCTTCTGCGGCCCCGGCCATCCGTTGGCCGGGCGCACGGCGATCAGGCCGTCCGAACTGGCGACGCACGGATTCCTCGCCACGCGCCAGGACCGGCGGTTCGGCCAGATGATCAACAGCGTCCTGTTCTCGATCGGGGTCACCAATTACACCCTTGTCTCGCAGATCCAGGACGGCGCCATGATGGGCGAGCTGGTGTCCCGCGGCGTCGGAATCATGTGCGGCCTGACCCGCGCGCTGGAACCCCAGATCGCGGAGGGCCGGCTGATCCCGCTGGATGTTGACTGCCCGCCGTTGCAGGTCGACGTGCATCAGGTGTTCACGCCGCAGCGCAAACCGCAACAGCTCGCCGTCGAATTCGCCGACCACATGCGCGCGATCCGGCGCTGAGGGCCGAGCCCACCGCAGGGCTCCGTCAACGCGCCGGGGAGCGGCGAAGCGCTTGTCGACGATTTCGTTTGATCTGTCCCCGGGGTCGGTGGACGCCCCTTGGCTCGTATGATCCGCCAGGAGGCGTTGGATGGGACAGGAGGCGTTGGATGGGACAGGGCTGTGAATCGGCGCCGGCCCTGGATGCCGATCGGCGCGCCAATTTATTGATGATGTTTATGTTTTTTGACATGGATGGCGCGCCGATCCGGCGTTTTTATTACTTCTGACTTTTCCAAGTAGGGAAATAGAATAGCACGAACTTATGCGTATTGCCAGTCTTTAGTTCCTCCACCATACTTTGCGCTTGCGAACTCAAGCGCGATACAGAGCGCCATCTTGCCACACTGGATCGGTGTTTCCGAGCGGATGGCGGCTCCCTTCGAGCGCTGAACGCTGTCCTTGGCTTGCCGGTGCACCGCGTCCGCCCACGCGATGCTTTCCTCCACCCGCGCTCTCATTTTTTCGGCCCGGCATGATACATTTGGTAACGCATTGTTGCTTTTTGTCTGCATTTGCAGAAACCTCTTGATTGATGCGAGCGTGTGAACCATTAGCCTCCCCTCAGGGAAAATAAATCGCCATACACGCCCATCATTTGGCGCTTTCCGGGGGTAACTGCTTGTATGGGGCTTTCGGCGCTGTCAAGCCGATCATCTCCGCCTCATCCCTCCAGTTTTGCACTTCGATCACGCCGTGGCCGCTGCGCAGGACGGGGGCCGGGTCAAGGGCGCGCACGGTCGGCGCCCGCGGCG
>DASPIO010000281.1:0-2707 GCA_035629155.1 Azospirillum sp. | reverse complement strand
ATGAAGGTCGAGGTCGTGACGCCGGAGGATTACCTGGGCGACGTGATCGGCGACATCAACCGCCGCCGCGGCATGATCCTGGGCCAGCTGGAGCGTGGCACGAACATCGCCGTGGAAGCCAACGTGCCGCTGAACGAGATGTTCGGCTACATCGGCCAGCTGCGCGGCATGACCTCGGGCCGTGCGTCGTACACCATGGAGTTCAGCCACTACGAGCCGGTGCCGCGCAACGTCACCGACGAAATCGTGGCCGGCCGCGCCAAGGCCGCCTGATCTCCAGCACACATCTGAAGGCGACGGCCGGCGGAGCGATCCGCCGGCCGTTTCTTTTTGTGGCCGGTGACCCCATTCGTGCCATCATGCGCACGCGAAAGAACGGGAGGGACGGCATGACCACGGACACGCCTGCCATCACCATGGCCGATGTCGAAGCCGCGGCGGAGCGGCTGCGCGGCGTGGCGGTGACGACGCCACTTCTGGAGAACGCGCAACTCAACGCGCGCGTCGGCGGGCGCGTGCTGCTGAAGGCGGAGACGCTGCAGCGCTCCGGCTCCTTCAAGTTCCGCGGCGCCTACAACCGGCTGAGCCAGCTCGACTCCGAACAGAGGAAAGCCGGGGTGGTGGCGTGGTCGTCGGGCAACCACGCGCAGGGCGTGGCGGCGGCGGCGCAGATGCTGGGGATGCCGGCGACCATTGTCATGCCGTCGGACGCGCCGGTGCTGAAGATCGAGAACACGCGCGGCTACGGCGCGGAGATCCGGCTGTACGACCGCTGGACGGAGAGCCGCGAGGACATCGCCCTGGGCATCGCGCGCGAGCGTAGCGCCGTGACCGTGCCGCCCTTCGACGACCCGCACATCATGGCCGGGCAGGGCACCGTCGGGTTGGAACTGGCCCGGCAGGCCGAGGCGCTGGAGGCGCGGCCGGACGCCGTGCTGGCGCCCTGCAGCGGCGGCGGGCTGATGGCCGGGCTCGCCACGGCCGTCAAGCACCACGCGCCGCGGGCGGAGCTGTACAGCGTCGAGCCCGCGGGGTTCGACGACACGGCCCGATCACTGGCGGCGGGCGCGCGGCAGCGCAACGAGGCGGGGGCGGTATCGTTTTGCGACGCGCTGCTGACGCCGTCGCCGGGGGAGTTGACCTTCACGGTCAACCGCCGCCTGCTGGCCGGCGGCCTGTCGGTGACCGATGCGGAGGTGAGCGCGGCGATGGCCTACGCCTTCTCCGTGTTGAAGCTGGTGATCGAGCCGGGCGGGGCGGTGGCGCTGGCCGCCGTTCTGGCGGGAAAGCTGCCGACGCAGGGCCGCACGCTGGCCGTGGTGCTGAGCGGCGGCAACGTCGATCCGGCGACCTTCATCAAGGCGATCGGCGTCGAGGCCATTGGCCGAGCCTGATCATGGTGCAACGCGATACAGTTCGCCCGCGACAAAGGCGCCCAGTTGTATCGCCTTGCTTGACGGGGCTTTCGTTCGTTCGGTAACAAAGTCAACTCCCCATCCGAAATGGGGACATTGTGTTGCCGAAGGAGAGGGCCCTTTGAACGCTACTGTCGCGGTGCCGGCGCCTCGCCGGCTGCTGCTGTCCGGCAACGAGGCGATCGCGCGCGCCGTTTGGGAAGCCGGATGCCTCGTCGCCTCCGCCTATCCGGGCACGCCGTCCACGGAGATCCTGGAGAGCCTCGCCACCTATGACGGCATCGACGCCCACTGGGCGGTGAACGAGAAGGTGGCGCTGGAAGTCGCCATTGGCGCCTCGCTGTCGGGGGCGCGGGCCTTCGCCGCCATGAAGCACGTCGGCCTGAACGTGGCGTCGGATGCGCTGATGTCGCAGACGCTGGCGGGCGTGAAGGGCGGGCTGGTCATCGCCGTGGCCGACGACGTTGGCCTGTCGTCGTCGCAGAACGAGCAGGATTCGCGCTACTGGGGCCGCTTCGCGCACATCCCCGTGCTGGAGCCGGTGGACAGCCAGGACGCCTACGCCATGGCGCGCGAGGCGTTCGCCATCTCCGAACGGTTCGAGGTGCCGGTGCTGCTGCGCCTGACCACGCGCATCTGCCACGTCAAGGCGGTGTGCGAGGTGGGCGAGCGGGAGGAGCATCCGGCCACCGGCTTCGTGCCGGACGCCAACCGCTGGGTGCTGGTGCCTTCCACCGCCAAGCGGCGCCTGCCGGCCTTCTTCGAGCGCGACAAGGCGCTGACCGCCTTCACCGAGACGGCCCCCTTCACCGAGGTGTGGGCGGGGTCGGACAAGCGCGTGGGCTTCATCTCCTCGGGTACGGCGGCGCTGGCGACGCGCGAGGCGTTCCCGGACGCGCCGCTGTTCCGCCTGGGCCTGTCCTACCCACTGCCGATCGAGCGCATCCGCGCCTTCGCCAAGACGGTCGATCGGCTCGTGGTCGTCGAGGAGACCGAGCCGCTGGTCGAGCGCGAACTGGCGGCGGCCGGCATCAAGGCGCACGGCAAGGACATCCTGCCGGTGATGGGCGAGTTGTCGGCCCCCATCGTCACGCGCGCCGTGCGCGCCCTGCTGGGCGAGGCGGAGCCGGAGGCAAAGGGCACCGCGGCGGTCGAGGTGTTCCCGCGCCCGCCCACCATGTGCGTGGGCTGCCCGCATCTGGCGCCGTTCACCGTGCTGTCGCGCCTGCGCAACGACATCATCGTGGCCGGCGACATCGGCTGCTACACGCTGGGCGCCATGCAGCCGTGGG
>DASPIO010000280.1:0-5305 GCA_035629155.1 Azospirillum sp. | reverse complement strand
GTTTCGATGCGCGCCAGATGCTGGTCGTGCTGACCATAGAGCATCGGCAGCAGACGGTTGTCGTCGAACTGTAGGTCGATGCGCTGCTCGGACGGGCCGTTCAAGCGCGTGCCTCCATGGATGGGATGGCGGGGCGGGCGGTGGCACCGGCACTGTTGGATTCGTAAACGCCGGTGACGATGGTTCCGCCCAGGCTGTTGACGTGCGCCGCCTCGACGTGGACGTCGGCGATGGTGCCCATCAGGCGCTCGCCACCCTCCACATAGACCGACTGCATGTACGGGCTGCGGCCCAGAAGCTGCCCCGGCCGCTTGCCGGCGCGGTCGAACAGCACCGGCACCGTCTTGCCGACGAAGCCCTGGTTGAAGGCCTGCTGGTGCGAGTCCAGAAGCTGCTGGAGGGCGGCCAGCCGCTCCGCCTTCACCTCTTCGGGCACCTGCTGGTCGTCCACCGCGGCCGGCGTGCCGGGGCGGGGCGAGTACTTGAAGGAGTACGCCTGGGCGTAGCGCACGTCGTTCACCAGCCGCAGCGTTTCGGCGAAGTCCGCGTCGCGCTCGCCGGGGAAGCCGACGATGAAGTCGCCGGACAGCGCGAGGTCGGGGCGCGCCGCGCGCAGCTTGTCCACCAGGGCGCGGTAGTGGTCGGCCGTGTGCTTGCGGTTCATCGCCGCCAGGATGCGGTCCGATCCCGCCTGCACCGGCAGGTGCAGGTAGGGCATCAGTTGCGGCACCTCGGCGTGGACGCGGATCAGCTCGTCGTCCAGGTCGCGCGGGTGCGAGGTGGTGTAGCGGATGCGCTCCAGCCCGTCGATCTCCGCCAGCTCGCGGATGAGACGCGCGAGGCCCCAGGTCGAGCCGTCCGGTGCTTCCCCGTGGAAGGCGTTGACGTTCTGGCCCAGCAGGTTGATCTCACGGGTGCCGCCCGCGACCAGCCGCTTCGCCTCCTCGATCACCTGCGCCGCGGGGCGGGAGAACTCCGCACCACGGGTGTAGGGCACGACGCAGAAGGTGCAGAACTTGTCGCAACCCTCCTGCACCGCCAGGAAGGCGGTGACACCCTGCGAGGCGGCGTCGTCCGGCAGGTGGTCGAACTTGGATTCCGCCGGAAAGTCGGTGTTCAGCACGGCCCCGGCGGCGCGGTGGGCGCGCGCCACCATCTCCGGCAGGGTGTGATAGGTCTGCGGGCCGAAGACGATGTCCACGTAGGGTGCCCGGGCGACGATCTCCTCGCCTTCGGCCTGCGCCACACAGCCGGCGACGGCCAGGATCATGCGCTCGCCCTGGTCGGCCTTGCGGTCCTTCAGCGTGCGCAGGCGGCCCAGTTCGGAGAACACCTTCTCGGCGGCCTTCTCGCGGATGTGGCAGGTGTTGAGGATCACCATGTCGGCGCCGTCCGGCTCGTCCGCCGTCCGGTAGCCCAGGGGCGCCAGGACGTCCGCCATGCGGGCGGAGTCGTAGACGTTCATCTGGCAGCCCCAGGTCTTGATGAAGAGCTTCTTGCCCACGCCGCTCCCTTCCGCACCCATATCCGCGCCGTTCATGTCCCGCTAAATGACAAAAGCGCGCCGGACAGGGTCCGCCGGCACGCGTGAGGTTCCATATGGTATCACGCGCCCGCCGAATCGAGTCAACCGCACGTGCGGGGGAATGGCACGATCACGCCCGGCGGGCCGAAGACCACGGCGACGCCGATGCCCGGCGCGGCATTGACGGTGATGCGCGCCGGGTCGGTGGAGGATTTCAGGTCCGATCGCATCGGCAGCGTACTGGCGGTGCCGTTCCGGTCCCGGATGTCGGCGCGTCCTATCTGAAATGACACTTAACTATTTACACTCTGTTCCCTTAGGCGTATGCTTCATATGCATTTCGAATGCGCAATAAATGCGCATAAAGCTGCGGACGCCCAGTCAGCCGCAGCGCGTTGGGTTCGACCCGAAAACATCCAAATGGAGAGGCTCCGATGAGCAGCATGAAGCACGTTCTCCCAGTCGTGATCGGGACCGCCGTTGTCGCGCTCTCCGGGGCCGCCCATGCCGGAGCCACCGCCGAGCAGGCGCAGGCGATGTCCGAGCGTGCCTCCGCGCACATTCTCTCCGCCGGCGAGGAGAAGGCGTTCGACGATTTCACGAACGGCACCGCGTTCAAGGACGGAGAGCTTTACGTGTTCTGTTACCGTCCGGATGGAACCAACGTCGCCCACGGCGGCAACGCGAAGCTCGTTGGGCAGCAGCTTCTCGACGTCAAGGATCCGGACGGGAAGCGTCCGAACTATGAAATTGTTCAGATGGGCGAGAAAAACGGCCGCGGCTGGGTCGATTTCAAGTGGGTAAACCCGGTCAGCAAGAAAATCGAGCAAAAATCCGCCTACGTGATCAAGACAAAAGGAGTGACGTGCGGCGTCGGTTACTACAAGTAGTCGCTAGCTGGACCGGGAAGATGGCGGGGCTGCAGCTTGGTGGCTCCGCCGCTTAAAGCGGGGGAGCGAGGCACGATGAGCATGAAAAACTACGCCCTGAGGACCAAGATGCTGTTCGCGCCGGCGCTGGCCGTCCTCGCGATGGTCGCCATGGGCGTCTTGGGCATCGTCAGTCTCCGAGACCAGGAAGCCTCCATCCGCCGCTTGGACGCGGTGGTGTTCGAGGTGCTTCAGCAGGGAATCACCGCCGGAGAGGCCGCGACCGCCGCTCAGGCCGACCTCTACCGCCTGACGTCGATCGCCGCGAACGAGTCCGACCAGTCCCACATGGACGCCGTCGGGCAATCGGTCGCCAACAATCTGAACCGCGCCGCGGCGGCGCTGGCCGCGGTGAAAGACCGTAGCGATGGCGAGGCCAGGCGCATGGCCGACGGCTTGATTTCCACGTTGAAGACCTACGCCGAGGCAACCGGCCAGGTGAAGGACATGGCGAAGCTGGATGCCGCCTACGCCGTCATGCTGATGGGCCAGGCGGAGGAGCAGTTCAAAAAGCTCTCCGCTCAGTTGACCAGCCTCGCGGGTCTCCTCCGCACGCAGCGAACGGAGGTCGTCGCCGACATCTTCGGCGTCGTGGACGACGCCATCCTGACCTATGGCGTCGCCTTCGCCCTTGGCACGGCCTTGACCATCGGCGCCAGCCTGGGCATCGCGCGGATGATCGCGCACCCGACGGTGCGCCTGACGGAAACAATGGCCTGCCTTGCCCGCGGCGACACGTCGATCCAGGTGCCCCATGGCGACCAACGCGACGAGATCGGCGCCATGGCTCGCGCCGTGGAGGTGTTCAAGCGCAACGCCCTGGAAGCCGAAAGACTGGCGGCGGAGCAAGCCAGGGAGCAGGCCGCCAAGGAGAAGCGGACCGTCGCGGTCAATGGGCTCGTTCACGGGTTTGAAGCACGGGTCGTCCAGATCCTGAAAACGGTGACCGAGGCAACGACGCAACTCGACGGCACCGCTCAGAGCATGGCGGCCGTCGCCGAACAGACCAACCGGCAGGCCACGGCCTCGGCCGCGGCGGCCGAACAGACCTCGGCCAACGTGCAGACGGTCGCTTCGGCCAGCGAGGAGATGGCCGCGACGCTTCAGGAAATCTCTGCCCAGGTTACGCGGTCGAGCGCCATCGCCGCCCAGGCCGTGCATGAGGCGGAGGTCACGAACGTGACGGTCCGCAGTCTTGCGGAAGCGGCGCAGAAGATTGGTGACGTCGTCAGCCTGATCAACAACATCGCCAGCCAGACCAACCTGCTGGCGCTGAACGCCACCATCGAGGCGGCGCGCGCCGGAGAAGCCGGCAAGGGCTTCGCCGTGGTGGCGTCGGAGGTGAAGAGTCTGGCCAACCAGACGGCCAAGGCCACCGAGGAGATCGCCGGCCAGATCACCGCCATGCAACAGGTGACGGGCGGTGCCGTCGCGGCAATTCAGGACATCGGGCGGACCATCGGGTCGATCAACGAGGTGACGACCACGATTGCCAGCGCCGTCGAGGAACAGACCGCGGCGACCAATGAAATCGCCCGCAACGTGCAGCAGGCGGCCCGGGGAACGGCTGAGGTGTCCAGCACCATCGTCGAGGTCACCCACGCCGCGGAGCAGACCGGGGCGTCCGCCGGCCAGGTGCTGGGAGCGGCCAAGGGACTGGCCCAGCAGTCGGATCACCTGCGTCGGGAGGTCGAGCTTTTCCTGTTCGGCATTCGAGCTGCCGAAGCGTGACGCCCGGCTCGGTGGCGGTTCTCCCGACCGCCTCGACGGTGAAGTCCTGAGTGGCCCGATCGAGTCAACTATGACGACGCCTTGGCGACCGCGAGCGCGCCGCTTTCGGGCTGCGACCGTCCCGATACCGCCCTTGCCACGCCCTGCGCCACCACCGTCTGGCAGTGTTCGGCCAGCGCCTTGCGGCTGGAGAAGCCCTCGATCGTCACGGGCGGGTGGAACTCCACCTCCACCGTCATGCGGCCGGCCTTGAACGCCTCCCACAGGTGCGGGGCCAGATCCATGTCGCCGTACCAGGCGTACAGCGGGCGGAAGGCCAGCCCCATGGGGATGCCGTCCAGGCGGGTGGCGGTCACGCTCACCGGCTGCACGGTCAGCGGCCTGTCGTCCACGCGCAGCGCCGCCACGGCGAACAGCGCGGTCTTGAAGGGCAGGGTGCGGTTGCCGTCGGACGAGGTGCCCTCGGGGAACAGGATCAGGATGTCGCCGGCCTCCAGCCGCGCCTTCAGGTCGTCGCGCTGGCGCCCGGCGCCGGAGCGCGCCTTGCGCTCGACGAACACCGTCTCCTGCAGCTTGGCCAGCAGCCCGAAGAAGGGCCAGCCCGCCACCTCCGTCTTGGCGACGAAGGAGCCGGGGATCAGGCCGCCCAGAACCGTGATGTCCAGGTAGGAAGAGTGGTTGGAGACGACCAGCACCGGCCGCTCGCGCGCCGGTTCGCCGCGCACCACCACGTCGATGCCGATGATGCGCGCGCAGACGGCGTGGTAGAAGCGCGGCAGGCTGTGCCGCAGCGGCCAGCGCAGCGCCACGGCCAGCGCCTGCACCGGGATCAGCACCACGGTCCACAGCAGATAGACGACGAGGCGGACGAAGCCGAGGACCGGCGAACCCATGACGGCCTCCGCTCCAGGCTCAGGCGGACTGCGCGTCGCGGCTGCGCCGCTCGTAGTGCTTGGCGTACTTGTCGGTGACGAGGTCCGTCTTCACCACGATGCAGACGTCGGTGGTGTTGAACTGGTGGTCGATCACCGCGCCGTCGCCGATGAAGCCGCCCAGGCGCAGGTAACCCTTGATCAGCGGCGGCAGTTCGACCAGCGCCCGCTTGGCGTCCACCGCCTCC
>DASPIO010000279.1:0-40951 GCA_035629155.1 Azospirillum sp. | reverse complement strand
GAGCGGCGTCGCTCAGCTGCCACGCCTCCTCGACCATCGCGTAGTAGTCCACGGTACCTTCTGCCATGATCTCGTTCCTCGAAAGATGGGCGCCACAGGTTTAGCGCGAAGACGCGCCGGAGCAAAGCGATTCGATGCCGGGGTCGCGCCTCAGCCCCGGCGCAGCAGCCGCATGGCCATGCGCAACGGGGCCGAGACCTTCCACGACGTCGAGCGGTAGATCCCCTCGATGCGCGCGTGCAGCGCGTCGCGCTGGGCGGTGAGCGAGTGCACCTCGGCCATCGCCGCCATGTGGTCCGCCCGTGCCCGGTCCCGCTCGGCGAGCGTCTCGGCGTAGGCGGTCCGCGCGGCCTCCGCCTCGGCGCGCCCAGCCTCCGCCTCGGCGCGCGCGGCCTTCTGCCCGGCCCGCGCCGCCTCGCGCTCCGCCCCCGCGGCGGCGAGCAGCGCCGTGACTTCCTCCGGCGCCAGCGCCCGCAGGTCGGCGACCAGCCGGCCACCGCCGCGCACCGCGGCCAAGCGTTCGGCCGGCACCGGCAGTTCGATCCAGGCGTGGCCGTCGACGTTCACCCACAGCGGCCGGCCGGCCGGACCGGTCTGGAACGCAAGGTTTCCGCGCGGCTGCGCGCGCAACACCGCCTCGCCGTCGCCCGGTCCGGTGTCCAGGCGCCACAGTTCGCGCCCTTGCGTGTCGAGCAGTCGCAGCGCCACCACGTCGAACGTCCCGACGCGTTCGCCGATGTCGAAGCGTATGGCTTGCGGTGGTTCCGCCTGCGGTGGAAGCGCCAATTCAACCCGCTGCGGCACCGGCGCCAGCGCCAGGCCGGTTACCGCCGCCGGTGGTTCGGCGAAGTGCGGACCCAGGCGGACGTACGCCTTGACCCGAC
The DNA here is from genome assembly GCA_035629155.1 of Azospirillum sp. GTDB lineage: Bacteria > Pseudomonadota > Alphaproteobacteria > Azospirillales > Azospirillaceae > Azospirillum. The sequence goes on along the minus strand of DASPIO010000279.1, from coordinate 40,067 downwards.
CCATGGCAGCCGCCGCCGGGGCGACCCGCGCGTCACGCGCGGCGTCGAGGGCCACCGGGACGGCGCGCTCACGCCCGTCCAGCATCGCTTCCAGCAGGCGGCGCGCCGCAGGGAGGCTGGCCGGCATCGCCCAGCCGTCGGTCCCCAGCGGGAAGGCGTTGGCCGGGAAGGCCGGCACGTCGACGAGGCGCGGCACCTTCAGCCCCTCGGCGATGGCGTAGGGCAGCGACGGCGCGCCGACGAAGGCCCGCGCCCCGGCGATGAGCCGCGCCAGTTCCAGCCCGTCGCGCGCGGTGACCAGATCCCCGGCGATGCCGGCGTAGACCGCGGCGTCCTCCGGCAGCCCGACCATGACCACCGGGCCGAGGCCCTTCAGCAGGGCGGCGAAGAACTCGCACGGCTGGTGGCGGTAGCGCGGTGTCAACGACAGCACGATGGGCGCGTCGGAGCGCCGTTCCACCGGTTCGGGCAGGTGCAGGAACGGCCGCGCCCCGTTCACACGCTTGCCGACAGCCCGCGCGTGCGCATCCACGAGGTGCAGGCGGTCGAGCGGCTGCAGGCGGAAGCGGTCGAGCACGTGGTCCACCCCCAGTGCCCCGGCCGGGACGTGCTCCAGCGGCAGGCCCTCGCTCAGCACCTCGCTGCGGGCTCGCGCGCCGAAGCCGGGGGCGAGGCGCACCGGCACCTCGGCCACGTCCACCTGCTCCACGCCGGGCTGCGCCAGCAGCAGCGGCACCAGAAACCCGGCCATGCCCGGGCTGAGCACACGGCCGCCGACTCCCGGGTCACGGCAGGCGTTCAGCACCAGCCGCCGGGCCTTCAGCGCCGCAAGCGTCGGCAGGGCGTAAATCACGTCGCCCATGTTGCCGCTGTGCACGGCGCTCACAGCCCCGGCCGGGGCTTCGCCGTGGCGGCTGCGCACCGTCAGCATGGCGTTCACAGCCCCTGCGCCTTCATCGCAGAATCGAGCGCCGCCAGCCATTCCGCCCCCTGCGCCCGCTTCCAGTTGACGAGGCCGGGCATGGCATCGGGGAGATCCAGACCGGCGACCACCGCGTCCAGCGTCGCGGCGTCCGCGCTGAAAACGAACGGCAGAGGCGAGGCGCCGCCGAGCAGCACGGCCGGCTTCAGCAGCGCGTTGGCGAGCGTCGCCACCCCGGCGTCGGCCGTCACCACCAGATCGTGCTGCGCCAGCAGGTCCAGCCAGGCGTCGTCGCCGGCCACGGCGCGCACGGCGATGCGGTCCAGCGCCGGCCAGGAAAGGAAGGTCGCCGCCGTGCGCGTGCCCAGGGTGACGGCGGCGCGGCGGGCGAGCCCGCCGGCGAGTTGCACGACGGCGTCGACGGTCAGCGGTCCGCCAGGCTCCACCACCAGCAGGATGCGCGCCAGCGCCCGGCTCGGCGCCTCGGGCAGCGGACGGAAGAGGCACGGCGGCGCCAAGCCGGCGGCGGGCCGCAGGACCTTGCCGCCCTCGGCCCCACCGGCGAGGTCGACCACCAGATCGGCACGGCGCATGGCGTCCCCGGACGCGCCGTCGGCGCCGCGAATCACGTTCCAGGGGATCGACGGCCGGACGTCGGCGGCCAGCGCCTCGATGCCGGCGGCGTCCGCCGGGTCCGCGGCGAGGACGAGGATGGTGCGTGCGGGCGTCATGCGTCACCTTGGAACGAAAAGGCGCGGTCACCCGCCGAACGACGGACGCCCACGCAGGAGTTGCATCAGGCGGCCGACCCAGCCGCCCGGCGGCGTTGCCGAGAACCGCGCGTGCAGGCGTTGCACGTGATCGGGCGCCTCGGCGCGGAAACGCGCCTCGTCGGCGGCGTTGTGGCGCAACGCCGGCGTGAGGAAGGCGTCGATCTCCGCCCCGTGCGCCGCCATGCCGCCCAGCAGCGCGGGGAAGTCCAGCACTGTCAGCGCCCGCCCGACCGCACCGCGCCAGTCGGCCAGCAACGCTTCGTAGCGCAGGAAGACGCGCGGATGGCCCCGGCTGTACGCCTCGGCCTCGGCCATGTGGCGGTACCACAGCTCGTAGGAGCGGTCCAGGGTCATACCGTCGCGCTTGGCCAGCGACCGCGCCACTTCATAAGGATGCCGGCTGGTGACGACGAAGACGGGGCGCGCGCCGACCTCAGCGAACAGCGGCAGCCACAGCGGCAGAAGCCGGCACATCCGCGGGTCCTTCATGCCCCAGTCGCCGGGCCGGGCGAAGTCGTGGCGCAGCACCGCGACGACCTCGCGCGCGAGGTTGCGGATCTCCGGCCGTTCGGTCCAGCCGACGGGCAGCGGGGCGGGGTCGCTCCAGTGCGAGTCGAGTGCGCGCAACGCGCGCTCGTGGATCGGCACGATGCTGTTGTGCTCCCAGAAGCCCATCTCGTTGGACCCCTCCTCCGGCGGCATCAGGTTGCTGCCGAAGTCGAGCCCGAGCTTGTGGAAGGTGCCGGCCAGCGCCGACGTGCCGCTGCGGTGCATGCCCAGCACGACCAAAGCGCGGTTGACGGCGGCACCGTCGGCCGGCGCGGCGTCGGCGGCGGCGGTCACGCGGCGGCGGCCGGGGCCGTGCTGGCCGGCGGGTAGCCGAATCGGCGCAGCGCCTCGCCGCTCACCTCTTCCAACTGGCGGACGGTGTCCTCCGTCAGGTGGCGCTGCCAGCGGTAGAGCGACGGCGGCTTCTCCAGGACGGACGCCGCGTCCGCCGCACGCGCCGGATCGAGGTCGAGGCGCCGCAGCAGGTCGGTCGTGGTCTCCACCGGCGCGGTGACGAGGTCCTCCAGGCGCAGGCGGATGTAGCGGGATCCCAGGATGCGCTCGCCCCATTCGGCCGCGCCCAGGTTGGCGCGGCCCCACAGCGCGCAGGAGGCGACGGGCACCTCCTCCTCGCTGGCCGTCCGGCCGAACATGGCGTGGTAGTGCTTCCTGAACTGCCACTGGTTGGTCGAGATCGCCATGTCGCGGCCGTCGCGCACGACGTGGACGAAGACCACCTCGGGAAACACCGCGTGGATCAGCGGCAGGATGTACATGGAGCGCGGGTTCTTCCAGCCCCACATGGTGCCGGCGCGCGGCCGGTCCTGCAGGTAGACGCGGATCTGCCCCTTCAGGCGCGCGATGGCCGGCTCGCGCAGGCGCGGCGACAGGCGGCCGACGTCGTAGTCGAGCGAGTGCGTCTCGTCGAGGATCTGGTTGATCAGTTCGTCGAGCAGCGGCTCGTAGTCCATCGCGTCGCCGACGTTGTTGACGTTGGCGCCCATGAACACCCCGGCGCGCTCCAGCACGGCGCGCACGGCGCGCGTGCCGGACCCGCCGGTGGCGCCGATGACGACGGGGCGGCACAGCCGGTCGCGGCCGAAACGGTGGGCGACGGCCTGGCCGATCGCGGTGGGCAGCAGGAACGCGGACGGACGGATCAAGATACGAACCCGGAAATCGTAAAAACGGTGGGGCGGCGCGGTATTGATGCCAGAGCGCAAGCGTTCCTTGCAACGGGTTTGGGCGGGGCCGGCGGCTTCTTTCAGGTCCGTCGGCCGGTGCGCCGGCCGGCCAGCACGCTGGCAAGGGCGTTGGCGACACGGCGGCCGAGCGATTCCCAATCGCCCGGCGCGGGCTGGCGGAACAGCCGGACGGTGGGGTACCAGGGCGTCGTCGGCCCGGCTCCCGCCATCTGCCAGCGATAGGCGCCCGGCCGCCCCAGCAGCAGCCACGCCGGCCGGCCGAGCGCGCCCGCCAGGTGCACGGCCGCGGTGTCGACGGTGATCACCAGGTCGAGCGCCGCCATGATGCCGGCGGTATCCGCGAAGGTGCGGATGAATGGGGCGAGGTCGCGCGGCCTTTCCGGCTCCGGCAGCGCGCCGATCTGCGCGGCCGCCTCGCCGAGCTGCAGGGAATGGAACGCGGCCCCTTCGACGCCGAGCAGAGGCGACAGCGCGTTCAGCGGGCAGGCGCGGTTCGCCCCCGGGCGCCCGGCCCAGATCAGGCCCACCGACAACACGCCGGGCTTGGCCGCAACGACGTCGCGGCGCGGCGGCGCCGTCAGATATGGAACGCCGGCGGCCAGGGACTCGACCGTCGGGTTGGTGAAGCGGGGCAACGCCACGATCGCGGCGTGCGCGTCGAACGGCGGGCGCTCGAGCCCTTGCACGACGACCGCGTCCACAGCCGGCATGGCGGCGGCGAGCCCAGCCAGTTCGGGCTGGCATTCCACGACGATGCGCCCGCCGGCCTTCGGCACGGCATTGACGAAGCGCAGGTGCTGCAAGGTGTCGCCGAAGTCACGCTCGGCGTACAGCAGCAGCGTCCGCCCGTCCAGCGGCGCGCCATCCCACTCCGGCTGCGCGAAACGCGGACGCTCCACCGGATAGCCGCGCACCTCGAAGCGGCGTTCGTAACACGCGTACGCCTCGCCCAGCCGGCCGTTGCGAAGCAGAATGTGCCCGAGCGCCACAGCGAGGCCGGCATCCCGGGGGTTGAGGACCATGGCCCGGCGGTAGGCGCGTTCGACGTCGTCGTCCGCCCGCAGCATGGCGAGCGCCCGGGCGAGCTGGAATGCGGTGACATGATCGTCCGGCTTCGCGCACACGGCGTTGCGCAATGCCGCCGCGGCCTCGGCCGAGCGTCCCAGCGCGCCCAGCGCCAAGCCGAGGTCCGCGTGTGGGCGCCCGTCTGCCGGGACGAGGGCGGCTGCCCGGCGCAGCAGGACGCAGGCCCGTTCGTGGCGGCCGGACCGGTGGCTGATCACACCCATCAGGTAGAGCGCGCCGACGTGCAGGGGATCTTCGGCCATGACCCGCCGGCACAGGGCCTCGGCGGCGGGCGACGCTCCGTTCAGGTGGGCCTTCACGGCCCGGGCGTGGATCCCGGCGGCGGACATGTCAGGCGGCATGGCGGCTTATTAGGCCATTCCGCCCCGCATCGGCAACCGGCGCTTCAGCTTCCCGTGACGAACCATTCCGACGTCACGGTCGCCTTGGCGACGCCGACCAGCGTCACCGAACCGCCGCCGGTGAAGGACACGACCGTGCCGGACGTGATCGTGCTCAGCGTGTACGACAGGCCGGCCGTGATCTGGATGCGGTCACCGTCGTTGAAGGCGAAGTCGGTGATCACGTCGTCGCCCTGCCCGGCGCCGAAGACGAAGCGGTCGGCGTCCGCGAATCCGGTCAGCGTGTCGTTGCCGGCGTTGCCGACCAGCACGTCGCCGCCGGTGTCGCCGTACATCTGGTCGCCACCCTGGCCGCCGTACAGCGTGTCGTTGCCCGCCCCTCCGCGCAGGACGTCGTCGCCGTTGTTGCCGTACAGCAGGTCGTCGCCGTTGTCGCCGTGCACGGTGTCGTTGTCCTGCCCGCCGAACAGCGTGTCGGCACCGCCTTCGCCGAGCAACTGGTCCATGCCCTGGTTGCCGTACAGCACGTCGCCGCCTTCGCCGCCGGAGAGCGTGTCGGCTTCCATCTCGCCGACCAGCACGTCGTCGCCGTCGCCGCCGGTGAGGGCATCGGTGCCCTGGCCGCCGTACAGCGTGTCGCTGCCGCCCTCGCCGGCCAGCACGTCGGCATCGGCGTGTCCGTAGAGCAGGTCGTTCCCCTCGCCGCCCCACAGGGCGTCGGCGTCCTGGCCGCCGAACAGCGTGTCGTTGCCGTCGCCGCCCGACAGCACGTCGGCGCCGCGATTGCCGTAGAGGATGTCGGATCCGGCGCCGCCGGACAGCGTATCGTTGCCGGCCCCGCCGAGCAGGAGGTCGTTGTCGGCCCCGCCGTCGACGATGTCGTTGCCGGCCCCGGCCCCGCCGTCGAGGCTGTCGCGCCCGGCGGCGCCGGACAGGGTGTCGTCCGCCGGGCCACCGATGATCGTGTCGTCGCCGGAAAAGGCGGTGGCGTTCAGCTTGATGTTCGTCGTGATGAAGGCGACGGCGCTGACGTTGACGCCGATGGTGCTGTTGGCCGCCAGCGTGAAGGTCGATCCGGCGGTACCGATGGCGGCGGGCAGCGTCACCACGTGTGCCGCGTTGGTGTCGATCTGCAGCGCCGCGTAGCCGGTGATGGTGGTGAGCGACGCCGCGGTGAGGGCGCCTCCGGTTATCACCAGGGTGTCGGAGCCGGCACCGGACGTGATGCTGGTTGCCGTCGTGCTCACAGTGGCCATGCTGTCCGTCCTTGCGCCATCATCCGCGCCGCCGCCATGCCCGGCGCCGTCCGCCATGGGCAGTACACGCAAGCTGGTAAACAAGGGCTGAAAATACGGGTCCGCCGGAGGATTCGCGGCGACGGCGACGACCGATCGGGAAGGGGCGTCACCACTTGCCGCGAATCTGTGAGTTTATGGCCACAAACCTGTCGGGGCCGGGGGGGCAAATGCACGCCATTGGCGAAATCCCCTTTGCGCCTCGGGGTGCTTACGGTACATAGACGCAAAGGTTTAGTCGACGCGAAGGAGTTACCCCTCATGGCCACGATTGCCGGCGGCATTATCGACACCAACAAGACCATCACGCAGGTCCACAAGGACGTGATCTCGAACATCCTTGATCACATCAACCTGTCCGAACAGGCGCTGCAGAGGGTGACGCTGCCGACCACCACCGGCCAGACCTCGGCCACGGTGACGCTGTCGACCTCGAACAACAGGATCATCATCGACTCGACCAGCAACGTGCCGGTCCAGGTCAGCGGCTCGACCGGCGGCGACCTGGTCATTGCCGGCAGCGGCAACGCCACGCTCGAAGGCGGCGCGGGCAACGACTCGCAGTTCGGCAATGCGGGGCAGGACTCGATCATCGGCGGCGAAGGTGACGACCTGAACTACGGCGGCGCCGACAACGACGTCGTCGGCGGCGGCCAGGGCAACGACATGCTGTTCGGCGAACTCGGCAACGACACCGTGTCGAGCACGACGGGCGACGACACCATGTTCGGCGGCCAGGGCAACGACGTCATCTTCGGCGGCCAGGACCAGGACATCCTGCACGGTCAGCGCGATGCCGACACGATGTACGGCGAACTCGGCAACGATCTGATGTACGGCAACCAGGGCAACGACGTGCTGTTCGGCGGCCAGGGCGCCGACTGGATCTTCGGCGGCCAGGGCGACGACGTGGTCTACGGCGGTGCCGGCAACGACTCGATGGCCGGCAACCTGGGCAACGACACCTTCGTCATCTCCAGCAGCGGCGGCCAGGACGTGGTGCTCGACTTCACCTCCGGCGACCGCATCCAGTTGGCCAGCAACATCAACGGCCTGACGCTGACCAAGGCGTCGGACGTCGTGTCGCACCTGTCGCAGGACACCTCGGGCAACGTGGTCATCGACCTCGGCGCCGGCAACTCGGTGACGCTGACCCTCAAGGGCCTGACGCTGAGCGATCTGCAGAGCGACCCGAGCCGGTTCTTCGTCGTCAGCTGATCACCGTTTTCGAACATGGGAGAGAGCCGTTCCCTGCAGTAAGGAAACGGCTCTCTCTTTTTTTTGGCTCCGATCCCTTGACCACGCTCGAAACCGCCTTTTCGGCCCAGCACGAAGACACCGCGCCGGGCACCGCGCACGTGGTGCGTCTGTCGTCGGCCGTCGCCGCCATCATCGTCCGGACGGCACAGCCGCTTGAAGGTCCGCTTTCGCCCGTCGTCGACGGGCAGCCGCTCAAGCGTCCGCACCTGATTTCCCGATTCGACGCCCAGGGTGGCGGCAGAAGTCCTGGGCATCGGGTCCTCGTCATCGCGCGCGCTCCGACGCTGCCGGCCAGCGGCAGCCTGCTCACGCTGAACGGCGCCGATGGCGCGGCGCGGGCACGGGCGGTGATCGCCCCGCCCGAAGGGGATGGCGTCACGCCTCTGGTGGACCTGCTGCGCGACATCGATCCGCAGGATTGTGCGCGAACGCTGAAGACGCTGCTCGACGGCGCTGCGGCGCTGTTCCAGCAGCAGGCCGATTCGGAATACGTGGCGACTTGCCGTTCCGTTCTCGACGCGCTCTTTCCTTCGCCGGGCACGCCGGCGGCCATGATCGCGGCGGCGCCCGGCTATGTGCATTGCCAGGGCGCACTGCCACGCGGTTTCGGCGCCGTGGAGGCGGTGGTCGTCCTGGGCGCGGCACGGCTCTGGCGCAACCCGTTCGAAGCCGTGCTGCGCACCGGTACGGCCGGGGCACTGGCCTTCGACCTGCTTGTCGGCCTCAACGAGCCGGGCCGGCCGCCCACGGTGCTGGTGGTGTTCGGTACGGCCGGTGTGTGCTGCCGCCGCATCCCGCTGGCGGCTCCACGCCGGCTCGTCGACTGGCTGGCCGATGGGCGTGCCGGCCCGTCCCCGGAAACCCGCCGGTACGTGATGCGCGCCCTGGCCACCGACCGGACGCGGCCCCAGGCGGCCGCCGCGGTGCTGCGCGACGCGCAGCTCTGCGCGCCGATGCCGCCACGCGAGGTCCGCAACCCAGCCGATCCGGTAGGTGCCGGCATCGACGTGGCGCTCAGCCACGACACAGGGGGGCTGTTCGCCAAGGGCTGGCTGCGCGATCCCTATGGCTCGGTCGAGCGCATCGTGGCCGTGGCGCCCGACGGCGCCCGCTGCACGCTGGACGCGCCGATGGTCCGCTTTCCGCGGCCCGACGTGGAACCTGCCTACGCTGGCAGCCCGCATCCGCTCGCCGACGCCAACATAGGCTTCGCGACCTTTGTGCCCGGTGCGGCCGCGCCCTACCCCGTCTTCCAGCACCGGTTCGAGGTGGTCCTGCGGTCCGGCCGGGTGCTGGAGGTCGCGCCGCCCATGCGCGGCGCGACTCCGCGACAGGGGCGCGACGACGTGCTCGGGGCGGTGCCGCAGTCGCGGCTGACGCCGCGCGTGATGGAGGAGACGCTGGCCACCCCCGTGGCCGCGCTGCAGCGCGCGGTGCTGGCGGAAAAGCAGGCACCCGAGGTGATCGCCATTGGAACGCCGGTGGAGAAGCCGGCCGTGTCTCTGGTCATCCCGCTCTACCGCAACCTCGACTACCTGCGCTTCCAGTTCGCCGCCTTCGCGCTCGACCCCGCCATGGCCGGGGCGGACCTCGTCTACGTGCTCGATTCGCCCGAGCAGCGCGACCAGGTCGAGCATTTCCTGCGCATGCTCGCCCGCCTCTACGGTCTGCCCGCCACGCTGGTGGTGATGAGCGGCAACTTCGGCTTCTCCTCCGCCTGCAACGCCGGGGCGGACGCCGCGCGTTCGGAGGCGCTGCTGTTCGTCAACTCCGACGTGGTGCCGGCGACGCCCGGCTGGATGGCGCCGCTGCAGGCGGCTCTGGCGACGCACCCGCGCATCGCCATGGCCGGGCCGAAGCTGCTGTTCGACGACGATTCGCTCCAGCACGCCGGCCTCTACTTCGACCGCGACGCTCAGGGCCGCTGGTACAACCACCACTACCACAAGGGCTATCCGCGCGATTACCCGCCGGCCGGCGTCGCCCGTCTGGTGCCGGGCGTGACCGCCGCCACCATGCTGGTGCGGCGCGCGGTGTTCGAGGAACTGGGCGGTTTCGACGAGGAGTACGTGGTCGGCGATTTCGAGGATTCCGACCTCTGCCTCAAGCTGCGGGCGGCCGGACACGAGATCGCCTACGTACCGGAGGCGGCGCTCTACCATTACGAACGGCAGTCGATCGAGTTGCACCCCGGCTACACGCAGACGGCGGCCAACCTCTACAACCAGTGGCGCCACGACCGGCGCTGGCGTGACCTGATGGCGGCGGTGATGGCGCGGTCCTACCCGGCGCTGACCGACCTCGTCCCGCCGCCCGCGGAGTAGGAACACCGCCAATGGCCAAGCTGCGCGTCCTCTACATCTGCCACAACCACCCCGCCCTGCACCCCGGCGGCACGGAAATCGTGGCGCACGAGTTGTTCCGGGCGATGAAGGCCAAGCGCGACGTCGAGGCGATGTTCCTCGGCTGCGCCATGGCCCAGCAGCGCGACCCGAAGCCGGGCACGCGCTTCCAGACGGTCGGCCGCTCGGCCGACGAGATCCTGCTGTGGACCGGGCATGCCGACCGCTTCTTTCTCTCCCAGCTCGACCTCGGCGGCGTCGTGCCGGATATGGAAGGTCTGCTGACCAGCTTCCGGCCGGACGTCGTGCACTTCCACCACGCGCTGATGATCGGCGTGGAGATGCTGTTCCTGGTGCGCCGGGTGCTTCCCAAAGCGAAAATCGTCTTCACGCTGCACGACTACTACCCGATCTGCTACCGCGACGGCACGATGCTGACGGCGCCGGACGACTCGCTGTGCGAGCGCGCCTCGCACGACGCCTGCCACCGCTGCTTCCCGTCCGCCGACCCGTGGAAGTTCTCGCTGCGCGAGCGGCACATCAAGGGCATGCTGTCGCTGGTCGACCGCTTCGTGGCGCCCAGCCGTTTCCTGAAGCAGCGCTATGTGGAGTGGGGGCTGGAGGCGGAGCGCATCACCGTGCTGCCGAACGGCCGCGCCCCCGTGGAGCCCACGCCGCCGCGCCCGTTGCCCGCGGGGGGGCGGCGCAACGTCTTCGGCTTCTTTGGTCACATCAACCTGTACAAGGGCGCCAACGTCCTCCTCGACGCGGCGGACGCGCTGGTGCGCGCCGGGCGGCGCGATTTCGCCGTGCATCTGCATGGCGGCATGCTGTTTCAGACCGACGAGTTCAAGGAACGCTTCCAGGCGAAGCTGGAGCGTCTGGCCGGCGTGGTGAGCTGGCACGGGCTGTACGACGCCGCCCGTGTACCGGAGCTGATCCGCAAGGTCGACTGGGTGGTCATGCCGTCGGTCTGGTGGGAGAACGCGCCCCTGGTCATCGAAGAGTCCTTCGCCCACAAGCGCCCGGTCATCTGCTCCGACATCGGCGGCATGGCCGAGCGGGTGGCGGACGGCATGAACGGGCTGCACTTCACCGCCGGCTCGTCCCCTGCCCTGGCCGCCACGCTGGCACGCGCGCTGGACGAGCCGGATCTCTGGGACGCGCTGCGGGCGCGCATCCCCGCCACCGTCACCGTCGCCGAATCCGTCCGCCGGCACCGCGCGCTGTACGAGGAGGAGCCCGACCTCCCGCGCTCAGCCGAGGACCAGGATGTCCTCCACGCCCTCCGCGTCGGAAAAGCCGCTGCGGCGGTCGAGTAGGCGCAGCCCTGTGGCATCGAGCAGGGCCGCCAGCTGGCCGTCCGTCATCCAGGCGTAGCTCAGCGTCTCCACACTGGTCCGCAGCACGCGCCCGTCGGCGTGGAGCAGCGCGTACTCAACCCGCTGGGCACAGATCTGCCGATCGCGGTCGACCTCGCGGCCGATGATGCGGACCTGAAGCAGCGCGTCGTGCTCGTCGAAGCGGACGGTGGTCCGTTGCGCGGTCAGCGCCGCCTCCGGGATGTCGGCGGCCAGTACCGCCGCACCGGCGAGGTGCAGCACGATGCACGCGCCCTCCGCCCGATGCGCGTTCAGGCGCGCCAGCGCCGTCCGGCGGGCGTCGTCGGTGTGCAGGTGGTTGAAGACGTAGAAGGGCGCGATGACCAGGTCGAAGCGGCGGCCGAAATCGAAGCTGGTCAGGTCCCCCACCGCCAGCCGGGCGGCGAGTTCCGCCGGCCGGTTGTGCTCCGCGGCGGCCAGCATGTCGGGCGAGCGGTCGAAGCCGGTGACTTCGTAGCCCAGCCCGGCCAGCGCCCACGCGACCCGCCCGGTGCCGACCCCCGCCTCCAGGATGGCGCGCGGCGGTGGACCGGCGAGCCCGGCATAGAACGCCACGTCACCGTCGAGGTGCCGGTGGCACACCGCGCTCATGACGTCGTAGAAGGCAATGCTGAGGCTTCCCGGCGCATAATAGTCGGCCATCGCCCGCCCCCTCCGTCCCGGTCAGGTGTCGTTGCCCATGCGCGCGAGCTTGAGCACGGCGTAGAGCTCCGCCCACACCCGTTCCCCTTCCTCCGGTGCCCACGGCTTGACGACGCGCGGCTCCGCGGCCAGATGGAAGGGGTGGCTGAGCGACAGGTTGGGGTTGTAGAACGGGTCTTCCAGCAGCGTCCGCCCCCACTTGGCCGCCAGCCGGTCGCCTTCGGTCTCCAGCAGTATCTTCTTGTGCGGCGTCAGGTAGATGCCGCGCGAGGCGGATTCGTAGTGGTGCAACTCGGCGTGCGGGTTCATCAGCACGCGGTAGCCGGCCGCATTCACCTTCAGGCAGAGGTCGACGTCGTTGAAGTTGACGTGGAAATTCTCGGCATCGAAGCCGCCGACGGCGTCGAACACGTCGCGCCGCATCACCAGACAGGCGCCGGTCACGGCGGAGGCCGCGTGGATGGCCCGCGCACGGGCATAATAGCCGGGATCGTCGCGCGTCAGGCCCAGGTGGTGGTGCCCGGCGATGCCGCCCAGCCCGGTGACCACGCCCGTGTGCTGCACCGTGCCGTCGCGGTAGTAGAGCTTGGCGCCCACGGCGCCCACCTCCGGCCGAACCGCCTGCGCGACCATCTCGCTCAGCCAGTCGCGTTCCAGCGGCTCGGTGTCGTTGTTGAGGAAGCACAGGATGGCGCCGGTCGTCAGCGCCACCGCGTCGTTGTTCAGCGCGGCGTAGTTGAACGGCCCCGGTGCCCGCTGCACGCGGGCCCGGCCCGCGCGTTCCAGCGATTCCATGTAGGCCAGCGTGTCGGGATCGGTGCTGCCGTTGTCGACGATCAGCACCTCGATCGCGCCCGGATAGTCGGTGCCGGCCAGCACGCCCTCGATGCAGGGCTTCAGGAAGTCCAGCCGGTCCTTGGTGGGCACGATGACGCTGACGCGGGGTGCGGGATCGGGCAGCGGGCGGCGCACGCGGTAGCCGGCCGTCGTCTCCTCCACGGTGGCGGTCACGCCGGTGCGCTCGAAGTGGTCCTTCAGCGCGCGGAGTGCGGCGACGGTGCTGTACGGCTTGGCGTTCGGGTCGGCGGCGGTGGAGCCGGCGATGGCCCGCCAGTGGTACAGGATGAAGGGGACGCGGTGAATGTGCCGCGGGTCGATCCGTTCGATCACGCGCAACGTCAGGTCCCAGTCCTGGCTGCCGTGCGTGCCCAGGCGGAAGCCGCCGACGGCGCGCACCCGGTCCATCCGGTAGACGGCGAGGTGGCAGACGTAGTTGTGCACATAGAACAGGTCGAGGTCCCAGCCACCCTTGAAGTACGGGTTGTGGCGGGTGCCGAACTCGTCGATGAGGTCATGGTCGCTGTAGACCAGTTCGGCGTCGGGGTGCTGGTTCAGCGCCTCGGCCATCACGTACAGCGCGTGCTCGCTCAACAGGTCGTCGTGATCGAGGAAGCCGATGTGGGTGCCGGTCGCGATCTCCAGCCCGCTGTTGCTGGCGGCGGCGATGTGGCCGTTCTCCGTGCGGAACACCGCCTTGATGCGCGGCTCCTCGGCCATGTGGCGCTCGATCAGCGCGCGCACGGCCGGATCGGTCGAGGCGTCGTCGGCGATGCACAGTTCCCAGTGCGGGTAGATCTGGCCGCGCACTGAGCGGATGGCGGCGTCCAGGAATTCCGGCACCGGGTTGTAGACCGGTAGCACGACCGAGAACCGCGGGTGCACGGCCATGCCGGCGATCCGCGCGGCGATGGCCGGGCGGTCCTCCTCGTCCAGTTCGTGGTGCTCGTCGAGCCAGAGCTGGTAGGTGGAGGGGAATTTCTTCGCCAGTTCCAGGTATTCCGCCCGCCGGTCGAGTTCGATCGCCAGCTTGCGCAGCGCCGCCAGCGCCTCCTCCCGCACCGCGCGGTCGGCGGCGGCGGCGGCGAAATGCGCGAACGCCTCCACCGTCTCGCCGCGGTCGCGCACGATCTGGCCCAGGCGGTGACGCGCTCGGCCGTCGTCCGGATCGATGGCGAGGATGCGGCGCACCAGCGTCTCCTCGGGCGCCGTCACTCCGGCCATGGTGCTGGCGCGCGCCAAATAGCGCAGCGCTTCGGCGTGGTCGGGTTCCAACGCGTGCGCACGCTTGAGGATCGCCACGGCTTCCTGCGGGCGGCCCCGCGTGATGAGCAGGCGGCCGAGCTGGTAGGTGCCGCCGACGTTCTGCGGGTCCAGTTCCAGGATGCGCTCGAAGCACTCCAGCGCTTCCGCCTCGCGGCGCAGCGGCGGCAGCGTGACCCCCAGGTTGTAGAGCGTGTCCAGATCATCGGGGCGCAGCCGCAGCACGGCGCGGAACTGCTCCGCCGCCTCGTCCAGGCGGTGCGTCTTGTGCAGCGCCACGGCCAGCGCGTAGCGTTTGGCGGCGTCGTCCGGCTTCAGCTCCACCGCGCGGTGCAGGTGATAGCGCGCGTCGTCGTCGTCACCCAGGCGGGACAGCAGAGTGGCAAGGTTGGCGTGGCTGTCCGCATGGTGCGGCGCGCGCTTCAGAACGCCGCGAAAACACTCCGCCGCCTCGCGGTCGCGGCGCTGGGCGCCGAGCAGGGCGCCCAGCGTGAAACGGGCCGTTGCATGCTCGGGATCGCGCTTCAGCGCCTCGCGCAGCCAGCGCTCGGCCACCGCCGGATCGCGGTTCTGGTGCAGCAGGCCCAGGCTGAAGGCGGGCCGTGGGTCCGTGGGCATCAGCGACACGACGCGGGCAAGAAGGGCGATCGCCTCGTCCACCCGGTGTGCGCGGGCCAGTTCAACCGCCTGCTGGAACAGCGCGCCAGGGTCTTCCGCGGCGACCGCGATGCCACCGCCCGGTTGCGCAGCCTGCTTCATAACAACCTCTGCCCGAACAAGGCTCTTGCTCCCGGCGCACGCCGCGCCGGTTCGGACCGGGTAGTCGCAGGATACACGGATCCCTGTCAACTCCGGCCTTCGTCTTGCCTCGGCGGATAGAGCTTTCGGTCGTGACGAGTGCCGGCACGGATGCTATCTCATCGCTCAGGGGTGTCGGCGGAGCGCGGCGGATGGGACGGATCCTCTATTATTGCGAGCAGAGCCGGATCGCGGGCGGCATCAAAGTGTCGTACCGCCATGTCGACACGCTGCGCCGCAACGGCTTCGACGCGGCCATCGTGCACAAGCGGGTCCAGCCGCCGAACTGGTTCGCCGTCCCCGACGTGCCGATCCTGCCGGTGGACGAGGTGGTGCTGTCCCCGCGCGACGTGATCGTCATCGGCGAGGACAGCCGCTTCACCCTGCGCGGCGTGGTCCGCACGCCGGCACACAAGGTGCTGCTCTGCCAGAACCACTTTTATGTCGCCTACGGCCTCGACGGCGCGCGCGACTATTCGGACTTCGGGATCGAGGCGGCGCTGACTTCCGGCGACGTCATCACCGCCTTTCTGCGCCGCCGCTTTCCCGGCCTGCCTGTGGCGACCGCGCATCTGGCCATCGACCCGGCGCTGTACCGGCCGCGCGCCAAGCGGCTCCGCATCGCCGCGATTCCGCGCAAGCGGCCCCGTGAAATGCACTATATCCGCGACCTGCTGCGTGCCGGGTACCCGGAGCATGCCGATGTCGGCTGGGCCGTCCTGGAGGACGCGGACGAGGCACTGGTGGCCCGCGTGCTGGGGGAATCGGCCGTGTTCCTGTCGCTGGCGCGCCTGGAGGGCGTCGGGCTGACCGGTCTGGAGGCTATGGCCAGCGGCTGCGCTGTCACCGGCTTCCTGGGCGACGGCGGGCGCGAGTACGCCAGTGCGGAGAACGGCTGGTGGGTGGACGGCGACGAAGACCTGGACGGCGCCGTCCGCCAGCTTGCCGCCTGCCTGACGGCGGTGCGGAACGGCACGGCCGGGGCACGCATCGCCGCCGGCCGTGCGACCGCCGCCCGCTACACGGCCGAGCGCGAGGAGCGGGAATTGCTCGCCTTCTGGCGCGGGTTCCCCAGCCTTTCGCGCACGATGCCATGATCATCCACCATCTGGCTCCCAAGCCCTTTGCCAAGTACCGGGGAAAGCTCTTCTCGCCCCTGGCGAGCGTGCGTCTGCGCGCGCTGGAGCCGGCGCCCTTCCTGGCGCGCCTCGGGCACAAGGTGAAGGTCGTGCCGATGGAGGACATTCCCGACGCCATGCGGCAAGGCACGTTCCTCGACGCCGACCTGTATGTCGTCCACAAGGCGTTCCTCGATCTCAGCGCCGTGCTCGACGAACTGCGCGCGCGGGGCAAGCGGGTCGTCGTCGATGTGTGCGACAACGTCTTCGCTCTGCCACAGTTGAAAGACCATTACCCCGCCATGCTGGAGCGCGCCGATCTCGTTACGGCGTCCTCGGAAGCGCTGGCCGATCTGGTTCGCAACACGGCCGGCGTTCCGGCGGCCTGCGTGCCTGACTGTGTGGAATTGCCGCGCCACGAGCCGGCGATCCCGGCCACTCCACCCGAGACCTTGCGCCTGCTGTGGTTCGGGCGCAGCGAGAACGCCGGCCCGCTTCTGGCGGCGCTGCCGGCGCTGGCCGGCTTCACGCGCGAGCGGCAGTGCGCGCTCAGCGTGGTGTCCGACGCCACGCCGGAACTGGCGTCCGTGCTGGCCAGCACGGACGGGCCGTTGCACACGGCGCTGACGCCGTGGTCGCCCGACGCGGTGGAGGCCGGGCTGGCTGGCTGCCAGTTCGTGCTGCTCCCTTCATCCGACGAGCCGAACGTCACGGTAAAGTCGGCGAACCGCCTCCAGGAGGCGCTGTGGGCCGGCCGGATGCCGGTGGCGCACCCGCTGCGCAGCTATCGCCCGTTCGCGAACAGCGCCATCGTCACGGAATCGCTGGTGGACGGGCTGCGCTGGGCGCTCGACCATTGGGCGGAGCTGCCAGCGCGCATCGCCGCCGGACAGGCGGCCGTGGAGGAAACCGCCATGCCGGAGGCAGCGGCGCGCGCCTGGGACGCGGTGCTCACCCGCGTCGAGCCGCGGACCCGAAGCGCCGCGCCAGCGCCCGCGGCGGTGCGTCTCAACCTCGGCTGCGGGGACAAGCTGCTGCCCGGCTACGTCAACGTGGATATCGCCGAGAGCCGGGCCGGGGTCCGGCCGGATGTGCTGTGCGACCTGCACCACCTGACGCCCTTCGCCGATAGCAGCGCCGACGAGATCCTCGCGGTGCATGTGGTCGAGCATTTCTGGCGCTGGGAGGTGGTCGACATACTCCGCGAGTGGGTGCGCGTCCTCAAGCCCGGCGGGCGCATGGTGCTGGAGTGCCCGAACCTGCGCACGGCGTGCGAGCAGTTCCTCAAGGATCCCGACACCTTCGCCCAGCCCGACGCGCGCGGACAGCACAGCATGTGGGTGTTCTACGGCGATCCTCAGTGGCGCGATCCCCTGATGGTTCACCGATGGGGCTACACGCCGGAAACGCTGATGCAGGTGATGGCCGAGGCCGGGCTGGCCGATCTTCGGCGCGAACCGGCACAGTTCAAGATGGGCGAACCGCGCGACATGCGCGTGGCCGGCCATAAGCCGCGATGAACGGAGAGGCCGATAACGGACGTCGGCCAGGCATAGGCTACGCAGGTTTCACGAGAACAACATCTGGAAGGCCATGGGCTTGTGCGGCGTGTGCACGCTCAAGCATGCCGTCCGACATGTGGAACCATCAGGAGATCATCCTCCAGCGCGGAGTGCAGTGGGTGATCGAGCCGGGTACCCGGCTCGTGCTCCGCTCTGTTCTTCGCCGACAGCGGCGAACCGCGGACGTCGCGCAACACGGGCCCGGTCCGTGGGAGGCGCTCGACCGTTATCCTGCCGAGCATCGGACCGACTGCCCCACATTTGAAGCGAGCGCAAATTCGGCTGCACCATGGCCGCGTACAGCCACTTCGTGAAGCTGTGAGCGGATGGCCTCAAATCTCGCCGCCGCCGCCGACGCCCAGGATGCCAACCCCGCCGGTCAGTTCCTCGCCCTCGGCCTGGGTCACGTAGCCCTTGGCGAACTTTTCCGGCTTGCCTTTGGCCAAGCCCGCCATATCGGGCCATACGAAGCCGTCCTTGCGCGGCTCGAAACAGCGCTCGGGCGCGGCGCGGACGATGGTCGCGATGGTGTCGGCGTCCAGGCCGCTGACCTTACGGAACACGCCCTCGAAGTAGCCGCCCCGGTCGTCGCGCAGCGCCGTGGAGGACAGCACCTCCCACCCCGCGGTGGCGTCCGCCGGCTGCGGCGGCAGGCCGGCTTCCCAGGCGGCGGCCTCCTCCTCGGTCTTGAACAGGACGTAGACGGCGTAAAAGCTCTGGCGCGCCACGGCGAGGCTCCCTTCCGGCGACTGCGAAGCGCCGTCCATATAGCGCGACCGGGGTGGGGATGTCACCGCCGAACAGGCACTCTACACCGTCCCGTCGGCGACCTTGCGCTCCCACTCCAGTGCGCTGCGGACGATGAGGTCGAGGTCCTCGTGGCGGGGCTGCCAGCCGAGCACGGCCCGGATGCGTTCCGCTCCCGCCACCAATGCCGGCGGGTCGCCGGCCCGGCGCGGCCCGGTGTGCGCCGGCAGCGGCCGGCCGGTGGCGCGCTCGACGGCGGCCAGCACCTCGCGCACCGAATAGCCGCGGCCATAGCCACAATTCAACGTCACGCTCTCGCCGCCCCCCGCCAGATGCTGGATCAGCCGGACGTGCGCGTCGGCCAGGTCGCTGACGTGGATGTAGTCGCGCACGCAGGTGCCGTCCGGCGTGTCGTAGTCGTCGCCGTGGACAGTCATGTCCCGCCGCTGGCCGGTCACCACCTGGGCGGCGATCTTGATGAGGTGTGTGGCCGCCTTGCCGCACTGCCCCGACCGCCCCTCCGGATCGGCGCCGGCCACGTTGAAGTAGCGCAGGATGCCATAGCGCAGCCCGTGCGCCGCACCCGTGTCGCGCAGCATCGTCTCGGTCATCAGCTTGGAGGCGCCATAGGGGTTGATCGGGCGCGTCGGCGAATCCTCCGCCACCGGCAGCGTGTCCGGCATGCCGTAGACGGCGGCGGTGGAGGAGAAGACGAAGCGCTCCACACCGCAGCGCACCGCCGTCTCGATCAGCGCGTGGCTGTTGACCGTGTTGTTGCGGTAGTAGGCGAGCGGCTTCTCCACCGACTCCGGCACGACGATGGACCCGGCGAAATGCATGATCGCGTCGACGCCGTGCCGCTCGATGGTGTCCGCCACCAGCCCTGCGTCGCCCGCGCTGCCCTGCACGAAGGGCACGCCGTCTGGAACGGCGGCGCGCCGGCCGGTGGAGAGATCATCCAGAACGACCACGCCGATGCCCGCCGCCCTCAGCGCGAGCACGGCGTGGCTGCCGATGTAACCGGCCCCGCCGGTGACCAGGACGACGTCGCGAGGGCTCATGGGGACTCTTTCCGTTTTTGTCCGTGCGTGCACGCCTGTGGCGGCGAAGAACATAAGGCCCGCCGCCGCCGCCGCCCATGCGCCTTCGGGGTAGGGGCGGATTATCGAAGGGTGACGCGGCGCGTCAGGTCCACCACCGTTTCGCCGGCGCGCGTCAGGGTGAATCGGCCCGTGTAGGCGCCGGCCGGCCAGCCGCCCGGCGGACGCTTGCGCCCGGCGAAGGCGAACCACGCCACCCGGCTGTCCTTGATCGGCGTGCGCTGGTCGAACACGGCGCCGCCCGGCCCTTCGATGACGACGCGCGTCTCGTCGCCGGCCAGCACGCCCATGACGTCGGCCCAGAACACCAGCGCCTCGGCGTCGCGCGGCAGCGTGTCGGCGGCGTAGGCACCGTCCCGCGCGCGCTCGGTCTCCACCGGACCGGGCGCGAAGCCGGCGGCAAGCCCGGCGGTCGGCCGGTAGGCCAGAACCGGCTCCACGTCCGCCGCCCACATTGGCGCGCGCGGCCCGCCGCAGCGCGGCGCCTCCGCCGGACCGACGAAGGGGTCGACGGTCTTTCCATTGTGCCGCACCTCGAAGTGAACGTGCGGGAACTCGGTGTTTCCGGACAACCCGACGAGGCCGAGCTTTTGCCCCGCCTCGACCCGGTCGCCGGCCTTCACGGCGACGCTGCCGCGCTTCATGTGGGCATACTGGGTTTCCCAGCCGTCGCCGTGCACGATCACCACGCTGTTGCCGGCGTCGCGGCCCTGCAGAGCCTCCCGGCCGATCTTGCGGATGTTGACGTCGTCCATGCCGTCGCGCACCGCCCGCACCACGCCGGGGGCGGCGGCCAGCACCGGCACGCCGCGCTCCAGCGCCGGACGGTCGGCCAAGCGGAAATCGGTGCCCTTGTGGCCGTCGTAGCTCAGCCGTCCGCAGGTGTAGTCGGCGCGCTCCGGCCCAGGATCATCGTCGACGTAGTTCTGCACCCAGCAGTCGGAACCCGGCGTGCAGGCGATCGGCAGCCGGAACGTCGGCACCGAACCGGCCGTCTGCACCCGCGCCCCGCTCCACAGCAGCAGGGTCACGCCGCCCGCCAGCAGGAAGGCGGCCATCCACGACAATCGCTTCACAGGTTCCCTCCGCGTCGTTGCCTGTCGGCGTCCGACCCTGGCGGTAAAGATGGGCGCTTTTGCGGCGCGGAGGAGCCCCCGGTCAGGCGGTCGCCCCCTCACCCGTCGCCCAGGCCCGCAGGTCGCGCGCCAGCCGCGCGATCACCGGCGTCCAATTGCCAGGCTCTTCCTGCCGGTAGAGGCGCAAGCTCGGGTACCAGGGGCTGTCGTCGCGATCCGTCAGCCAGCGCCAGCAGCCGTCGAAGCGGGACAGCACCCACACCGGCCGCCCCAGGCCGCCGGCCAGATGGATCACCGAGGTGTCCACCCCGATCACGAGGTCGAGCCGGCTGACCAGCGCCGCCGTGTCGGCAAAGTCGCCCACCTGCTCCATCGGGTCGACCAGATCCAGCCCCGGCGGCGGGTTGCGGAGCTGTGCCGCCGCGTCGTCGCCCTTCTGCAGGCTGTAGAACCGCACCCCCGGCGTGCCGGCCAGCGGTGCGAGCTGGCCGAGCGCGATGGAGCGGCGGCGGTCGACGGCGTTGGCGCCGGGCACCTCCTTGCGCGGGTTGCCGGCCCAGACCAGACCCACCTTCCGCGGCCCGCCGTCCGGCAGGCGCTCGCGCCATGCCGCGAGGTCGCGCGGGTCGGGGTGCAGGTAGGGGATGTCCGCCGGGATCGTCTCCAGCCGCGTGCCGAAGGCGAGCGGCAGGCTGAGCAGCGGACAATGCACGTCAAAGGCGGGCAGCGGGTCGCCCTTGGCGATGACCTGCGCCACCCCCTGCCCCGTCAGGGGCGCGAACAGGCGTACCAGCGGCGGCTGCACCTCCAGGATCACGCGGGCGCCGCGGGATGCCACCAGCGGGGCGTAACGCACGAAATGCAGCGTGTCGCCCAGCCCCTGCTCGGCGTGCAGGAGGATCGTCCGGCCGGCGATATCCTCGCCGGCCCATTGCGGCTGGGCAAAGTCGCGCGGCGGCGTGTTCTTGTTGTGCCAGCGCCACTCGTAGCGGCGCCAGCCCTCGTCGAAGTCGCCGTGCGTGAGCTGCGCCAGCGACAGATTCCAGTGCGCGTCCACATACTCCGCGTCGCGCTCCACCGCCTCGCGGAAGCTGGCGATGGCGCGGTCCAGGTCACCCTGCGCCTGGAAGGCGTTGCCCATGTTGTAATAGGCGTAAGGCGGTGCCGCGCCCGGCTCGATGGCGCGGCGGTAGTGCGCCATGGCGGCGTCGATGTGGCCCTGCGCCTTCAGCGCCACGCCCAGGTTGATGTGCGCCTCCGGAAAATCCGGGCGGACGGACAGGGCATGGCCGAAGCTGCGCACCGACTCGTCCAGTCGCTCCTGCTCCTTCAGCGCGGCGCCCAGGTTGTTGAACGCCTCCGCGTAGTCCGGACGCACCGCCAGCGCCCACCGCAAGGTCGCCTTCGCCTCTTCCAGCCGCCCCAGCCCGGTCAGCGCAAGACCCAGGTTGTTGCGCGCCTCCAGATGTTCCGGGGCGAGGCCGAGCGCGCGGCGGAAGAACGGCAGGGCGTCCTCCGCCCGCTCGGCTTCGCGCAGGATGTTGGCCCGGGTGAACCACGCCTCGGCATGCTCGGGCCGCAGCGCGGCACAACGCCGCAGCGCGTCCAGGCACTCGGCCGCGCGCCCCTGCCCCTTCAGCGCCACCGCCAGATTGTAATGCAGGTCATGCCGGTCCGGACGCAGCCGCACGGCGTGCGCAAAGCAGCCCGTGGCCGCAGCGTCGCGGCTCTCGTCGGTCAGCGCCAGGCCGAGGTTGCTGTGCGCCTCCGGATGGTCGGGGGCAAGGGCCAGCGCCTGCCGGAAGTGGATGGCCGTGCGCCGCCGATCGCCCATCTCGCGCAGGGTGATGCCCAGGTTGTTGAACGCCTCGGCGTTGTCCGGCCGGTGGTGCGCGGCGGCGCGGAAGCAGGCGGCCGCCTCGCGCCGCCGCCCGGCGGCGCGCAACGCGTTGCCCAGGTTGTACTGCACGCCGCCATTGCCGGGGTCGATGATCAGCGCCGAGCGGTACCAGGCGATCGCCTCGTCCAGGCGGCCCAGCGCGCGCAACGCCACGCCCAGGTTGGCACGGGCGCCGGAATGGCCGGGAAAGCGGGAGAGGTAGCGGCGGTACAGGGCTTCGGCTTCCGCCAGCCGCCCGGCCTGATGGTGCTGCACGGCCAGCGGCAGGCAGCGTTCCGGCGGTTCCGCGCTCTGCTGCGCCACCGACATGCAGGCAGACATCCCTTCTGGTCGTGGACGTGACGTGTGGGCGGGTTTAGCACAGTGCGTCACGGTCCTGCCACATCGCGCATGTCCCAGGCGGGGGCGAGTGGCGGCAACAACGGTGTTGCGCTTGTCCTGCGGGTGATGTCAGAAGGGCCGCGCACTCCCCTTTGGACACGCCCCTGCACGATCCGAAAGCCTTTTCGATGCACGCGGATGCTTCTGTCCCATTCAACGTCAACCTGCTCCGCGCCTTGGCCGAGAATCCTGCGGACGCCGGCGCCTATCATGACGCCGCGGTCCAGTTGCGTGAACTGGGGAATGCGCCGGCTGCACTGAGGCTCCTGCGGCGCACGCACCTTATCGCGCCGGATAACGCCGGCACCCGCGTTACCATTGCCAACGTCTACGAGGATCTCGGGCGATACGAGCGGGCACTGGCAATCCTTACAGACGTGCACGGTCGTGCACCGAAGCTGCATCTGGCGCAATACCGGCTTGGAATGCTGCGGTTTCGCTTCGGGCATGATGACCGGGCGGCTTGGGAGGAGATGGAAGCGCGGTCCAACAACGTCCGCTTCCAACGGTCGACGGACTACCCGCCGTCCTACACGCCATGGGACGGGCAACAACTGCCCGACCGCGCACTGGTCGTCTACGGGGAAGGCGGTTACGGCGACGTCATTGCCTTCACCCGCTTCCTGCCGCGAGCCGCGGCGCTTTGCGGGCAGGTGGTCTTCGTGCTGAAGTTCCCTCTGGCCAAGCTCGTCGCTGAGTCGTTCGCGCCAATCGGCAACCTGCTTGTCAATCCGACGCACCCCGTTCTTCCCGTTGGCGGGCGTCTCCTCGCCATGAGCTTGCCGCACGCCCTGCGCGACGCGGATCCGGGAATAGCCGTGGATGGACCGTACCTGCGCGCCGATCCGAGACTTCGCGCCCGATGGCTGGAGCGCCTCCCACCGGATGGACGCCAGCGGGTTGGTGTCTTCTGGCGGACGGCCGTTCCCGGCAAATCGCTTCCGCCTGAGTTGCTGGCGCCGTTGGCTATTCCGGGCGAGGTCGCCCTCTGTTCGTTGCTACCGACGCCATCGGCGGAGGAACGCGTTGCGCTCGACACCTTAGGCATACGCTGGTTCGACGATCTGGCGGCGGACGCAGGCTCGTTCGCGCAGACCGCTGGGTTGATCGCCGGCCTGGACGCCGTGGTCACCATCGACTCCGCGGTTGCCCATCTGGCAGGGGCCATGGGGGTGCCAACGCTGCTCCTGCTTCCATTCAACGGCGACTGGCGCTGGCGAAGAGGGCCGACGACCGACTGGTACACGTCGATACGCATCTTCCGTCAACCACGAGCCGGCGCGTGGGCTCCTGCCGTGGCTCAAGCGGCCGCCTTTCTCTCATCCTTGCGCAAGGGCGGAGCCGCTGCTGGCGGCTGGCCTTAAAGGCTCGCGCTCTGCGTCCGGTTTGAGTAAAAAGGGCCATCGTCAGTTTGGGCTTGCCCGAACCAGCAGATCCCGCGTCAGGACTCCATGGATCATCCTTCCTCCCCCACCTATCCTCGCGCGACGGCCGCTCTTTATTACCATCCCGAGGGGTTCAACGCCGCCCGCGCCCAGGTCAAGGGGCGGCACGCGGCCGGCGCCGGCTTCCTGAAGGGCTTCGTCGAGCACATCGGGGTCGAGCCGTTCCACTGCTTCACCAACACGCGCGCCCATTATGACGACTTCCGGGAGCGCACCGCCGCGCTCAAGGGCGCCCCGTGCGAGACGCGCTGGCTGAACGTCGGCAACCTCGGAGCGCTGTCCGAGCCCGGCTGCCTGTATCTGCCGGGTCCCGGTCTGGCCGACATCGCGTGGCATCGCCGCGTCGTTGACGAGCGGGGTTTCAGCCTGTGCGGCGTGACCCACACCGTGTCCTCCGAACGGGCCATGGAGGCCATCGGCGCCTTCCTGACCGCGCCGCTGCAGGAATGGGACGCGCTGATCTGCACGACGAACAGCGTGCGGGCGGCGGTCGAGGAACTGCTGGACGGCTACGCCAGCTACCTGGAGGAGCGCGTGGGGGCCCGGCCGAAGCGCAACGCGCAGCTTCCGGTCATCCCGCTGGGCGTCGATTGCGCCGGGTTCGAGCGCGGCCCGGCGGAGGACGAGGCCGCGCGGGCCTTGCGCGCGCGGCTGGGCATGGCGGAGGGCGACGTGGCCGGGCTGTTCCTCGGCCGCCTCGTCTTTCACGCCAAGGCGCACCCGGTGCCCATGTTCATGGCCTTCGAGCGGGCCCAGGCGCGCCTGGGTCCGGGGCGCAAGCTGCACCTGATGCTCGTCGGCCAGTTCCCGAACGCCGGCATCGAACGTGAATTCCGCGACGCGGTGCCGCGCTTCTGCCCGTCCGTGTCCGTGCACATCCTGGACGGCGCCGATGCCGAGCTGGCGCGCGCCTCCTGGTTCGCCGCCGACCTGTTCTGCTCGCTGTCCGACAACATCCAGGAGAGTTTCGGCCTGACGCCGGTGGAGGCGATGGCCGCCGGGCTGCCCTGCATCGTCAGCGACTGGGACGGCTACCGGGAGACGGTGATCAATGGCGAAACCGGCTTCACCATCCCGACGGTGACGCCGCCGCCGCTCTCCGGCGCAGACCTGTCCGACCGCTTTCTGCTGGAAATGGACAACTACGATCACTTTATAGGCGCCGCATGCCTGGCGACGGCGGTGGACGTGGACGCCTGCGCGGAAGCGGTTGCACGCCTCGCCGCCGACGACGGTCTGCGCCGCCGCATGGGCGAGGCGGGGCGGCGTCGGGCGCTTGCGGTCTTCGACTGGCGGCACGTCATCGGTGCCTACCAGCAATTGTGGGCGGAGCTGGCCGGGCGGCGTGGCACCGCGCCCCACACCGCGCCGCGCCGCGCGGGCGAGCCTGCGTCGCCCCTGCGCGCCGATCCCTTCAGCATGTTCCGCCGCCATCCCACCCGTCTGATCAAGGGGACCGACGAGATCCGCCTTGCCGGAGCGGATGCGGCGGAGCGGCTGAAGACCGTGCTGGTCGGAACGCTGAACCGCTTCGGCGGGGCCACGACGATCCCGCCCGAGGGCATTCATGCGTTGCTGGCCGAACTCGCGGCCGGCCCGAAACGGGTCGAGGATCTTCTGCGCAACCACCCGCTGCCCGTCCGCCGCCGCCTGATGCGCACCTTCGCCTGGTTGAAGAAATATGGCCTTGTCGATTTCTGAGCCGCCCGTCAACGCGGCACCGCCGTCCCTCCCCGAATCTCCCGGTTTCGCGTCCGCCTGGGTGGTGTGCGCGCATGTAGACCGCTTGCCGGCACCGCAGCGGCAGACGGAAGGCCGGCCGATGCTGGAAAAGGCGCTGGCGCAGTTCCCGGGCCATCCGGGGCTGACCGTCCGTCTGGCCGAGCTGGAGTGGCGTGCCGGTCACCTCGGCGCCGCCCGCGCGCGTATCGATCCCCTGCTGGCAGCCGGCCATCCGCTCCCTGCCCGGGTGCACGTGCTGGGCGTGCGGTTGGCGCAGGCGGCGAAGGACCGCACGCTGTTCGAGGCGCGGCTGAGCGCCGGACTGGCGCAGGCCGGCAATTCCGCCGACCTGCACCTGATCGCCGGCATAGATCTGTTCGACGCGCGCAATTACCGCGCCGCGGTGCGGCACCTGGAGGCGGCGGTCAACCTCCAGGCGCACAATGCGCCGGCCATCGGCGCGCTCGGCCGATGCCTGGAGCAGCTTGGCGATCTGGAGCGTGCTGCGCGGGTGCTGGACCTCGCGGTCAAGCTCGATCCCGACAACGCCAACGTGCAGCTTGCCTTGGCCAATGTCCTGCAGCGCCTGGACCGGTGGGAGGAAAGCCTGCGCGGCTACCGGCGCTACGCCGAGCGGGCCGGCCGTCCGGCGTTCCTGTTCACCAACATCGGCGCGCTCTATCGGCGCATGGGCCGGCTGGAGGAGGCGCGCGCGGTCTACGCCCGCGGGCTGGCGATGGAACCGGCCAATCCCGGCATGCTCTACAACCTGTCGAACCTGCTCAAGGAGATGGGAGACCTCGACGGCGCCATCCGCTCGTTGCGCCACGCCCTCGCCGTCGAGCCGGAAAACGCCCAGTTCCACTGGAATCTGTCGCTGGCGCTGCTGGCCGACGGGCAGATGGCCGAGGGCTTCGCCGAATACGAGTGGCGCTGGCGCTACGACGGCTTCCCGTCGCGCCGGCGCGACTTTGCCCAGCCGATGTGGGACGGCCGGCCATTCGCCGGCAAGACCCTGCTCATCCACACCGAGCAGGGTATGGGCGACGTCTTCCAGTACCTGCGTTACCTGCCGCAGATTAGGGCACTGGGCGGCCGCGTCATACTGGAAAGCCACGAACCGCTGATCCCGCTGCTGGAGGGCGCGCCGGAGTTCGACGCCGTCATTCCCCGCTTCGCCCCGCCGCCGCCGTTCGACCTGCACCTGCCGCTCCTGTCGGCGCCGCTGGTGCTGGGCCACGGGACGCTGGACGACATCCCCCGCGCGGTGCCCTACGTACGGGTTCCGCCACAGGCACGGTTCGATATTCCAGAGGCGGACCCCGCCCGGTTCAAGGTCGGCATCATCTGGGGCGGCAACCCGCAGTTCAGCGGCGACCGCGCCCGCTCATCCCGGCTCAAGCACTTCCTGCCGCTCCTCGCGGTCGAGGGGGTGCAGGTGTTCAGCCTGCAAAAGGGCCCGCGCGAGGAGGACCTCGCCGACGCCCCGCCGGAGCTGGTACGGCTCAGCGACCGCATCGGCGATTTCCGCGACACGGCCGTGGCGATGGGCCAGCTCGACCTCGTCATCTCGACCTGCACGTCGACGGCGCACCTCGCCGGCGCTCTGGGGCGTCCGGTGTGGGTCGCCCTGCACCATGCGCCCGACTGGCGCTGGATGGTGGGGCGCGAAGACAGCCCCTGGTACCCGACGGCGCGCCTGTTCCGGCAGCGCCGCGCCGGCGACTGGGACGGCGTTGTGGCGGAGATGGCGGCGGCGCTGGGCGAACAGGTGGCAGCCCGGCGGGCCGCCGCGCAGACGGAGACACGGTGATGGCGCGGGTTCTGCTTGCCTGGGAACTGGGGGACGGCTTCGGCCACGTGACCCGCCTGCTGCCGGTGGCCCGGCGCCTGCGCGAGGCGGGGCACGACTGCGTTTTCGCGGTGCGTTCGCTGGAGAACTCGCACGTCGTCCTGGCGCCGGAAGGCTTCACCTTCGTTCAGGCCCCCTTCGCCATCCCCGCCGTGGAACGCGGCCAGGAAAAGGCACCGATGAGCACCTTCGGCGACATTCTGGCGACCGTCGGATTCGCCGATGTCCACCGCCTGCTGCCGATGGTGACGGCGTGGCAGGGCCTGATCGACGTGGTCGACCCGGCGCTGATCGTCACCGACTACGCTCCGGGAGTGTGCGTGGCCGCGTACGGCGTGCGGCCGGTCGTCAACATCGGTGACGGCTTCGTTCTGCCGCCGCCGGAATTGGACCGCTTCCCGCCCTTCCGCGACGCGCCGCCGCGCATCGACGAGGCGAAGATCCTGGCGACGCTGCAGGAGGTGCAGCGCCGCCGCGGCCGGCCGGTGCCGCCGACCGCGCCTTCCATCCTGGCCGGCAGCGGCGTGTTCGTCATCACCCTGCCGGAGCTGGATTTCTATGGCAAGCACCGGCAGCAACCGGCGATCGGCACGCTGACGCAGTTGCCGCCGCCGCTGGAGGAGGAGCCGGAGGAGGATTACTTCGGCTACCTGTCGCTGTCCTACCCGCACACGGTCAAGGTGCTTGACGGACTGGCGCAGAGCGGGCGGACGGGGCGCATCTACCTGCGCGACGCGGCACCCCAGGACATCCGGGCGTGGCGCGAGCGCGGGCTGGCGATCCTCGACCGGCCGCAACCCATGCGCGAGGCGGTGGGGCGTGCCCGGGTGATCGTGCACCACGGCGGCGTCGGCACGGTGGAGACCGTCCTGGCGCTCGGCCGGCCACAGCTCGTCGTGCCGCGCCATCAGGAACAGCGCGGCAACGCCAACGCGCTGGGCAGCATGCGGGTCGCCGTCTCCATGCGCTCGGGCGGGCAATTCGAGCCGTCGCATGTGATTCAGGCACTGACCCACCTCGTCGAGACGGAGCACTTCCGGCACAACGCGGGGGTGATCGCCCGGCGCCTGGCGGAGCGCAGTCCGAGCCGCGTGCTCGACGCCATCACGGCGCACTGCCTGTCGTTCTGCGGCTGACCGGAAACCCTGCCCTGCGTCCCGTTCGGCCCCATTTTCCGTTGAACCGCCGCCGGGCTCCTGCCACTCTGCCGCCGCCGTCCATCCGAATCGTAACCCGGAGCACTCCATGTTGAGCCGCTATCTCGACGAGTCCATCGCCGTGCTGCAGCGGACCCAGGAGGCGCTGGACGCCACCATCGTCGAGACGGCGGTGGCGCGCATCGCCGACGCGCTGGGCTCCGGCAAGCCGCTGCTGGTGTGTGGCAACGGCGGGTCGGCGTCGGACGCGCAGCACATCACCGGAGAGCTGGTCGGCCGTTTCCTCAAGGAGCGACGCGGGCTGAACGCCATCTGCCTGTCGTCGAACCCGGCGGTGCTGACCGCCTGGGCCAACGACTATTCCTACGAGACCGTGTTCGCCCGCCAGGTCGAGGCGTACGGGCAGGCCGGCGGCGTGCTTTTGGGCCTCTCCACCAGCGGCAATTCACCGAACGTGGTCGCGGCCTTCACGGCGGCGCGCGCCCAGGGCATGACCACCGTGGCGATGACCGGCGAAGGCGGTGGGCGGTTGCGCGCGCTCAGCGACCTGCTGATCGACGTGCCGTCGCGGCACACGCCGCTGATCCAGCAAGCGCACATCTGCCTGTACCACTACATCTGCGAGCACGTCGAAAACCGCCTCGCGGGCTGATCCGGTCGCCGGCGGCATGTCGGGCGGCACCGCGAGGCCTCACCTCGCGGTGGAACTTTATTCGGCTTTGCGCCGCATCGCTGGACAGGACTCGGCGTCGCGGATATAAGCCTCCCCAGTGTAATGTTCACCGTCGGAGACCCTCATGGCGAAGCTTTCGGTCACGCCGCTCAGCCAGAACCACGTGAACAATCTTTCGACGGACAACATCGATCCATCACACTATTCGGTTATTCTTTTCTCCACGGACAAGGTTGTCGTCAAGGAAATCATCGGCAGCCAGGAAAGCATTCAGGCATATTATGGCACCTTCACCGGGAATACGGCCATCAGCAGCATTTCCGGCACAATCAACAAAATTGAGTATAATTATAACAACAATTTGCCGGCGTCGACGTTGTCTGATGTTGCGGCGGCATGGCGCGACGTGTTTTCCGGATCGTACAAAGAAAGTAACCTCTTCAGCGGCAACGACCTTCTGTACGGCTGGTACTACGGCGATTCTCTTGCCGGCTTCACCGGCAACGACACGCTGTACGGCGGCGCGCTCGAAGACGTGATGTACGGTAACCAGGACCAGGACCTGATGTACGGCGAGTCCGGGGCGGACACGCTGTTCGGCGGCCAAGCCAGTGATTCGATCTTCGGCGGCGACAACGAGGATCTCATCTACGGCAACCTCGCCGACGATTTCATCAACGGCGACGTCAGCAACGACACCATCTTCGGCGGCCAGGGCGCCGACACCATCTACGGCGGCGACGGCAACGACTGGCTGACCGGCAACCGCGACAACGATCTGCTGTTCGGCGGCTCCGGCTCGGACGTCTTCTCGTTCCGCCCCGGCAGCGGCAACGACACGGTGAGCGATTTCAGCTTCGTGGCCGGCGATCGGATCGAGCTGCTGAGCAGCATCTCCTACACCAAGACCTCGGCGCTGAACGGCGACGCCGTCATCCGCCTCAGCACCGGCGACGAGCTGACGCTGAAGGGCCTCGCGGTGAGCCAGATCACCAGCGACTGGATCATCCTCGTCTGATCCCATGAGCGAAAACGCCGCCTTGCGGCTTGATCCGGCCGGGCTCGTCGCACGAGCCCTGGAGGCGCATCGCGCCGGGCGCCCGGCGGAAGCTGGCGCCTTCTACCGGCGGTCCCTCGTCATCGATCCCGGCCACGGCGACGCCCTGCACCTGCTCGGGCTGGCGGCGCTGCAGCGCGGAGACGTCCCGGCGGCGGGGCGGCTGGTTAGCCGCGCTGTGCGCGTCAACGGCGAAGCGGCGATCTACCACAACACGAACGCGGAGATCGGGCGGACGCGCGGCGACCTCGGTTGGGCCGCGGCGTCCGCGCGACGGGCGGTGGCGCTGCATCCCGGCTACGCCGAGCCGCACATCAATCTTGCCAAGCTGCACCGCCAGCAGGGACGCCCGGCGCCGGCGCTCGCCTGCGGGAACCGCGCCATCCGTCTGGCGCCCGACCGGCTGGACGCGGCGCAGGCCGTGGCCGCCGCCGTCTTCGACCTGGGGCGCCTGGCGGCGGCGCGCGTGGCCTGGGCGCGCGTTCTGGCCTTGAAGCCCGACGACGCGGAGGCGTTCGATCACCTGGGACGACTGGCGCTGGCGCGGGGCGAGGTGGCGGCGGCGGCGATCCCCACGGCGCGCGACGTCCGGCTGCGCCCGACCGACGCGGAAGCGTGGCGCCGGCACGCCGACACCCTGATCAAGCGGCCAGACACCGGACGCGCCGTAGCCGCCTACCGGCGGGCCCTGGCGTTGCGCCCCGATTTCGCCGAGGCCTTCAACAACCTGGGCAGCGCGTTGATCGGCGCGCGCCGCTTTGCCGAGGCGAAGACGCCCTACCGGCGGGCGCTCGCCTTGCGGCCGGGCTATCCGGACCCCTGGAACAACCTGGGCAGCGCGCAATGGGAGATCGGCGACGGTGTGTCGGCCCGCGCGTCCTACCGGCGGGCGGTGGCGCTCCAGCCCGACCACCCCGACGCCTACGCCAACCTCGGCTACGTCCAGCGCAGCGACGCGCGATGCGCCGCCGACTACGCGCTTGCGGAGACGGCCTGCCAGCGGGCGCTGACGCTGGCCCCGGAGCACATGTCCGCGCGCAACAATCTGGGCATCACGCACCTTGACCTCGGCCGGCTGGCGGAGGCGGAGAGCGATTTCCGGTGCGTGCTGGCGCGCAGCCCGGAGAACGCCGACGGCCACTTCAACCTGTCCCTGGTGCTGCTGAAGGCCGGGCGCTGGGTGGAGGGGTGGGAGGAGTACGAGTGGCGCTGGCACACCGGCCAGCTTCCGCTGCCCAACCTCCGCCACCCGCTGTGGACCGGCGAGGATCTCGCCGGCCGGTCGATCCTGCTGCACGCCGAACAGGGGCACGGCGACACGCTGCACTTCGTGCGCTACGCCCCGCTGGTGGCATCCCGTGGCGCGCGCGTGGTCCTGGCCGTGCAGAAGGCGCTCAAGCGGCTGATGGTCGGCCTGCCCGGCGTGGCCGCCGTGTATGAGCTGAACGAGCCGATCCCGGACTTTGACCTGCATTGCCCGCTGCTCAGCCTGCCGCGCGCCTTCGCCACGACGGAGGATACGGTCCCGGCGGCGGTGCCCTACCTGCACGCCGACGATGCGGCGGTGGCGGCGTGGCGCACCCGCGTGGCCGCCGGGCGTAGCGACCCGCGCGGCGACGACGGCCGGCCGAAGGTCGGGCTGGTGTGGTCGGGCGACCCGCGCCGGCACACGCCGCGCGCCAACGCCACCGACCGGCGGCGAAGTCTGACGCTGGCCGCTTTCGCCCCCCTGGCAGCGGCGGGCGACGCCGTGACCTTCTACAACCTCCAGATGGGCGAGCCGGCGGAACAGCTCCGCGCGCCGCCGCCCGGCCTCGACCTCGTCGACCTCATGGGCGAAGTGGGCGACTTCGCGGACACTGCCGCGCTGATCATGAACCTCGATCTCGTGATCACCGTCGACACGTCGGTGGCGCATCTGGCGGGTGCACTTGGCAAGCCGGTGTGGGTGCTGTCCCGGTTCGACGGCTGCTGGCGTTGGCTGACCGGCCGCGACGACTCCCCGTGGTATCCGACCCTGCGGCTGTTCCGTCAGCCCAGTCCCGGCGACTGGACCAGCGTGGTCCACAACGTCGCCGAGCAATTGATGGTCTTCGCGACGTCGGCGCGCTGAGCGGAAGACGGCTACAGCTCGATCGCCCCTGGCAGCCCCTCCGCCAGCGTGTCGATGGCCGCACGGACCCGCAGCGGAAGCTGCGGGGACTGCGGCCAGACGGCGTGGGTGGGGAAGACGGTCGCCGGGACATCCTTCAGAACGGGAACGAGTTGGCCCGACCGCACCCGGTCGCGAACCAGCCAGCATGGCAGCCAGGCAAGGCCCATTCCGGCCACGGCCGCATCGGCGATGGCCTCCAGATCGTCGAACCGCAAGCGCGCACGCGGCAGGATCTCGATGTCGGCGGCACCGGGCACCGGGAAGCACCAGGGCTTCACCCGCCCGGATCGCGCATAGGCGATCGCGTCATGGTGCGGAATCTCCTCCAGGCTGTGCGGCGCGCCGTGGGCCTCGAGATAGCCGGGTGCCGCGCAGACCACCATGCGCTGCTGCCCGATCCGCTTGGCCATCAGCCCCGGCCAGTCGCCGAGCGGGCCATTGCGGATGGCAAGATCGTAGCCGTCCTCCAGCAGATCGACCAACCGGTCGCTGAAGCCGATGTCCAGTTCCAGCCGCGGATGCCGGCGGGCGAGCGCGGCCAGGATCGGAACCACGCAGCGGCGGCCGAACAGCACCGGCACCGCGACCCTCAGGCGGCCCGACACCTCCCGCCGGCCGCGTTCCAGCATCGCTTCCCCGGCCCGGATCTCCTCCAGCGCCCGCAGGCAATGCTCGTAGAAGACCTGACCGTCCTCCGTCAGGCTCTGGCTGCGGGTCGTGCGGTGGAAGAGGCGCGCGCCCAGGCTGGCTTCCAGCCGCGCCACCGTCTTGCCGACCGCTGAGCGGGAGAGGTTGAGGCGGGCCGCGGCGGCGGAAAAGCCACCGGCCTCAACGGCTTCGACGAAGACGGACAGGCCGGTCAGGCGTTCGGTCATGGCGGTCTTTGTAGAATTGCAGGCGACAATCCTTGGAGCATATACCGCCACTGCCGCCCTAATGGCAACGCTAGTCTCCCTTTCGAAGCACGAGGCAACCACGCCTTCAAGAGGAGACAATGCCATGGGAACGACGATGCGGCGCTGGACGATGGATGCGATCGGGCGCGACCACCTGAGGTTCGACACGGCGCCGATCCCCGCCCCCGGCGCCGGGGAGGTCCTGGTCAGGGTGTCGGCGGTGTCGTTGAACTACCGCGACAAGCTGGTCATCGACGGCGTGATGCAGCCGCCGATCACCTTCCCCTTTTCCCCCGCGTCGGACATGGCGGGGGTGGTCGCGGCGGTCGGCGCCGGCGTCTCCCGCTTCAAGCCGGGTGACCGGGTCATCAGCACCTTCGTCCCCGGATGGGCCGACGGGCTGCCCGGCGGCAACGCGCGGCTCCCGCCCTACCAGACGCTGGGCGGCACCCATCCCGGCGTGCTGGCCGAGTACGTCGCCTTTCCGGCGGACTGGTTCACGGCCGCCCCCGCGACGCTGGACGACGCGCAGGCCAGCACCCTGCCCGTCGCCGGCCTGACCGCCTGGCAAGCGCTCGTCGAACTGGGGGGCGTGAAGGCGGGGGAAACCGTGTTGGTGCACGGGACCGGCGGCGTCTCCCTGTTCGGGTTGCAGATCGCCAAGGCGCATGGCGCGCAGGTCATCGTCACCTCGCGCAACGCCGACAAGCTGGCCCGCGCCATGGCGCTGGGCGCGGATCATGGGATCCACAACGGCACGTCCGACTGGGTCGCGGAGGTCTATCGGCTGACCGGCGACCGCGGCGCCGACCATGTTCTGGAGGTTGTCGGCGGCACGAACCTCGCCCGCTCCCTCGATGCCGTGGCGGTGCGCGGGCGCGTGTCCGTCATCGGCGTCCTCGATGGGTGGGAACTCTCCGCTCCGGTCGGGCCGGTGCTGCTGAAATTGGCCACCATCCAGGGCATCCTGGTCGGCCACCGCCGCGCGCAGGAGGATCTGGTGCGGGCGGTCGACCGCGTCGGGCTGAAGCCGGTGATCGACCGCCGTTACGGCTTCGCCGATCTTCCCGCCGCGCTCGCCCACCTCGACCGCGGCGCGTTCGGCAAGATCGTGATCGAGGTGGCATAGCCAGCCTCGAAAGCGGACTTCGCGGCCCGCCTAGATCCGCTCAAGCAGCGTTGCCAAGCCCAGGCCGCCGCCGATGCCCAGCGTGGCCAGCCCGCGCCGGGCAGCGGCGTCCGGGGCGGTCATCTCGCTGAACAGGCGGGTGACCAGGATCGCACCCGACGCGCCGTAGGGATGGCCGAGCGCCAGCGCGCCGCCGCCGACGCTCACCCGCTCCTCGGCGATGCCCAGCGTGTCGAGGCAGGCCAGCACCTGCGACGCGAACGCCTCGTTGAACTCGACGAGGTCGACGGCGTCCAGGTGCAGCGCCGGGTTGCGGGCCAGCAGCCGGCGCACCGCCGGCACCGGCCCGGTGCCCAGCAGGTTGGGATCGACGCCGGCCGCCGTGGAATCCACCACCAGCAGGCCCGCCGACAGGCCGAGTTGGCGGAAGCGCCGCTCCGACACCACGGCGACGACCGCCGCCCCGTCGTTGACCGGGCAGGCGTTACCGGCCGTCACCGTGCCGCCCTCCACGAACACCGGCTTGAGCCGCGCGAGCTTCTCCGGCGATGTGTCGGCGCGCGGGCACTCGTCGTGCTCCGCCATGCCGCCGCCGGGAAGGTCCAGCGGCACGATCTCCCGCGCGAAGCGGCCGGTGGCCTGCGACGCCACGGCCTTGTGATGGCTGTTCAGCGCATAGAGGTCCTGCCGTTCGCGAGTGATGCCGAACGCCCGCGCCACGTTTTCCGCCGCCACCCCCATCTCCGGGTCGCCCACTTCGTCGGGCGCCATGCGGGCGCGGTCGTAGAAGCGTGGTGTGCGGTACACGCCGGCGGGCTTGGCAATGCGCCATGGGGCGGTGCTCGTGCTCTCGACGCCGCCGGCCAGATAGACCTCGCCCGCCCCGGCCTCGATCAGGCGCGCGGCCTGGTTGATCGCCTCCAGGCCGGAGCCGCACTGGCGGTCCACGGTGACGCCCGGCACGTGCACCGGCAGCCCCGCCGCCAGCGCCGACAGCCGTGCCACGTTGCCGCCCGGCCCCACCGCGTTGCCGAGGATGACGTCGTCCACCTCCGCCGGATCCAGGCCGGCGTCGGCCAGGACGGCGCGGATCACCGGGGCGGCAAGCCGCTCCACGGCCATCTCGCGCAGGATGCCGCCGATGCGCCCCACGGGCGTGCGGCGTGCGGCGACGATGACGGCACGTTCGCGGCTCATGCCAGCTCCTCCAGGGACGTATCGCCGGCCAGCGCCCAGGCGCGCACCTGCGCGCGGGCGATCTTGCCGCTGCCGGTCAGCGGCATGTCGCGCGCGGCGAAGACGCGGCGCGGGCATTTGTACCCCTCCAGCCGGGTGTGGCACCACGCGCGCAGTTCGGCCGGGGAAGCCCGCTCCGCCCCGCGCCACCACAGCACGGCGGTGACGGCGTCGCCCCAGTACGGGTCGGGCAGGCCCAGCACCACCGCCTCCGCCACCAGGGGATGCGCGCGCAGGACCCCCTCCACCTCCGCCGGGTAGACGTTGAGGCCGCCGGAGATCAGCATGTCGCCTTCCCGCCCGATCAGCCGCAGCCAGCCGTGCTCGTCGATCCAGCCCCGGTCGCCGACGGTGGCCCAGCCGCCCTCCGCGCGGAAACCCACGCCGTCGGCTGGCCCGATGTAGCCGGCGCTGAGCATGCCGCTGCGCACCCACACCGCGCCGACCTCGCCGCGCGGCGCCGGGCGGCCGTCGGCGGTGCGGATCTCCAGTTCCACGCCGTGGAAGGCGCGGCCGACGCTGTCGAAGGGCACCCCCTCGCGCGAGGGGGCGACGCTGACGAAGCTGAGTTCGGAGGCGCCGTAGTATTCGAACACCCCGGCTTCCGGGAACGCCGAGGCCAGCCGCTCGTGCACCGCCGGGGCGAGCTTGGCGCCGGACGCGATGACGCGGCGCACGGCGGGCAGCCGCAGCCCGCGCCGCGTCGCCTCCTCCACCAGCGCCACCAGCATGGTCGGCACGGCGACCAGCGTGGTCAGGGCGTGTTCTTCCAGCGCGTCCAGCGCCGCGGCGGCGTCGAAGCGGGACAGCACGTGCACCACGGCCCCGGCCGCCAGCCCTTCCACCGCCGCGTAGAGACCCAGCCCGTGCACCAGCGGCCCCGGCACCAGGATGCCGTCGTCAGGGCCGATGGCGAACTCGGCGCGGCTGGCTTCCAGCGTGGCGACCCAGGAGGCTTGCGAACGGATGAAGGCCTTCGGCCGCCCCGTGGTGCCGGAGGTGAAGCCGATCAGGAACGGCGTCTCGGGGCCGACGCTGGCGAACGGTTCGCCGGCCGGCTGGGTGTCGCGCCATGCGCGGTAGGCGTCGGGATCGTCGAACAGGGCGGCCGGCTGAACGAGGCCCAGCGCCGCCTGCCGCTGCGCCGCACTCCACTTCGGGTCGAGCAGAGCCACGGTGCCGCCGGCCAGCACCGTGCCCAGGAAGATTTCCAGGAATTCCGCCCGGTTGCCGAGTTGCACGGCGACGCGCGGCGACGCGCCGGGAAGCGCCGCCACTCCGGCCGCCACACGCCGCGCCGCCTCCATCAGCGCGCCGTAAGTCAGCGCCTGCGCGCCGACGCGCAGGGCCGGCTTGTCCGGGCGGGCCAGCGCCGCCGCCACGAAGAGCGCGGCGAGCGGCGCCGGACTCGTCATCCCCGCACCGCGATGGCCGGGTAGGCGCGGCGCACCGTGGCGGCGACGAAGGCGGCGATGCCGGCCTTGATCAGGTCGCCCGGCACGAACGCCATGGAGGCCATGGCCGCCTTTTCGATCGGCATGCCGGCGACGATCGACAGCCAGGGAATGCCGCAGGCGTAGATCACGCCGATGCCGCCCAGCATGCAGGCTGCGAACTGGCCCAGCACGCCGCCCCGGCCGTGCAGCCGCTCCGTCAGCAGGCCGACCACGAAGGCACCGGGGATGAAGCCCAGCGCAAAGCCGCCGGTCGGCCCAAGGATGGCGCCCATGCCGCCGCGCCCGCCAGCCAGCAGCGGCAGCCCCGCCGCCACCAGCAGCACGAACAGCACCAGCGCCAGCCCGCCGCGCCTGGCGCCCAGAAGCGCGCCGGCCAGCATGACGCCCAGCGTTTGCGCCGTGATCGGCACGGGGATGAAGCCGAGCGGGATCGGCGGCAGCAGACCCAAGGCCGCCACGACGGCGGCGAACAGGGCGCAGTGGACGATGTCGCGGGTGCTCAGCATCGGGCTATGCTCTCCAAGTAAGACCGATCAGCCGGTCAGCACGATCTTGCCGATCCGGCCGGATGCCTCGGCGGCGCGCGCGGCGTCCGCCATCTCGGCGAGGTCGTACGCGCCGCCGACCGGCAACACAAGCGTGCCGGAGACGACGCGGTCGATGATCGCGCGGAAGGCCGCGCGCCATTCCGCCTGTGTGCAGGTTTCCGTCCATGGGCGCAACCAAAAGCTGCGCACCGCCACGCCGCGCGCCTTGGCGGCCGGCAGATCGACGGGCAGCAGCGCCCCCGACAGGAGCCCGTAGGACACCAGCGTGCCGCCCGGCTCCAGCAGGTCCACCAGCGCTTCGCCGGCCGCGCCGCCGATGGCGTCCAGCGCCGCCCGCGCGCCGCGCCCGTCCGTCAGCCCGTGCACGGCGGCGGCCACATCCTCCCGTCCGGCGTTCACCACTGCCGTGGCGCCCAGCATCAGCAGTTCGTCGGTGTAGGCGTCGCTGCGCGTCACCGCCAGCAGGCGCAGGTCCAGCTCGCGCGCGAGTTGCGCGGCGATCCGCCCGCAGGCCGAGCCGGCGGCGTTCACCACCACCACATCGCCGGGCCGCAGGCTCAGCTCGACAGTCAGCATGCGCAGGACGGAGATCGGGTTGATGTAGAGCTGCGTCGCCACCGCGTCCGGCACCTCCGCCGGGACATCGACGAGCCATTCGGCCGGCGCGGTGACCAGTTCCTGCCACGTGCCCGCCCCCTTCAGTGGCAGCACACGGTGCCCGACCATGCCGGCCGGTACGCCGGGACCCACGGCCACGACCGTGCCCACCGCCTCGAACCCCGGCACCAGCGGCAACCGGGTGTGGCGCGCGTAGACGCCGCGGACGGTGAGCAGGTCGGACGGGTTGACGGAGCGCGCGGCGGCACGCACGAGCACCTCACCGGGGGCGGGCGCCGGCTCCGCGACGTCGCGCAGCCGCAGCACCGCCGCCGGCTCGCCGAACCCCTCGCAGAGCACCGCCCGCATCGCCGCCCGCCTCCCTTTTGTGTACGGCCCTTTCAAGGCCAGACTTGGAAGGGCCTGTCAAGGGGCGGGCACGTTCGGCTTTCCATTGACGGAGGCAAGCAATTAATTGACAGTGTCAAACATCGTTTGTCCCGTTCGGAGGTCGGTTGTCATGTCGGATCAGGAGGCGGTGCAGAGGATCGAGGCGGTGCGCCGGTTCAGCCGGTTCTACACGCGCAAGGTCGGCGTTCTGCACGAAGGGCTGCTCGACAGCCCCTTCTCGCTCGCCGAGGCGCGGGTGATCTACGAGCTGGCGCACCACGAGCGCACCACCGCCAACGAGCTGAGCGAGGAGCTGGGCCTCGACCCCGGTTATCTCAGCCGCATCCTGCGCGGGTTCGAACAGCGCGGGCTGATCACCCGGCAGCCGTCGGAGACCGACGCGCGCCAGAACATCCTGACACTGACGCCGGAGGGGCTGGAGGCCTTCGCCGATCTCAACGCGCGCTCCCGCCAGGAGATCGGCGCCATGCTCGGCCGCCTGGGCACGGCCGATCAGGACCGCCTCGTCGCCGCGATGCGCACCATCGAGGAGCTGATGGGCGACCCGCCGCCGCGCCGCGCCCCCTACATCCTGCGCCCGCCGCGGCCGGGCGACATCGGCTGGGTGATCGAGCGGCACGGCGCGCTGTACGCCGAGGACTACGGCTGGGGCGCCGATTTCGAGGCGCTGGTGGCCGACGTGGCGGCGGACTTCCTGCGCACCTGCGACCCGGCGCGCGAGCGCTGCTGGATCGCCGAGATGGACGGGCAGAACGTCGGCTGCGTCTTCGTGGTGCGCAAGACGGACGACGTCGCCAAGCTGCGCCTGCTGATCG
Source organism: Azospirillum sp. (assembly GCA_035629155.1). Classification (GTDB taxonomy): domain Bacteria; phylum Pseudomonadota; class Alphaproteobacteria; order Azospirillales; family Azospirillaceae; genus Azospirillum. Next base: position 338 of record DASPIO010000279.1, on the reverse strand, counting down.
TCGAGCCGTCGGCGCGCGGCCACGGCATCGGCGCGCGCCTCGTGGACGAATGCCTGCGCTTCGCCAAACAGGCCGGCTACCGCCGCATGACGCTGTGGACCAACAGCATCCTGCTGCCCGCCCGGCGGATCTATGAGAAGGCCGGCTTCCAACTGGTGGCGTCGGAGCCGCACGACCACTTCGGCAAGGACCTTGTGGGCGAGACCTGGGAACGCGACCTGTGAGCGCGGCGCCGCCGCTGGCGGTGCTCGCCGCCGCCGCGGTGGGCGTGCAGGTGGGCGCCGCCATCGTCGCCAGCCGCTTCGTGCTGGACCAGACCGGCCCGGCGTCGCTGGCGC
>DASPIO010000278.1:0-30861 GCA_035629155.1 Azospirillum sp. | reverse complement strand
ATGGAGGGCTTCTTGGTCTTGGGCTTGGCCTTTACGACCACGCCCGTGGCAATGCCCTCATCCCCTTTTTTGTCCGAATCGGCCATGGGCTCAACAGGTGGTCATCGCGATGTACATCCCCGCACAATGATATGAGAACTCCTGGCGCCGTTGGAAGGGCTCGTTTGCCTCCGCTCCCCATTTGGGAGAGACCCCGTCGGAACCGGCCGATCCCCTCTACCTCGAAATAGAGGGCAAACGGCGGAAGGCAATGCTCGGTCAACAGGACGCCGGGCCAAAGGATCCGGCCTTTGCGTCCGTCCTGCGGCGATCTGCCGCTCGGGGACAAAAAGTGGGCAATCCCCGAGGATTACCCCTGTGACAAAGCTGTGCGGCCAGGAGCGTGGCCCTTGAAACAAAAACGCGCGAAACGAAAAGAGCCCGGCAGCCGAAGCCGCCGGGCCCTCCTGTGCGTCCGTTGTGGGGGCATCTGCTGGGGGACGATCCCCTGGTGCCCGTTGGGTCAGGCGGCGATCGGCTTGGCGAAGGCGCCGACCGTCGCGTTGACGCGGGCGCTGATCGGGGCGATCGCCTCGCTGGTGACCTTCACCGACAGCTCCTGCAGCTTGGTCGTCTCGGCGACCAGCGCGTCGAAGCTCTGCTTGATGTAGGCGTTCTGGAAGTCGATCAGCTCGTGCACCGACTTGATGCCCAGCAACGCCTTGCCGGCGGCGACGTTCTTCTCCAGCGAGGCCTGGGTGAAGGCGGCGACCTGCTTGCCGGCCTCCTCGGCGCCCTTGGCGACGATGGTCCCCGACTGGACGACGGCGTCGACGTTCTGCTTCGACAGGGCGGCGAGGTCGTCGTAGCTCTTGATCAGCTGAGCCTGGGCCTTCTCCAGTTGCTCCTGCTGGGCCTTCACCAGACCTTCCAGGTTCTGCTTGGCCTGGACGACGGCGTCCTCGATGGTCTTGGTGGCGGCGGTGATCTTCGTGATGGGCATGGCGTTCCCCGTGGTCATAAGGTTCAACCGCGCCGATCCCGATGGTGGCAACCGGCCGCGGGCAGTCTGTCGCACCGATCCCGCCGTCGCGGGATCTACACCTCGCGCCGCATATATTTTTTTGTGCAGCGCAGCATATCGGTACTATAGGCGTGCATGAAGCCGAGTCAACGGGGATCTTGTGCGCCGCACAATCGCGCGGCGCGCGCAGAAGCGGTGTCCGGGCTTACCCCTTCGGAACGACGATGGCCCGGCGGTCGGAAGACCGCCGGGCCGTGTGACGGCGCGGTGTGCGCGGCGGGCCGGATCAGGCGGCCAGCGGCTTCGACAGCGTCGTGATCGCCGCGTTCAGGCGGGCGGTCAACGGGGCGAACGCCTCGTTGGCGACCTTCACCGACATTTCCTGGATTTTGGTGGCCTCGGCGACGAAGGCGTCGAAGCTCTGCTTGGCGAAGGTGTTCTGCAGTTCCACCGCCTCGTTGATCGACTTCGCCGCCATCAGGGCCTTGCCGGCAGCGACGTTCTTCTCGAACGAGGACTGGGTGAAGGCGGCCACTTCCTTGCCGATCTCCTCCGCGCCCTTGGCAGCGATGGTGCTCGACTGGACGAGAGCCTCGACATTCTCCTTGGAGAAGGCGGCGAGATCCTCATAACCCTTCAGAAGCTGAGCGGAGGCCTTCTCGACCTGTTCCTTGGTGGTGGCGAAGGTCTGCTCGAACTGCGCCTTGGCCTGCTCCTGCTGGGCCTTGAAGATGGTCTCGAACTGCTCCTTCGCCTGGCCGGCGAAGTCCTCGATGAGCTTGGGGGCCGGCTTGGCCTTGAGGGTGGTGGTGGCGGTCATGTGCGTCGTCCTTCCTTGACTCGATCCGCATCGGACCTCTTGGAGCGAGCGTCGACGCGGCAAGCGGTGCCTGAGCATTATGCTGCAATGCAGCATTGGTCAAAATATGGGCGGAGCGACGAAGGAGTCAACGCGATTCTTGTGCACTGCACAAAAGTCGGATGCGCATCCGGCGAAGGTCGTAGTCCTTTCGCGTGTACTCGGATGCCTGCTTAACCGAAGCTTTACCGGCGCGGTGCCCAATCCTAGCGCAGCGGGATCGGCCGTGCGCGCACCGGATGCACGGGCGTGCCGCGACCGAATGTCGCGCATACGAACAAACGCCTGTTTGCACCCGGAATGTCCCGTTCATGACCTATTGCCTCGGCATCAAGACCCGCGACGGCCTGATCGGCCTGTCGGACGGGCGCATCACCAGCGGTTCACAGCTCTCGTCGGCGCGCAAGGTCACGATGATGGGGGCGGGCGGCGACCGCTTCTTCATCATGAACTCGGGCCTGCGCAGCGTGCGCGACAAGACGCTGGCCTACCTGCGCCGTGACATGGACAAGACCCGGAACGAGAGCTACGCGACCATGCTCGACGCCGTGGGTGCCTTCACGCGCTGCCTGCGCCAAGTGGCGGCCGAGGACCGGGAGTCGCTGGAAGCATCGAAACTGCACTTCAACCTGCACGCCATCGTCGGCGGCCAACTGGCCGAGGACAGCGAACCGTACATGTTCCTGGTCTATCCGGAAGGGAACTGGATCGAGGTGGACGAGCGCACGCCCTACCTGTCGATCGGCGCGACCGCCTACGGCAAGCCGATCCTGGACCGTGCGCTGAAGTACGACACCGACATGGCCACGGCTTTGAAAATCGCCTACCTGTCCTTCGACTCCACGCGTTTCTCCTCCAACGACGTCGGCTACCCCATCGACATGGTGTCCTACCACGCCTCGGCGCGCACGTGGCGGCAGACCAACTTCGACTACGACGACCTGATGGAGCAACGGATGTGGTGGAACCGCCACATCACGGAACTGGCCCGGCGCATGCCCGACGGCCCCTGGGTCGACACGCTGGTGCCCGATACGCTGCGCCTCAGCGGGGAGCCGGCGTAGCGTCGGCCAGCGACCACGGGCCGAACAGGTGCGTCGGCCCGACCAGTCCGTCGGCGTTGACCTCCACCTCGAAATGCACGCCGTCCCGCTCGCGCGCGGCGGGCAGGATGGTCGGCGCGTCGCCGGGCGCCGGCAGGGCGGGGAAGACGACGCCCGTGCCGTCGGATTCCCGCAGCGGTTCGACGAAGCGGATGTCGGCGTAGCGGTCTGAGGGGTAGGGGTAGGCGGTGAAGAACCAGCGCCCGCCCCGGCAGCCGCTGGCCAGCCAGTAAATGCCGTTGGACGGCAGCCGCAGGCCCCCCGGCATCGGGTCGAAGGCGCCGCTGGCGTCCAGGCGCATGACGAAGCGGGCGAACTGCTCCGCCGTCAGGCGCGTCTTGGCGGACCGTCCGCGGCCGCCCCCCAGCGGGTCGGTCAGGTCGACGCGCGCGATGTCCGTCGCCTCGATGACGTGCGCCTCCAGCGTGGCGCCGCCGTTGCCGGGATCGCCGGTGACGTCGTAGGTGCGGACGTGCCGGTTGTAGTCGGCGTTGAACACCATGCGGTAGCGGTCCGGTCCGCCGGCGCGGCACGCCGGCCGCAGGTCCTCGCCGTTGAGGTAACTCAGCCAGACGAGCTTGCGGGCGATCGGGTTGCTCTCCGGCCCGCGCGAGGCGCAGCCGGCGGCGGCCAAAGCCGCCACGGCCAGCAGGATCAGGCCAGGAACAGGCTTCGACGCAGGCTTGGGAACGGGAGGGCGCGCGCGGGTCTGGATCATGCGGTTCATCCCGTCTGGATCATGCGGATCATATAGCGCGTCCGGGGTCGTCGGGGAGGGTGGGGCACCGGCGCCGTTCGGCGCAAGGGGCCTAAATCCAAACAGCGGACTACCCCTTTTGCGCGGGACGCGAAGCGCGTCCCGAAGCGAGAAATTAACGAATTCACGCTAGACATTGATTCAGCACAAATTTACCATTGTGCTTGCGGGGCAAGAGAAAGCTTTTTGGGGGCATCATGTTCGTGACGCAGCGCGCCGCTCACACCGGAGCCGCGCAGTTCGCCGATCGCGCGCAACGGCCGCGTGGGCGGGGCTGGATGGGCGCGGCGGCGATGCTCGCCGCACTGGCGATGACGTGGAGCGCGCCGGCGCTGGCCGTGAAGTACGAGGCCATCGTCATCGACGCGCGCACGGGCCAGGTGCTGCACGAGGAGAACGCCGACGCGATCACGCATCCGGCGTCGCTCACCAAGATGATGACCCTGTACCTGACCTTCGACGCGCTGGACGCCGGCAAGCTGTCGCTGGACCAGGCTCTGCCGGTGTCGGAGCACGCCCAGGCGCAGACGCCCACCAAGCTGGGCCTGCGCGCCGGCTCGACCATCAAGGTGGAGACGGCGATCCTCGGCCTCGTCACCAAGTCCGCCAACGACGCCTCGGTGGTGCTGGCGGAGGCGATCGGCGGTTCCCATTCGCGCTTCGCCGAGATCATGACGCGCAAGGCGCGCGAACTGGGCATGAAGCACACCGTCTTCCGCAACGCCAACGGCCTGCCGGACGACGAACAGGTGACCACCGCCCGCGACTTCGCCGTGCTGTCGCGGGCACTGCTCACCGACCATCCCAAGTACTATCCCTATTTCAGCCGCCGCAACTTCATGTACGGCGGCCACAGCGTGCACAACCACAACCGCCTGATGTCGCGCTACGACGGCATGGACGGCATCAAGACCGGCTACATCCGCGCCTCCGGCTTCAACCTCGCGGCCTCGGCGGTGCGCGACGGGCGGCGCCTGATCGCCGTGGTCATGGGCGGCAAGTCGGCGGTGTCGCGCGACAACCGCATGGCGGCCCTGCTGGACGCCGCTTTCGCCAAGGCCCGGCGCAACGGCCCCAAGGTCGATCCGAAGGACCAGGACGCGCCGGTGGTCGCCGAGGCCGATGATGATGACGCCAAGCCCGCACCCGCCAAGCCGGTGCAGACGGCCACGGTGCAGACCGCCAGCGCCCCCGCTCCGGTGAAGCCGGGCAAGGCGAAGCTGGCCAAGCCCGAAAAGCCGCAGTCCATCGCCCAGCTCGCCGCCGCCGCGACGGTGGCCGAACCGCCGGCGCGCAAGGGCACCTGGGGCGTTCAGGTCGGCGCCTTCAACTCCCGCGCCGCCAGCCAGAGGGCGTTGGCGACCGCGACCAAGCAGCTTCCGCGCGCGTTCGCCGACACCAAGGCGAGCGTCGTCGAGGTCGCCACCAAGAAGGGCAAGGTTTACCGCGCCCGCCTGATGGGCCTGGACGAAAAGTCGGCGCGCGCCGCCTGCGCCGAGCTGGAGCGCTCCGGCCACCGTTGCGCCGCCGTCGGCCCCGGCAACGGCGCCTGATCCAAACGCCAGACGCCAGCCGGACGTCCCCGCTACCCCACCGCCGCGCCGGCCGTTCCGAGGCCGGCGCGTTGCGTTTCCAGGGCGGCGCGCGCAGGCCCCCGCGCCGCCTCGACGGCGGCGAGCCGCGGTGCGATCGCGTCTTCGCCGTCTTCCGCCGCCGCCTCCAGCGTCTGCGCCGCGCGGCGCAGGGCGAGGCAGCCGTAGACCCCGGCGATGCCGGCGATCCGGTGCGCCGTGGCGGCCACCATCGCCCGGTCGCCGCGCCCGGCCGCCTCGGCGAGTGCGGCGTGCTGCTCGTCCAGCGCCTTCAACGCGCTGCCGATGAGCTGCACCACCCGTTCCGTCGGCAGCGCCTCGCACATGTGGCGCAGCGGCGTGTCGCTGAAGATCTCGCCATCCGCGGCGGCAGGTTGCGGCGCCTCCTCCTCGGCGGGCGCGCCGGTGTCGAGCAGGCTTGCCAACAGTGGCCGGAGCGTGTCGGGCCGCAGCGGCTTCGGCAGCACCGCGTCGGCCCCGGCGGCGCGGCAGCGGTCCGCGTCCTGCGGGATGGCGCTGGCGGTCAGCATGACGATGCGCACGCCGGCCCTGGCGGGATCGGGCAGGGCGCGGATGCGCCGCACCGCCTCGATGCCGTCCATCTCCGGCATGCGCAGGTCCATCAGCACGAGGTCGACGTCCTGCGTCGCCACCGCCTCCACCGCCAGGCGGCCATCGGCGACCACGGTGACGGCGTGCCCCTCGCGCCGCAGCAGGGCGGCGCACACCGTCTGGTTGATCGGTTCGTCGTCGGCCAGCAGCACGCGGAGCGGCCGTGGTCCGTCCCGCGGGGCATCCTCGTCAGCGTCGTCGGCGTCGTCGCCGAAGCCGACGAGCACGGCCGGCGGCGCGACCGGGACCGCGCCCGCCCGGCGGGCCGCGGTGCCCGACAGGGCCAGCGCGCCGCCGGCCAGCACGGCCAGCGCGGCGATCAACCCGGCCAGGGACGGCGCGTTGCCGAGCGCCTTGCTGGCGCTGGCGCGCCCGGCGGCGGTGTCGCGCTTGAGCGTGGCGGCGGTGCGGCGGGCGAGCTGCGCCACTTCGGCCGCCTTGTCGCGGCTGTTGCGGGTGACCTCGGTGACGGCGTCGGCGACGCGCAGCCATTCGGCGCGCAGTTCGAAGATGTTGCCGGCATCGACGCCCAGTGCCATGAGCTGGCGCGCCGCCTCGGCCCGGCGGGCGCTGGCGGCGTCGATGGGCAGGCGGTCGAGCAGCGCGCCCAGGCGCCCGGCGGTCGCGCGGAAGTCCTTCTGCCGCTCGGCGATGCGCGAGGCGTGCGTCAGTCCGGCGGCGGTGAAGAGCTGGTCGGCCATGGTGCGGCCCAGGTCCTCCAGCCCGTCGCGCAGGCGCAGCAGGTCCGCCCCCTGCGGCGCCGTGGAGCCTTCGCGCAACGCGCGCAGCGCCTGCTCGGTCAGGGTGGAGAGCACGCCGCGGAAGGCGGCGTGGCGCTCCGGCACGCGCTCCAGCGCGGCGCGCAACTCGCCCTCGATGGCGATGCGCCGCTCCACCACGTGGTTGAGGTCCTCCAGGTTGGAATCCATGCCGTTGACCAGCCGGCGCAGCCCGTCGACCGCGCCGCGGTCCAGGCCGGTGCGGCCAAGCTCGTCCAGCAGGATGATCACCTGCTGCGTCTGCTGGCGCAGCCCGATGTAGCCGTTCTGCCGGCGCAGGCCGGTGTGGGCCGCCTCCAGGTAGGGCATGGCGGCGGACAGCCGGCTCGCCGCTTCGGCCAGCCCGAGCACGCCCACGGCGTTGTCGACGTCGCGGTCGGCGCGCAGGCGCAGGTGGTCGAGCGCGCCGCCGGTGGACAGCGACACCGCGCCAGCCACCAGCAACCCGGCCAGCGCGGAGGAACCCAGCAGCACGGCCGCCCGGCCGCGCCGGCCGAATCGCGGCTGGCCAGGCGCATCGGGGCCGGCGGGGGCGGCGCCATAGGGCTGGGGGCTGGGTTCCCGGGGGCTGAGGGTCATCGGCGCGGCGCCCGTCGCAGGGAAGCGGTGCGGATTCCTGTATACTGGCACGCGACGCTTTTCCAGCCGGACGGAGGGCGGGCCGATGGGATCAGCCGCTCACCTGGTCGGGGGCGAAGGCCGGGTCCTCCAGGCGGTGCAACCGGCCGCACGCCATAAGCGCCACCCGCAGGGCCAGCGCCTTGCGCCGCGCCGCCGCCAGCCGCTCCACCGGCGCCTCGCGCAGGACCGCCGCGCCGAAGGGGTCGGCCACCAGCAGGCCGCAATCTTCCGGGATCAGCTCGGTCGGGAAGGCCTCGTCCACGGCGAAGTAGAAGGCGTCGCACCATTCCCGGTACTCCGGCCATTTCTGGTCGGAGCGGAAGTCGGCGACGGAACTTTTCACCTCGACGATCAGCACGGTGCCGGCGTCGTCCATGGCCAGCACGTCGGCGCGCCGGCCGCTGGCCAGACGGACCTCGGTCAGACTGGTGAAGCCGCGCTGCGCCAGCGCCCGGCGCACGCCCCGGGTGATGGCCGCGGCACCGAAAACAGCGGGGTGGGTGTCGTCTTGCAGGGGCGGGTCGGCATCGTCCATGGCCCTCACCATGGCGCGCGCCGCGCGGCGGCGCCAGGGGGAATGCGGGCTTGGCCGCCGGGGCCGGGCGTTGTCATATCCATAAGGGCGGGGGCAAGGGAGGGGGCGCCGCGCCGGACGGAATCTTTGGGAAGATTGCGCGCGGCATTTGCGAATCTTTCGGCGCAGGTACGACTTGGCCTTGCGCGGGCGGCGGGAGTGTTTGCCAAAACTTCAGGACGCTCCGGGGCCTTCGCCTTGCCCGGTTCGGTCGAAGGCATGGGTTGACGGTGCCGGCGTTTTCGTCCGAATTGTGGGGCCGGAACGCTTTCCGCCCAGCCGCTTGGGCGGGCTTGCGGGGGAGTGCGGGCGGATGCCCATGGATGGTCGACAGACGCCGCGGAGGATCACCGGCAACACCACGGGCGCCCCCACCGGCGATGGGGCCGCCGGCGCCTTGCTCGTTTTCGATCCCGCGCTCCGGCTCGTGTCATGGAGCGGTGCGGCGGCGGCCGTGCCGGAACTGGCCGACGCGTTGCATCCCGGTGCGGCGCTGGCCCTCGTCGAGGCGAAGGCTGCCGGCCTGCCGTTCACCGACCATCGGCTGGAGGGCGGCGGGCTCGTCCGCGTCTTCGGCGCCGCGCCGCCGGGCGGCCTGTCCGCCGACCGCGGCAGCCGGCTGTTCGCCGCCGCCAGCCACGACCTGCGCCAGCCGCTGGCCGCCCTGTCGCTGCTGGTCGGCGCGCTCGACGGGCGGGTCGGCGACCCGGCGGCGCGCGACGTTCTGAAGGCGATGACCGCCGCCGTGCAGTCGATGAAGACCATGGTGGACGGCCATTTCGACCTGTCGCGGCTGGAGGCCGGGCTGATCGAGCCGGATATCGGCCGGCACGCGGTCAACGGCATCCTCACCCGTCTGGCGCTCGACTTCGCGCCGCGCTTCGAAAGCCGGCGGCTGCGCTTTTCGGTGCTGCCCTGCTCGGCGATGATCGACACCGACATCACCCTGCTGGAGCGCATCCTGCACGCGTTGCTGTCCAACGCGCTGCGCCACACCGACCGCGGGCGGGTCCTGCTGGGCTGTCGGCGGCGCGGCGGCGAGTTGTGGATCGGCGTGTGGGACACCGGCCGCGGCCTGCCGCCCGACCATCTCCGCGTGCTGCGCGACGAACTGGCGCGCCCGCCCGGCGGCGACCGCACCAGCCACGTGCTGGGCCTGGGGCTGGCGCTGGCGAGCGGGCTGGCGCAGCGGCTCGGCCACAGGCTGTGGGTCGATGCGGTGCCCGGCCACGGCACCATGTTCGCCGTGCGCGTCCGCCGTGCGCCGGAGGCGGAGGACGAGCGCCCCGCCGCCATCCCGGAGAACCCGGCACCGGCGGCCGACGTCAGCCGGGCCAGCGTCCTGGTGATCGAGGACGACCGGCTGGTGCTCGACGCGCTGGGCGTCCTGTTGGGCGAATGGGGGTGTGCCGTGGTGGGGGCGGAATCCTACGACGCGGCCATGGACCGGCTGGGTCCGGCGCCGCAGCCGCCGGACCTGATCATCAGCGATCTGCGGCTCAAGGGGGCGGCCAACGGCATCGTCGCCATCCGTCAGATCGCCAAGGCCTTCGGCGCCGACATCCCCGGCCTCATCCTGACCGGAGACACCGACGCCCGGCGCCTGCGCGAGGCGCGCCTTTCGGGCTATCCCCTTCTGCACAAGCCGGTGGCGCCGCTGGCCCTGCGCGCGGCACTCGCCAACCTGCTCGGGCGTGACCGGCTGATACCCTGAGCGGATGTGGATCGAGTAACCTCCCTGCACGCTTCGCGATTTATTGTGGCTTCTCAAGCCGCTAAAATTGTTTCAATGCTGAAATCCATTCGTATTAATGGATCGTTAAAGGCATTTGATTCAAGTCGGCAGCGTATGGATCGTAAAGAGTGCTTTTGACTTTCGGTCTATAAGTCGGGTTTTGCCTTCCTGTTGTCTTTTTCGTTTTGCTATCCTTCCTTTTCGCTGGCGGTGCAGAGGGGCGCCGCCGCACGGTGTGGGGAAGCATGGCTTTCGGGGTGGCGCGGCGACGAGCCCGATCCGTGGTGATTCCGATGCTGGCGGTGACGGGCATTGCGCTGTCGGCCGTCCTGTTCCTGTACCTGCGCGACGGTGTGCGCGCCGATGCGCGCCAGGCGCTGGAGCGCCGCGCCGGGGAATATCACCGGGAACTGCGCGAATGGCTTGATGGGCAGACAGTGATGCTGCACGCGCTGCACGGGCTGTTCACGGTGTCCGACGGCCTGACCCGCGACGCTTTCGCCGCCGCGCTGGAGCCGATGCGCCCGTACTTTCCGTCAATGCTGGCGGCCGGCTGGCTGCGCCGCGTTCCGGCCGCCGCCGGTGATGCCCACCGGGTCGAGTATCTGGAACCGAGCGCCGGGAGGGCGGCGCTGCTCGGCGCCGACGCCGCCGGCCTGCCGGGCTGGCGCGACGCACTGGACCGCGCCTGCGCCACCGGGCGCGCCGCCGCCACCGGCCGGGTGCGTCTGGGCAGCGCGGCGGAGGAGGGCGTGGTCTTCGCCGTGCCCGTGTTTCCCGCCGGGGCCGGCGCGGCGTGCCCGCGGCTGGTCGGCCACGTGATCGTGGCGCTGGCCGTCAACCGGGTGCTCGACCACAGCTTCGCCGGCCTGCAGGCGGTGCGCGGCGACCTCTATCTGATCGACGCCGACGCGCCGCCGGGCGAGCGGCTGCTCGGCGCCTACCGCCGGATCCCGGAGGCGGGTCCTCCGGCCACCCCGCCGCGTGAGGAGGCACTGGAGAGCGCACCCGACGCCGTCGTCCACACCTTGGAGGTCGGCGGGCGGACGTGGCGGATGGTCCTCGTCCCGCCGCCGCCGGCGCTGTTCATGCCGGGCGACGCGGCGGCGTGGATCGCGCTGGTGATGGGCTTCCTGATCACCGTGCTGGTGACCGGCTACCTGCACCGCGAGGAGCGGGCGAAGGCCATGCTGCAGACGGAGGCCCGCGCCCGCGCCGCCATGGCCCGCATGCTGCGCGAGAGCGAGGAGCGGTTCCGGCTGGCGCTGCGCCACTCGCGCGTCGCCGTGTTCAGCCAGGATCGCGAGCTGCGCTTCATCTGGATGTACAACCCGCAGGTTCCGATCCCCGCCGAACGCTTCATCGGCCGCACCCACGCCGAGATCTACGCGCCCGAAGACGCCGTGGCGCTCGACGCGCTGAAGCGCCGCGTGCTGGAGACCGGGCGCGGCACCCGGCAGGAGGTGCGGCTGACCGTCGGCGGGCGCGTGGTGGTCGACGATCTGGTGGTCGAGCCGCTGCGCGACGACGGCGGCGACATCGTCGGCGTCATCTGCGCCGCCATCGACATCACCGAGAGCACACAGATCAAGGAGGCTCTGGCCGAAGCGCACGCGGAGGCCGAGCGCGCCAATCAGGCGAAGACCCGGTTCCTGGCCGCCGCCAGCCACGACCTGCGCCAGCCGTTCCAGGCCATGAGCCTGTTCCACCACATCCTGGTCTCCCGTCTGCAGGAGCCCAAGCAGGTGGAGATCGCCCGCAAGCTGGGCGAGGCGCTGACCGCCGGCAACGCGCTGCTCAACGCGCTGCTCGACGCCTCGGCGCTGGAGGCCGGCAACGTCAAGCCGCGCGTCGTCGAGTTCCCCTTCCAGGAGGTGGCCGAACGCCTCGCCACCGAGATCGCCGACCAGGCCGCCGGACGTGGGCTGGAGTTCCGCATGGTCGCCACCAGCGCCCTCGTGCGCAGCGACCCCGTGCTGCTGGAGCGCATCCTGCGCAACCTGCTGGTCAACGCGCTGCGCTACACGCAGGCCGGCCGCATCCTGCTGGGCTGCCGGCGGCGCGGCGGCCGGCTGAGCGTGGAGGTGTGGGACACCGGTCCGGGCATCGCCGAGGACCAGCTCGCGCGCATCTTCGAGGAGTTCTACCGCTGTGGGACCGAGCAGCAGGACGGCGCCCGCGGTCTTGGTCTCGGCCTGTCGACCGTGCGGCGCATGGCGCAGATGCTCGACCATCCCGTCACCGTGCGCTCGCACGTCGGGCGCGGTACGGTCTTCGCCGTGGCCATCCCCATCATCGGCAACGCCCGCGACGGCGACGGCTGCCTGTCCGCCGCCTCGGCCTGAGCCCGCCCGGCGGCGCCGGGGCGGGGCGCGGCGACCTGTCGCAGCCCGATAGCGCGCCGATCCGTAGCAAGTCGTTGATGTTGCGGTGCAAAATAGGCCGGCTGCGGATCCCCGCCGCACCGCCCGACCGCCGCATGCAGCAAATCTCCGCCCAGAGAATGCCCTTTCTTCAGGCGATCTTTTGGAGTACGGGAATGGTTAATAGATTGTAAATACCGGCCTGTGATGGTCAAGCTTTCCGGCGGCGACTTGACTTTCTATATAGATCTACAGTAAAGGACGCTCTGCCGGGTGGGGCGGTCCGCTGACTTCTGTGGCGGTTCTGTTTCCGGCCGGTAGCGTTTCGACTTGCGCCCGGTCGCGGGCCTGCGCTGCGGTGCGTCACGGCGTGTCGTGCCGTAACCGGGCCGTCATGGTGCCGTCATGGTGTTGAGGTAAGAACCCGCCCACCGCGCGTCCCGCCGGGCCGCGCGGGGCCAACCAAGAACGGGCGGCGGCATCCGCCGTCGCGCCGACCGCCCGAAGGATCCGGCCCCCGAAGGATCCGTCCACGACCGGGCCGATCCGCATCCGTATGGAGCAAGGAACAATGGACACCGCCCCCGCCCCCACCGTCGCCCCGGTGACGATGATCGAGAACGTCACCTTCGATGAGATCCGCATCGGGCAGTCGGCCAGCCTGTCGCGGCGGCTGACCATGTACGACATCCAGCTCTTCGCCACCGTGTCGGGCGACATCAACCCGGCGCACCTGGACACCGAATACGCCTCGTCCTCGCGTTTCCACAAGGTGATCGGCCACGGCATGTGGTCGGGGTCGCTGATCTCGGCGGTGCTGGGCACGCTGCTGCCGGGGCCGGGCACCATCTACCTGGGCCAGGACCTGCGCTTCAAGCGCCCGGTCGGCCTGGGCGACATCATCACCGCCACGGTGACCGCCAAGGAAAAGCGCGACAAGAACGTCGTCGTGTTCGAGTGCGTCTGCGTGAACCAGGACGGCCAGCCGGTCGTCACCGGAACGGCCGAGGTGATCGCGCCCCTGGAGAAGGTCAGCCGCCCGGCGCACGAGCTGCCGCAGGTGCAGGTGATCCACCACGACGGCCACGAGCTGATGCTCAAGCGTTGCGAGGAGCTGCCGCCGGTGCCGACCGCCGTGGTTCACCCGTGCGACGAAAGCTCGCTCAAGGGCGCCGTGGAGGCGGCCGAGGCCGGGCTGATCGACCCCGTGCTGATCGGGCCGGAGGCGAAGATCCGTTCGTTGGGCGCCGGCTTCGGGCTCAACCTGGCCGGCTACCGCATCGTCGATGTGCCGCACAGCAACGCCGCCGCCGAAGCCGGCGTGAAGCTGGCGCGCGCCGGCGAGGTCGAGGCGGTGATGAAGGGCTCGCTGCACACCGACGAGCTGATGGCCGAGGTGGTCCGCAAGGACACCGGCCTGCGCACCGGACGGCGCCTCAGCCACGTCTTCGTCATGAACGTGCCGACGTACCCGCGCACGCTGCTGATCACCGACGCGGCGATCAACATCTACCCGACGCTGGAGGACAAGGTCTCCATCGTGCAGAACGCCATCGACCTCGCCAAGGTGCTGGGCGTGGACAAGCCGCGCGTGGCGATCCTGTCGGCGGTCGAGACGGTGAACCCCAAGATCGCCTCGACGCTGGAGGCGGCGGCGCTGTGCAAGATGGCCGACCGCGGCCAGATCAAGGGCGGCATCCTCGACGGCCCGCTCGCCTTCGACAACGCCATCAGCGAGGAGGCTGCGCGCACCAAGGGCATCGTCTCCGACGTCGCCGGCCGCGCCGACATCCTGCTGGTTCCGGACCTGGAGGCCGGCAACATGCTGGCCAAGCAGCTCTCCTTCCTGGCCAACGCCGACGCCGCCGGCATCGTGCTGGGCGCCCGCGTGCCGATCATCCTGACCAGCCGCGCCGACAACGTCCGCACCCGCCTGGCGTCGTGCGCCGTGGCGGTGCTGATGGCGGCGGCGCGTCGGCAGGCCGCCCTGGTCGCGGCCGAGTGAGGAGCGACGCCATGAGCACGCAAGCCCCGGGCAACGCCATCCTGGTCGTCAACGCCGGGTCGAGCAGCCTGAAGTTCTCGGTCTTCCGCGAGACCGGCGACGGCGACGCGGCGGTGGCCATCAACGGCCAGATCTCGGGCATCGGCACCGAGCCGAAGTTCGAGGCCAGGGATCCCGACCGCCGCCCGTTGGCCGACAGGGCCTGGGGGACGGGCGAGCCGTCCGACCGCACGGCGCTGCTGCGCTACCTGCTGGACTGGGTGGAGGATCACCTGGACGGGGCGAAGCTGCTGGCCGCCGGGCACCGCGTGGTGCACGGCGGCGCGCGGTACTCGCACCCCGTGCTGCTGACGCCCGCGGTCATCGAGGAGCTGACCCGCCTCGTGCCGCTGGCGCCGCTGCACCAGCCGCACAACCTCGCCGCCATCCGCGCGCTGGCCGAGGCGCACCCGGAACTGCCGCAGGTGGCCTGCTTCGACACCGCCTTCCACCGCGGGCAGCCCTGGCAGTCGCAGACCTTCGCGCTGCCCCGTGCGATGACGGAGGAGGGCATCCGCCGCTACGGCTTTCACGGCCTGTCGTACGAGTACATCGCCCGGCGCCTGCCGGAAATGGCGCCGGAACTGGCGCAGGCGCACGTCGTCGTCTGTCACCTGGGCAGCGGGTCGAGCATGTGCGCCATCCGCGCGGGCAAGAGCGTGGACAGCACCATGGGCTTCACCGCGGTCGACGGCCTGCCCATGGGCACGCGCACCGGCCGCCTGGACCCCGGCGTGCTGATCTACCTCATGCGCGCCAAGGGCATGGGGGCGGACGATCTGGAGAAGCTGCTGTACAACCAGTCCGGCCTGCTGGGCGTGTCCGGCATCTCCAACGACATGCGCGTGCTGCTGGAGTCCGCCGACCCGCGTGCGGCGGAGGCGGTGGAACTGTTCTGCCACGCCGTGGCGAAGGAGACCGGCTCGCTGGCCGCTTCCATGGGTGGACTGGACGCCATCGTCTTCACTGCGGGCATCGGCGAGCGCTCCGCCCCGGTGCGCGCCCGCGTGGCCGAGAAGCTGTCCTGGCTGGGCGTCAAGCTGGACGAGACGGCCAACGCCGCCAACGGCTCGAAGATCAGCGCCGCCGACAGCCGCATCCCCGTCTGGGTGATCCCCACCGACGAGGAGCGTATGATTGCCCAGCACACCATGGAAGTGGTGGAGGACGCCGGGCCGCGCTGATACGGACGGCAGGAAAAAGGCCTCTCCCGTTCCGGCGGGAGAGGCCTTTTTCCTTGCGGAAACGTGGGTCTACAGCCCCTTCCAGCGCTTCAGATATTCGAGCAGCTTGCGCTCGTAGAAGGGCTGGGGCTGCTGGTAGCGGGCGACGAGGCCCACCTGCTCGTCCTGCTTCACGACGATGCCGCGGCAGACGAATTCGACTGTGTCGCCGTCCAGCTCGAAGCTGATCTTGAAGTCGAACTGCTGCCGGGCGATCAGGTCGCCGTCATAGGGGCGGATGCGGAACGAGCCGACCGCGAACTCCTCCGGCGTGTAGTCGTGCCGGTCGACGATGATGCGCGGCGGCTGCGACGGCCGCTCCTTGGCCACTGTGGCCGCGGCTGCGCCCTTGCCCTTACCGCTCAGTTTCGACAGCCACGACATGAGGATTTCGTGTCCCGTACACTCGGCCCGAGGCCATTTACCGAAAGCAACGTGATCTGAAGTTTCCGGTGGATTGCGTTGATTAATAGTTAACAGACGTGACGACAGTCAAAGCTGCACGCTTACGCCGTGCCAACGAGGGGCTCGTTCGCCGCCGTCGAGCGCATTTGTCGCATGTTGCACCCGCATGGCAACCATGCCGATCTTTTCTTCCCGGAGTTCTCGTTCGGCTCTTGAAAAGGATATACGCTTCTCGGATCAGACAAGGCCTGGGTCTGCAAAGCAGTTCTTCTTTAGGTTTTGCGGCTGCGAAAGCTTATTGTGCGACCGCAAAAACCGTCCGTCTTTTTGTCTTTGGAAGCTCTGTAGAGGCGTGAAAATCCAGGCAAACGGAAGGAGCGCAGCCATGATGCACCGCAACGTCGGGGATCTGCTCAGCAACCGCCGCATCGTCGACCTGCCGCCCAGCGCCACGGTGCGCGAGGCCGCCTGCCAGATGAAGGCGTCGCACGTCGCCTCCGTCGTGGTCACCGACCGTAGCGACGACCGCCTGGAAGGCATCTTCACCGAACGTGACCTGACGGAGCGCGTGGTCGCCTCCGGCCTCGACCCCGACCGCACGCCGCTGTCGGCGGTGATGACGCCGTGCCCGGTCACCGTGGACCTCGACACCAGCGTGCGCGACGCGCTGCGCCGCATGTTCTGCAATGGCCTGCGTCACCTTCCGATCGTGCAGGCGGGCAAGGTGGTGGGCGTCGTCTCCATGCGCGACTTCATGGGCGAGGAACTGGCCACCCTCGACCGCGAGAAGGAGCTGATGGAAAGCCTGACCGAGGTGATCTGACGGACGGAACGGGGGCCGCGCCCGGCGGCCCCCGGTTCTCGCGCGTCAGCGCCCGTAAGAGGCGCCGCGGCGCAGCGCCTCGGCCTCGTCGTTGGTGACGATGCGGGTGCCGACCGGCCACAGCGCCAGCCCGGCCAGCTTCAGGTGCGCCCAGGCGAAGGGCAGGCCGATGATGGTGATCGCCAGGCCCACGGCGGTGATCAGGTGGCCGAGCGCCAGCCACCAACCGGCGAAGACGAACCACAGGATATTGCCCAGGGCGCCCAAGGCGCCGGTGCCCAGGTCCTCGCTCCCGCCGTAGGCGTCGCGGCGCACGGCGGTCTGGCCGAAGGGCAGCAGCGTGTACCAGGCGATGGTGAGCGCCGAGCGCGCCCACGGAATGCCGACGATGGTGAGGACCATCACCGCCGCGGCGATCAGCCAGCCGGCGGCCATCCAGATGCCTCCCGTCACCACCCAGAGAATGTTCAGGATCAGGCTCAGCAACGGCATCGCGGGGTCTCCTTTCGGCATCTCCATATGGGGAGACCCGGCGGGCCGTACCAGGACCCCCGATCAATCGATCCGATGGGGCGGGCGGGGGAGGGCGGACGGCCGGCGCCTTGAAGCCGCCGCCCGGTCCCATACATCAGAACTTGGGCCAAATGGGCGTTCCGCCCCGGACCCGAGGAGACCGCATGAACGAAGAGCACGCCCCGGACGTCTCGTCCGCCGGCCCGCCGGCGGAAGGCCAGACCGAAACGTTGCCCGTCGTGAACGCCATCATCGCCACGGCGACGTCGGCCGCGCTGAAGCGCGGCACGGAGGGGGACGTCGGGCTCGGCGTCATCGCCGCCCTGCGCCGTCTGCGCGCGACCGCGGAAGAGGAGGCGGGGCTGACCGTGGTCGCGGCCATCGACACGGTGATCCGCTCCCGCCTTCTGGCCGAGAACCTGACCCGCCTGCGTGCCAGCGGCGCCGCTCCCGACGCCATCGTGATCCCCAACCCCGGCCGGGGCGCCAACGCCGCCGCGGCGATCTTCGAGAGTGCCGCCGACTCCTGCCTCGCCGTCAACGCGCACGCGCCGGACAACGGCCCGCTGGAGCTGGCCGTCTACGCGCTGACCGGCCAGATGGTGCAACAGTTCGGCGGTACCCCGGCGTGGCCGGCGCTGAAGGACGAGCTGGACCGCCCCTTGGGCGGCCACATCCCCGCCCCCACCTCCGTCCTGCCGATCGAGGGCGGGCCGGTGCATTGAGGGAACGGTCTGGAACGACCTCGGGGGTTGGGTTTTCGCTGGCGCTTAACCCAACCTACGCAACCGCCCGCGTTTCCGCCGGCCTCTCGCCCAGGGGCGCCAGCCCGCGGGTGATGTCCTGGAACACCGGCAGGAAGCGGGCACGGGTGGCCTCGTCCAGGTGGAACTTGACGTGCAGGCGGTCCTCGCCGGCCCCAACCACGGTGAAGGGCAGGTCCAACCCGCCGCGCTCCAGCCGCAGCCGGCCGGACATGCCCGCCGCCGCCGCCGCGCCGCCGCTCACGCCGCCACTCACGATGGCGCCGCCTTCCGACAGGTTGGTCACGCTGGCCGCCCGGCTTTCCGTCCCCAACGTCACCGCGCACCGTTCGGCCACGCGGTAGCGCGGCTTGCGGCGGCGGTCCACCTCGGGGCTGGCGGTGCGGATGGTTTGCACCATCACGCGTTGCAGCGCCTGGACGCCCGCCACCACTTCGCCCGCCGCGTCGCGCACGGTATCGGCCTGGGCGCCGGCGGTCAGCGCCTCCCGTGCCACGTCGTCGATGTGGGTCGACACCTCGTTGACGAGGTCGGCGGCCTGGGTGACGTTCCGCGCGATGTCCTGCGTCGCCGCCTTCTGCTGGTCGACCGCGGCGGCGATGGAGGCGGCGATGTCGCGCATGTCGGCGATGGTGACGCCGATCCCGTCCACGGCGCCGACGGAGGCCTGGCGCATCGCCTGGATCTGGGCGATCTGCTGGCTGATTTCCTCGGTGGCCCTGGCGGTTTGGGTGGCGAGGTTCTTCACCTCGTTGGCGACGACGGCGAAGCCCTTGCCGGCCTCGCCGGCGCGGGCCGCCTCGATGGTGGCGTTCAGGGCCAGCAGGTTGGTCTGCTCGGCGATGTCGGTGATCAGGCGGGCGATCTCGTCGATGCGCGCGATGGCGGTGGACAACTCGCCGATGGTGTCCTGTGCCGTGCGGCTGCGCACGACGGCCTCGTCGGTCACGGTGCGGCTCTGCTCGACCTGCTGGCCGATGGCGACGATGGCGGCCGACAGTTCCTCGGCGGCGGCCGCCACCGACTGCGCGGCCGCCCCGGCCTGGTGCGCCGCCGCGGCCACCGACTGCGAGCGTTCGCCGACCATCCCGGCGGAACCGGCCATCCGCTCGGCCGAGTGACTCATGCGCGTCGACTGGCCGGTCACCCGCTCGACGGCGGCGGTCATCTCGCGCTCCACGGTGGCGGCCATGCTCTCCAGCGCCCGCTGCTTCTCGGCGCGCCCTTCCTCCAGGTAGACGGAGATGGCGCGTTCCATGTCCAGCATCACCGCCGACGACAGCGCCGCCAGCAGGCGCTCCAGTTCCCCCGTCCGGCCCTTGCCGACGAACAGGCCACGGCCGGAGGTGGCGCGCGCGGCGCGGGCGAACAGGCGGCTCAGGACGAAGGCGTAGGCGCCGATGTAGAGGTCCGGTTCCAGCCCGATTCGGTGGTGCGCCCGCCCGATGGCGGCGGCCGAGGTGAAGTAGGCCTCGTCGAATGCGCCGGAGAACAGGCGCACCCAGTGCTGTTCCTGCATCGCGCGGGCGTGCCGGATGGAGGATTCGCCCTTGAACATGGCGACGATGGACGGGGTGGCGCGGACCGTGGCGTAAAACTCATCAAGGACGGCCGGCAGGAGTTCCCGGAGCAGCGGCAAGGATGCGCGCAGGGTTCCCGACACGGTTTCGTCGATGCCGAAGAACTCCAGGCGCTTGCGGTTGTCACCGTCCATGACTCTGTCCTTCCTCGCGCTTGCGAACACAGGGCGCGGGCAGGAACCGTGTCAATTTGCCTTTTTGTCGCGCCTACAGACGGGGGTATGCGCACGGAAATCACCCGTGCGCAAGATAATTTATTCGAAGCTAATTGAATTGCGCCGCCCGCCGTCACTTCCCGTGGGCGGTCAGCGCGGCCTGGGTGCGGTTGCGCACGCCGAGCAGGCGGAGGATGGCGGTGACGTGCACCTTCACCGTGCCTTCGGTCAGCCCCAGTTCGTGGGCGATCTGCTTGTTCGACTTGCCTTCGCGCAGGCGGGTCAGCACCTCGCGCTGGCGCGGTGTGAGATGGTCGCCGTTGCCGGATCCGAAGTTGGCCAGCGGGTCGTCGGACAGCCCCTCGGTGCCGGTCACGATGTCGCCGCGGATGGCCTCCGCCGGCACGTAGATGCCGCCGGCCAGCACGAGCTGCAGGGCGCCGAGCAGCACCTTGGCGCTGGAGGATTTCGGGATGTAGCCAGCGGCACCGTTCTCCAGCGCCGCCATCAGGTCAGCCCGCCGTTCGGAGCCGGAGACAACCACCAGCAGCGCGCGCGGCAGCCGTTCGTGGATCTCGCCCAGCGTCGAGAAGCCGGTCCAGCCGGGCATGCCGAGGTCGAGCAGGATCAGGTCGAACGCGGTGCCGCCCTGGCACAGGTCG
Source organism: Azospirillum sp. (assembly GCA_035629155.1). Lineage (GTDB taxonomy): Bacteria > Pseudomonadota > Alphaproteobacteria > Azospirillales > Azospirillaceae > Azospirillum. The sequence continues at coordinate 10,694 of DASPIO010000278.1, read as the reverse complement.
CGCACCTCGTCGAACGTGCTGGCCTCGAAAAACGCCATATCCTCCTGGAACTGCACCAGCAGGCGGCGCAGACCATCACGGAACAGCAGATGGTCGTCGGCAATCAGTACGTTCATCGATGAGCCTTCCGCGCCCGATTGGAACAATTCCCCCTTGGAACAATTACCCTGCTGGAACAATTCGTTGTGTGCCGCCGCAGTTGGATGAGCGATCCAGGACAATCGTTCGGGGTAATTGCAAACAACTTTCATCAATTAATGCTGCTGTGCGAAATTGGTAAAGTGCGCTTTTGGTCTTACGTCGGCTCACATAGAACGGAAGGGAGGGTGGGGAACGGAAGGGAGGGTCGATGCTGCCGAAAGAGACGGCCTCCTCACCGAACGGCCGCTTGCTCTCGGCGTGCGGGCGGGGCGCCCCTCGCCAGCACCGGATGGCGCGGGCGAGGGGCGGATACCCCGGTGCCTTTACGCCATCGATGCGCCGACCCGCGCGGCGTCGGCCGGTTGGTCGCCGATGCCGTTGTTGAGGGCCCAGATGGCGGCCTGCGTGCGGTTGGAGGCGTTGATCTTGCGCAGCAGGCTCTTGAGATGCACCTTGACCGTCGCCTCGGTGATGTTCAGGTGGTTGGCGATCATCTTGTTGCTGTTGCCGTTCAGCAGGCAGCGCAGGATCTGCACCTCGCGCTGCGACAGCCCCTTGCGGCGGGCCGGCACTTCGGCGCCGATCTCCTCGGCGCGGCCGGAGACCAGGAGTTCGGCCAGATGCGTCGGGAATACCTTCTCGCCCATCATGACCAGGCGCAGCGACTGCATCAGCGCCTCGCAGGCAATGTCCTTCATCAGGTAGCCGTCGGCGCCGGCCCCCAAGGCCCCGGACAGGCGGCGGGTGCACAGCTCGCTGGTGAGGATGACGACGCGGATCTCCGGGAACTGGACGCGCAGCCCGCGCATCGCTTCGACTTCCTCATCGCCGCCGTTGGCAAGGTCGATCAGGATCAGGCTGGGGCGCACGCCGGCCACCTCGACCGCCGGAACGCCTTCGCGCAGGTTGCCGGCCTCGCCGATCACCTTGAAGGGTGAACTCTCGAAGAGGCGCTTCATGCCTTCCCGGAAGAGCTTGTTCGAATCGATGAGGAAAACGTTCACGGGATCCATTGTCTCTACCCGCCTCTGTTTTGGTTCACATCGTGTGCGTCTCGCGACGCTTCGGGGGAGATCCCGGGCCGTCCGGTGGTGCGCGGCGCGCTCGCCCTTCCGAACCGGGGGAGTACGTTTCGAGAGTGAAAGTAACCCATAATTGGGCGACAGAAAATTTCTCAAAGGTAACATTCTGCGGTTGCGATGGTCATACGCCCTAAGACAAGACCAGACGAAGTTACTGTATGAAGATTCTTCGCCTTTATTTGTGGAGTAAAGCGGTGGAGCCCATGAGGAACAAAGGGGAATATATTTGCCAGTTCAGGGCCGGATGGGGTCCTGCTGGGCGGCTGTTTTAGAACCGTGGCAGTAGGCCGTTGGCGCGAGGATCGGCCGTGTGGCTGCGTCGCATCCTCGGCTATGGGGCTGTCACCGCGCCGATCGGATGGACCGATCGGGTGTGCGCTGGGGGGAGGGTGGCGATGGGGGCTTCGGCGACGGCCCGGCTGTGCTATATACGTTCCCCATGTCCGATCCCTATTCCTACGACGATCCGCTGAGCCACGCGGCGCCTCCGCCCCCGCCGGCCGCCCGCTTCGCCTACCTGGACGGCCTGAACCCGACCCAGCGGGAAGCCGTGGAGGCGCTCGACGGCCCCGTGCTGGTGCTGGCCGGCGCCGGCACCGGCAAGACGCGCGTGCTCACCACGCGCCTCGGCCACCTGCTGATGACGCGCCGCGCCGCGCCCTTCCAGATCCTGGCGGTGACCTTCACCAACAAGGCCGCCCGCGAGATGCGCGAGCGCGTGGCGGCGCTGGTGGGCGTGGAGCCGGAGGGCTGGTGGCTCGGCACCTTCCACGCCCTGGCGGCGCGCATCCTGCGCAAACACGCCGAACTGGTGGGGCTGAAGTCCAACTTCACCATTCTCGACACCGACGACCAGATCCGCCTGATCAAGCAACTCCTGGAGGCGGAGAACGTCGACATCAAGAAATGGCCGGCGCGGCAGGTGCTGGGCGTCATCGAGCGCTGGAAGGACCGCGGCCTGACGCCGGAGAAGCTGGCCGACGGCGATGGCGGCGACGTGGCCGGCGGCCGCGTGGTGGCGCTCTACCGTGCCTACCAGGAGCGTCTGCGCACGCTGAACGCCTGCGACTTCGGCGACCTGCTGCTGCACAACCTGTCCGTCTTCCAGCAGCACCCGGACGTGCTGGCCGAGTATCACCGCAAGTTCCGCTATATCCTGGTCGACGAGTACCAGGACACCAACGTGGCGCAGTATTTGTGGCTGCGCATCCTCTCCTCGGCGCACAAGAACATCTGCTGCGTCGGTGACGAGGACCAGTCGATCTACGCGTGGCGCGGCGCCGAGATCGGCAACATCCTGCGCTTCGAGCAGGATTTCCCCGGCGCCAGGATCGTCAAGCTGGAGCAGAACTACCGCTCCACCGGGCACATCCTGGCCGCCGCCTCGGGCCTGATCGCCAACAACAAGGGGCGCCTGGGCAAGACGCTGTGGACGCAGGCGGACGGCGGCGACAAGGTGCGCGTCAAGGCCGTCTGGGACGGCGAGGAGGAGGCGCGCTGGGTCGGCGACGAGATCGAATCGCTCCAGCGCCTGGGCGTGCCGCTGGGTCACATGGCGGTGCTGATCCGCGCCGGCTTCCAGACCCGCGAGTTCGAGGAGCGCTTCATCACGCTGGGCCTGCCCTACAAGGTGATCGGCGGCCCGCGCTTCTACGAGCGGCAGGAAATCCGCGACGCCATGGCCTACCTGCGCGTGGTGCAGACGCCGGAGGACGATCTGGCGTTCGAGCGCATCATCAACGTGCCCAAGCGCGGCATCGGCCCGGCCGCCATGCAGACGCTGAACCAGTGCGCCCGCGCCCGCGGCATCCCGCTGGCCGAGGCGGGCTGGATGCTGACCGAGACGGACGAGTTCAAGCCCAAGGTGCGCAGCACCATCCGCGGCCTGCTGCAGGACTTCTTCCGCTGGCGCGGGCTGGCGCAGACCATGCCGCACACCGACTTGGCGCGCCTGATCCTGGACGAGTCCGGCTACACCCGCATGTGGCAGGAGGACAAGTCGCCCGAGGCGCCCGGCCGGCTGGAGAACCTGAAGGAACTCATCACCGCCATGACGGAGTTCGAGAACCTCGGCGGTTTCCTCGAACACGTCAGCCTGGTCATGGAGAACGCGGAAGGCGCGGGCACCGAACAGGTCACGCTGATGACGCTGCACGGCGCCAAGGGCCTGGAGTTCGACATCGTCTTCCTGCCCGGCTGGGAGGAGGGCGTGTTCCCCAACCAGCGCGCCCTGGACGAGACCGGCATCGCCGGGCTGGAGGAGGAACGCCGCCTCGCCTACGTCGGGCTGACGCGGGCGCGCAAGCGCGCCTACGTCAGCCACGCCGCCAACCGCCGTCTGTACGGAAGCTGGGTGAGCGCCATCCCCTCGCGCTTCGTCGAGGAACTGCCGGCGGAGAACATCGAGACGGAGGCAGCAAGCGGCCTGTTCGCCGGCGGCGGGATGGGCGGCGGCATGCGCGAGGCGCCCAGCTTCTTCAAGACGCCGCAGCGTCAGGCGCCAGCCTCGCGCGGCGTGACGCTGGAGGGCACCGCCTACCACGTCGAGCCGCGCGCCCGCCCGACCACCGGCTTCGCCAGGGGTGCCCGCGTCTTCCACCAGAAATTCGGCTACGGCACGGTGATCGCCATCGACGCCGACAAGCTGGAGATCGAATTCGACCACTCCGGCACCAAGAAGGTGATGGACGCCTTCGTCGTCCCGGCCGAACAGGCGGGGTGATTGATATTTTCAACACGGATGGACTCGGATGCCGGCTGAAGCCGGCGCACGGACACACACGGATCTCTTCGTTTATTCTTTATTCATGTGCATCCGTGTAAAATCCGTGTGCATCCGTGTCTCCGACTCTTCTTTCCGCCCTGCGATAAACTCACAAGAGGCGCGGCATTCCGCAGCCCAGTGACGGCCGTCACAGCGAAATCGGTTGATCCGGGGCAATTTCGGGTCGCAGAATCGGTCGGCGACATCGGGGATACCGGATCGTGTTCAAGGGCAGCGCATCGTACGAGGTGCAGGTCCGCCAGGAAGGGCGCTGGCGGATCGAGGCCAGCTTTACCGAGGAGCAGGCGGCGCTGTCCTGCGCCCGCGCGCAGCTCGTCGGCCACGGTATCCAGGAGGTGAAGGTCTACAAGGCGCGCTCGCTGGCCGGGCTGGCGATCCAGACCGTGATCTTCCAGCGCAAGGCGCCGGAGATCAAGGACAAGCCCCTCGGCCTCGCCGGCTCGCCCGAGGGTGCGCCGTTCTGCACGGCGGTGGCCGACCTCTACGGATTCGAGAGCCGCGTCGTCATGGGGCGCATGCTGCGCCAGTTCCTCGACAAGTTCCGCATCACCCAGACCGAACTGCTGCACGGCTGGACCTACGCCCGCAAGCTGGACGAGCAGGGGACGCTGATCGGCGCCGCCGTTCATGCCGTCGCCCGCCACCACGCCGACTTGGGCAAGGCCAACGCCAGCGCCCGCGTGAAGGAACTGCGCGCCCTGGTCGACCAGGCGATGGTCAAGGCGCGCGACTTCGCCGCCGAGCGCAAGCGCCTGCCGGCCTTCGACCCCAAGGACCTGTCCGGCAGCAGCCGGCGCATCGAGGACGCCGTCGGCCCGGCCGAACACGACTATGTCTTCCTCGGTTTCCTTACCCTGCACCTGTCGGACAGCAATTCGCTCGGCGGAAAAGTGGAGATGCTGCTCGACCTGATGGCGGAGGGGCTGGAACCGCGTCTAAACGCGCTGCTGGAGGGCGTCATCGCCGACGCGCTGGGCTCGGTGGACCTGATCAAGGAACTGCTGGGTGCGCAGGCGAACCTCGCCGACGGGCTGTGCGCGCTGGCCGACGTTCTGCACGGCCGCGCCGCCGACCCGAAGCTGGAGCCCGTCGGCCGCTCGCTGGCCCGCATCGGCGGGCTGACCGTCGCCGGCCACGCGCCCTGCTGCCGTAGCGTGCTGGTGGACCGCCTGCGCTCGTCGCTCAACAGCGACCAGCCGCTCGACCGCCGCGACGCAATGGCGGAATCCGGCCTGATCGAGAAGGTCGTCGCCCACCTGAAGGGCGCGGACGGCGCGCTGCTCGGCGGGGCGGAGACCGAGAAGGCGTTGGCCAGGCGCCTGCTGCGCCACCGTCAGGCACTGCTGCGCCGCCAGGGCATGCACGACATCGCCGACAGCCTCGCCGCGACGCGGCCCCCGTGAACCGTTACTGGATCGGTGTCGCCTCGATCGCCCGGCGCGGGGCGGCCTTCACGGTGGGGCCGGCGTTGTCGGTGGGCTTCGGCATCACCGCGGTGGTGCCGCGCGCCGTCGAGGCGACGCGCTCGCCGCGCAGGCGCAGCAGGTCGAGCCGGACGTAGGCGGTGCCGCCCTGATGGGCGATGGCGATCCAGTCGGTCTTCGGGGCGCGGCCCAGCGCGGTCACCGGCTGGCCGGGCCGCAGCGCGCCGACGATGGCGGAGTTGGTGCTGGGGGCGGCGCGCAGGTTCACCGCCTTGTCGGCCTCCCAGTCGCCGTGCACCTTCTCCAGGCCGGGGCGGCCCTCGGTCTGCGGCAGGGGCGGGGGCGGCGGGCGGTCCCGCGTGCCGCAGGCGGCGACGGTCAGGGACAGGGCCAGGGCCAGGGCGACGGCGAGGGTGCGGGGGGACATGCGCGGGCTGCGTGGCTGCATCGGGTGGCACACAGATAAGGACGAATGAAGCGCGAACTCAACCGTTGCGTTTGCCGGTCACGCGAATGCTACGGCGCCACCTCGGCGAACTGCAAAAGCCGCATGGGTGGCCACAGCGCCAGCTCGCGCGCGGCCTGCATGTTGATGAGCACGGTGAAGCGCGTCAGGCTGGGCGTCGGCAGTTCGCCCGGCGGCTTGCCGGCGAACAGGACCTGGGCGGCCTGATAGCCGGCGATCTGCCCGACGCTGCGCAGCGGGCTGACCAGCCCCAACAGCGCCCCCCCCTTGCGGAACGGCAGCTCGAACGAGGTGAAGGCCGGCAGCTTCTGGTCCAGCGCCGCGCGCGAGAACGCCTCGATGTTGGCCAGGATGAAGGAGGAGCCGACGTAGTACAGCATCTCCGCCTGCCGCTCGCGCACGCGGGCCATGGCGGGGGCGAAGGACTCGGGCGTCGGCTTGCCGTCGGCACCGGCGGGCAGGCGCTCCTCCACCACTTCGACGCCGCGGGCGCGGAACTGCTCCAGCGCCGTCTGCGCCTGCACCGCCGCCGCCGGCTCGTCGGCGTTGTAGACGAAGCCGACGCGCTTCACCGGGCGGTAGGACAGCATGGTGTTGTACTGCGCCTCGAACGACACGGTGGTGTTGGCCCCGGCCACGTTGGGGCGCCCCGACGCGGTGGTGGAACGGGCGATCTTCGCCTCGGTCGGGTTGCCGACGAACAGGTAGACGACCGGGATGTCGGTGATGTGCCTGGCCGGATCCACCGCGTCGTATGGCCCCACGGCGGCCAGCGTCACGCCGGTGCCCCAGGTGACGACGAGGTCGGGGCGCGTCGCCTTCGCCTCCGCCACGAAGTCGGCGACGCGGGCGAGGCTGCTCTCGGCGTCGCGGATGACGAACTCGACCGCCTCGCCCTGGCGCTCCAGATAGTCGCGGAAGCCCGTGCACACCTCCTCGCAGCCACGGAAGGTCATGATGTAGACGGTCTTCGGCTTGGCCGTCGCCGCCAGGGCGCCCGCGTTCACGCCGGCCAGCAGGAGGACGCCCAGCAGGGCGCGGAAGGCCAGGGCCTTCATCGGGATGTCTCCGGAACGGTGGAATCGGTGACCGGCAGGGCGGCCATCTGCAGGGCGAACAGCACCGCGCAGATCGCGATGCCGACGCCGGTGATGAGCGCCGTGTCGGCGAAGCCCATGTGCGTGATCATCAGCGACATCAAGACCGGCGCCACCATGGCGCCGCAGCGCTCGGCCAGCCGGTAGAAGCCGATGGCGACGGCCGGCGGCACGCCGGCCAGCCGCCCCTCGCCCATGCGCAGCAGCAGCGCCCCCTGCGCGGAGAAGCTGAAGGCCCAGGCGACGCCGATGGCGGCGACGCTGCCGGCCGCGGCCCAGGTGTCGGTCCACAGCCCCACGGCCGCCGCGGCGCAGCCGCTCAGGCCCAGGCCGATCACCACCGCCTTGCCGTGCCGCTGCCCGCCGTCGGCCCAGCGCGCCAGCACCTCGTTGAACACGATGACCAGCAGGAAATAGATCATCAGAACGCGCCCGATGACCGCCTGCCGGTTGCCCAGTTCCTGCAACAGCAGCGGCGCGTAGTAGAACAGGAAGCCGGACTGGATCACCTGCATCGGGATGCCGGCGCACAGCAGCAGGCCCAGGAAGCGCGGCGTGGCCAGAAGGCGCAGCATGCTCCCCCCGCCGGCCTTTCTGGCGGGAGCGGCATCGCGGTGCGGCGTGGCCGGCGTGAGGATCCACAGGAGAACGGCCGAGCCCAGCGTGAACACCGCCGACAGCAGGAACACCGGCGGAAAGCCGATGCGGTCGGCCAGGATGGCGCCGATGGCGGTGCCGCACACCCCGGCCGAGACGTAGGCGGCCAGATAGGCGGCCATGCCCTGCGCCCGCGTCGTCGGCGTGGTGACGGCCGAGATATGGTCCAGCGCGGCGATGCTGACGAAGGCGAAGCCCAGCGCGTTGACCGTGCGCCACAGGATCAGCTCCGGCAGGCTGTCGGCCAGGAAGGTGAGGACATAGCCGGCGACGGCCGGCACCACGCCGATGCTGAACAGCGTGCGGCTGCCGCGCGCCGCCGCCAGCCGTCCGGCCACCGGCGAGAACAGCGCGATGCCCAGAAGGTAGGCCGACAGCGGCAGCGCCACCAGAACCTCCGCCGGGATGGCGGCGTAGGCCTGCGCCAGCCAGTCGCCGCCCGGCACCGCCGCCAGCCACGCCGGCGTTGGGCCGGAGGCGGCGTGCAGCTCCTTGGCGAGGATCGGCAGGAAGGAGCGCGGCAGCTCCGACCCGAAGAAGAACAGGAACAGCGGCAGGCGGATGAACAGCACGCTCTGCGGCGCGAACGGCTCGGCCCCGGCGGCGGGGGCGAAGACGAAGCGGCGCGACAGCTCCGCCCCCCACGCGGCCGCGTCCGCCCCGGCGGACAGCGCGCGGTCGAGGGCGGCGCGGTACTCGCGGTTCACGCGCTCAATGGCGGAGTTGAAGGCGGCGGTCAGGCGGCCGACCTGATCCCGCGCGCGGTCGTCCACGCGCCGGCTGAAGTCGCCGCCGGCCACCCGGTTCATCAGCGTCACCAGCGTGCCCACCGGGATGGTCAGGCTGACGGCGATGAGGACCAGCAGCACCTCCAGGCTGATCAGCGCCGACACCAGCAGCGTCACGCCGACGTCGAAGGCGATGCCGACCAGCCGCTCGTTCAGCGCCGCCGAATCCACGCCGATCAGCACCGCGCCGGCCGCGGCACCCCTGGCGGTCACCGGCCAGGATTGCACGCGCACGTCGCCTTGCCTGCGCGGCCGGTCCTTGCGGTACACCTCCCGCCCGGCGGCGTCGGCCAGGGCGACGGACGCGAACTCCGGCTGGTCCTGGATGACGTCGCCCAGAAACTCCTCCACCCCCACGAGCTGGTCGAACGGCACGCCGAGGTCGAGCGCGCGGCCCACCCGGTTGGCGATCAGGTCGGCGACGGCCGCCGCCTTGCGGTCCAGCTCGGCCGCCGCCTGCCGGTCGAACACGTCGTAGGTGGCGTAGGACAGGCCGGCCAGCGACAGCACCAGGATGGCGATGGCGAAGGCCACGATGCGGATGGACAGGCCGCGGAACAGCGTCTCGTTCGCCATCGCCTAGGTCCTGGTCGCCGGTGCGGCGGATGCGGGCGCCGTGCGGATCAGGCCCAGCGCCGTGGCGACGGCGGTGCGGAACGGGCCGTAGCTGGCGGCGATCTCCTCCGGCACCGGGGCGGTCTGCGCGCCCTCCGGCGTCTCCCCGGCGGTGCGGATGGCGGCCTCCATGCGCTGCATCTCCGCCCAGATCGGCCGCAGCAGCAGCGGCAGCAGCAGCGCGCACAGCAGGCCGGCGACGGCCAGCCCGATCGCGGCGTGCTGCACCAGAAGCCCGCCGGTGCCGGCCACCTGCGCATCCACGGCCTCGTGCGAATAGGTCAGCGCCACCCAGCCGACGGTCAGGCCGAAGGCGTTGACCAGCGGCTTGGCGACGGTGGTGGTGTGGTCGTCGGGCAGGGTCCAGGCACTGCCCCGGCTGCGCCGTGCGGCCTCCACCCACGCCGGGGGCACGGTTGCCTCCGCGCTCGCGCCGACGCCGAACAGCGCGGCTCCCGCCGGGTCGAAGACTCGGATGGCCACGATCTCCGGCCAGCGGTCCTTGGTGCGCTGGATAACGGCCTGGGTGTTGCGAAGCTGGTCGACCGGCAGGCCCAGCGACAGCCCGGCCTCGATCGCCTGCTCCAGGTCGGTGGCGAGGAAGGCGAAGCGGCTGCGCACCAGATCGGCGTAGGCGGTGGCGAACTTGAAGTGGTTGAGCAGCGTGAGCAGCCCCGCCGCCCCCGCGATGATCAGCCAGATCGCCAGAAACAGGCGGAGCGTCAGTCGCATACAGGAACCTTATCCATGCACCGTGGCGTCGGCAAGAAGCGCCGCACCCGTCTCCACCGCCCCCGGACGGGCGCGGACGGCGAGGCAGGTGATGTCGTCGGCCTGGGCCGCGCCACGCTCGAACTCCTTGATGGCCTGGACCAGGGCGTCGGGGATCTCGTGCGTCGGCAGGCGGCTGATGCGGGCGGCCATGTCCTGCGTGCGGGCGTCGCCGAACTGGTCGCCGTCGATGTCGAACGCCTCGGTCACGCCGTCGGTGAACAGGATCAGCGTCTCGCCGGGCGCCAGCGTCACCGTGGCGTTGCGGTAGGGGATGCCGTCGGCCACCGCCAGTGCCATGCCGCCGGTGCGCGGCAGTTCGCTCACCGTGCCGTCCACGCCGACGCGCAGCGGCGGGTTGTGGCCGCCGTTGGCGTAGCGCAGCTCCAGCGTCTCCAGGTCGAGGATGCCGTAGAACAGCGTGACGAACATCATCTGTTCGTTGCCGTCGGCCAACATGTCGTTGAGGCGCGCCAGCACCGTGCCGGGATCCTCGCCGAACTGCGCGGTGGCGCGCAGCAGCGTGCGCGACACCGCCATGAAGAAGGCGGCCGGCACGCCCTTGCCCGACACGTCGGCCACCACGATGCCCAGCCGGTTGGGACCCAGGTCGAAGAAGTCGTAGAAGTCGCCGCCGACCTCCTTGGCCGGGATCATGCGGGCGTGCACCTCCGCCTCCGGCCGGGGCGCGTAGTCGCGCGGCAGGATGGAGAGCTGCATGTTGCGGGCGATCTCCAGCTCCTGCTGCAGCGCGATGTACTGCGTCTTGGCGCGCAGCGCCTCGCGCAGCTCGGCCACCAGGATGTCCAGCTTGTGGTACTGCTCGCCCACGCGGGAGATCAGGTTCTGGAAGCCCAGCGCCAGCAGG
>DASPIO010000277.1:0-32109 GCA_035629155.1 Azospirillum sp. | reverse complement strand
CTACCTCCGTCCGAAGAGGCCGGCCGGGCGCCACAGCAGGACGCCGACCATGACGGCGTACAGCGTGAAGGCGCCGGCTTCCGGCACGTAGTACTTGCCCGCCGTGTCGCAGATGCCCAGCAGCAGCGCCGCCACCAGCGTACCCTTGATGGACCCCAGACCGCCCACCGACACGACCAGGAGGAAGTATACCATGTTCTTGATGGGAAACGCCGGGTCGAGGCCGATCAGGTTGATGCCCAACGCGCCGCCCAGCCCGGCCAGCCCGCTGCCCACCGCGAAGGTGGCGGTGAACACGAAGTTCACGTCGATGCCCAGCCCGTAGGCCATGCGCCGGTTGTCCACCGCCGCGCGCACCTGGGCGCCGAAGCGCGTGTGCTCCAGCCCGAAGACCAGGGCGGCGGTGACGATGCCGCTGACGACGATGAGGAACAGCCGATAGGCGCTGGCCTCGAAGCCGAACAGGGAGACCTGCCCCGACAGGTACGGCGGCATCTGCACCGGCTGCTGCGACGGCCCCCACACGAAGGTGGCGCCGGCCACCGACATGAAGACCAGCCCGATGGTGAACAGCACCTGGTCCAACTCGCCCGCCCGGTACAGGCGGCGGTAGAGCGTGCGCTCCGCCACCACGCTGACGGCGGCGGTCGCGGCGAAGGCGGCGGGCAGCGTCACCAGGAACGGCCAGCCCGCTACCCCCATCAGCGTCACCGCCAGATAGCCGCCCAGCATGGCGAAGGCGCCGTGGGCGAGGTTGACGAACCCCATCATGCCCATGGTCACGGACAGGCCACCGGCCATCAGGAACAGCAACACCCCATAGGCGACCCCGTTGAACAGGACGCCCAAAACGCTCTCGAACATGGGTCAGCCTTCCCTATTCCCGAAAACGGGCCCAAAAATCGGGTGCGGTGAGTGGGACGGAGCCGCCGGGCGGGCCAGGGGAACGATGCCGCCCGGCGGTCCATCCCGCCCGGATTACTTTCCAGGGTCCTTGACCTGCTCGATCCTGTCGAACTCGACGTTCACCAGCTTGCCGCCCACCCGCTCGACCTTGCGGATATAGACGGTCTGCACGATGTCGCGGGTTTCCGGGTCGATGGAGATGGGCCCGCGCGGGCTTTCCATCTTCGTGTTCTTCAGGAGTTCGACCGTCTTGTCCGGGTCGACCTTGCCGTTCTGCGCCTTGATGGCCGCGGCGATGGCCGCCATGCCGTCGTAACCGGCCACCGACATGAAGTTCGGGCGAACCTGCGGGAACGCCTGCTCGTACGCCGCCGTGTAGGCCTTGTTGGCGGCCGAATCATGCGCGTATGAGTAGTGGAAGCTGGTCACCAGCCCCAGCGCCGCATCGCCCAGCGATTCGATCAGGCCGTCGTCGGTCAGGTCGCCGGCCGCCAGCAGCTTCACACCGGCCTGCAGCAGCCCGTATTCCTGCCACGTCTTCACGAAGGCGTTGCCCTGCTCGCCCGCCGGCAGGAAGACGAAGACCGCCTCCGGCCTGGTGTCCTTCACCTTCTGGATGTAGGCGGAGAACTCCGGGTTCTTCAGCGGCACGCGCACCTCGCCGGCCACCTTGCCGCCCGCCGCCGTGAAGCCCTTTTTGAAGGCGGCCTCGGCGTCGTGCCCGGGGCCGTAGTCGGAGACGATGGTGTAGACCGACTTGACCCCGGTGCGCGCCGCCCACACGCCGAACGGCTCGTTGATCTGCGCCTGCGTGAAGGAGAAGCGCACGACGTACGGCGACTTGGTCGTGATGCTCGACGTCGCCGCGTTCATGACGACCATCGGCTTCTTGCCGTCGGTGGCGATCTGCGCGCCGACGAAGGCGTTCGGCGTGAAGCCGAAGCCGGCCAGCAGGTCGACCTTCTCGCGCACGACCAGCTCCTGCGCCAGACGCTTGACGATGTCCGGTGCCGGGCCGGTGGAGTCCTTGCGCACCAGTTCGATCTTGCGCCCGGCCACCGTATCGCCGTGCTGCTTGAGGTAGAGCTGGATGCCGTTGTCGATCTGCCGGCCATAATCGGCGAACGGGCCGGAGAACGGCAGGATCAGCCCGATCCTGACGGGATCGGCGGCCTGTGCGGCGGTCGTCTGAACGGACAGGGCCGCGAACAGGACGCCGGCGAATGCACCCATAAAACGCGTGCTGGTAAAACGCGTGCTGGTCATGGACATCTCCTCCCCAGGAGCATGCAGCGGGCTGGCACGCTGGCCGGCCCGCGGATTGGCCTTGTCGTTATCCGGCGGCGGCCGGCGCCGCGGCGTCCTGCTCGTCGTAGATCTTGTTCAGCACCTCGCCGGCCAGATTGAACGCCGGCAGGCCGCGGAACAGGAAGGCGAGGCCGGCCACGTCGTGCAGTTCCTTCTTGGTCGCACCGGCGCGCATGGCGCCGCGGGCGTGGTACTCGGCGGCCGGCGCGACATGCGACAGCAGGATGCCGAACAGGATCATCTGCGCGGTCTTGACGTCCATGCCCGACGGATACATGGCCTTCTCGCGGATCTTCTCGACCATGTCGAGCAGCTCCGGGTCGCATTCCAGCCCGGCGCGCAGGCGCTGCTGGATGCGCGGCGGCACGAAGCCGATGAGGTCGGTGTAAAGCTTCTCGTACTCTTCCTTCGTGCTCAAGACGTCCTCCCGTTTCGACGAATGCAGGCCTGCCCGCGTCAGGCGGCGGGGGTCAGGCAGATGTTGGCGTTGCCGCTGCCGGAGCTTTGCGCGTAGTCGCCGTACTGGCGCCCGATGACGGCGCCGTGTTCCAGGGCCAGAACCTCGGCCGCCCCCAGCATGCCGCTGATCGTCCGCCCGCCCATTTCCGCCGCCGCGGCGCGGCAGTAGATGGGGCTCCAGTCCAGCAGTTCGCGCACGTGGCCGGCCGTCGCCAGCTCGATGAAGCGGCGGTCCATGTCGATGCGCTCCGGCGTCGGCCAGCGCTCCGGCCCGCGCTCCACCGCGTGCGACAGCGCGCAGCTCGACAGGAAGACGACGCGCTTGCCCAGCGCCCTGGCGGTCTGTTGGACGATCCGCGCGACCCGGCGGTTCTCGGTCAGGTCGGAGCAGATGACGGTGGGCAGCACGACCACCGGCACCTCGGCATCCGGGTCCAGGTACTTCAGCGGCACGTAGGAGGCGTAGTCCCAGTGCAGGTGCTCGCTGTCCGTGGCAGTGCCGGGCACGCCGCCGTCCCGCATCGCGGCGGCCAGAGACCGGGCGAAGGCCGGATCCCCGGCCCGGCGGTAAGGCACGCCGGGAATGAGGTCCGGCGCCTCGTCGGCGATGCACACGCCCTCGTGCACGGCGTGCGCGGTGACGTACCAGTTGAAGGTGGACACCCAGTGCGCGGACTGCAGGACGAACAGATCCGGCTTCATGGCGCGCAGGTCGCGGCCCAGCTCGCGCAAGCCGCGTATCAGGCCGTGCTGGAAGGGCGGCGCGTTCTCCTCAATGCCGATGCGCGGCGTGTGCGCGACGACGGCGGCGGCGATCAGTCCGGCGGACATGCGGTTTTCCCGTTGTGGTTCCGTCGCGGGGCTTGTGATGCCCCGTCCTCCCTCGGTGATCGAAACGATAACGGAGGCGCATTGTCGGCGCAACGGGAAATTATCGATGATTCGGTTTGACATCGCTTGATCACCCCGCCTAAAGTGCGGTCATAGCGACCGACAGAACGCGCCGGTCAGGCGCGCCCCCGCTTCAGGAGGAAACCCCGCCCATGCCCGCCACCCGCGAACCGATTCTCGACATCGCCCACCTCGACCACGTCGAACTGCTCACCCCGAAGCCGGAGGAGAGCCTGTGGTTCTTCCACGATGTGCTGGGCATGGAGGAGGTGCACCGCGTGGGCGATTCGGTCTATCTGCGCTGCTACGGGGACTATCAGAAGTTCTCGCTGAAGCTGACGGCGGCGAAGCAGGCGGGTGTGGCGCGCATAGGCTGGCGCGTGGTCAGCCCGCAGGCGCTGGAGCGCCGCGCCGCCGCCATCGAGGCGCAGGGGCTGGGGCGCGGCTGGTGCGACGGCGATTTCGGATTCGGCAAGACCTTCCGCTTCGAGGATCCCGACGGCCACCCGATGGAGATCTTCTTCGAGCAGGAACGCTACGTGCCGCCGGCCGACATGCGCTCGTCCCTGAAAAACCAGCCGGCGCGCTTCACCGGGCGCGGCGTCGGCGTGAAGCGCATCGACCACCTCGCCGTGCTGTGCGGCAACGTCGAGAAGAACCGTGAGTTCATGATCGACACGCTGGGCTTCCAGTTGCGCGAACAGGTGATCTTCGACGAAGGCAAGACCGAGATCGGCTCGTGGATGAGCGTGACGCCGATCCACCACAACATCGCCTACGTGAAAGACGCCGCCGCCAAGGGGCGCAGCGGGCGCCTGCACCACTTCAGCATGTGGGTGGACAACCGCGACGACGTGCTGCGCGCCGCCGACCTCTACCGCGAGAACGGCGTCTACATCGAGGCCGGACCGTCCCGCCACAACCTGTCGCAGGCCTTCTATCTCTACGCCTACGAGCCGGGCGGCAACCGGATCGAAGTCTATTCCGGCGGCTATCTCGTCTTCGCCCCGGATTACGAGCCGGTCACCTGGAACGAGGCGGAACGCGGCCCTGGCGTGCATTGGGGCCAGCCGCTGCCCCCCAGCTTCGGCCAGTACGCCACCCCGCCCGTGCCGCTCGAACCGGCCTCCGCCGGCGAAGAGGCCAAGGTTCCCGCCATTGACCCGTTGTAAGCCATGGGCGGCGACACGTTCGACGACGAGGACCTGATCACCATCAGCGTGCTCGGCACCGCCCACGCGGTGCCGGCCGGCGTGACCCTGCTGAACGCGCTGCGCAAGGCGGGGCGGCCGTATCTGGCCGGATGCGGCTGTCGGGTGGGGGCGTGCGGGGAGTGCGCCACCACCTACCGCCTCCCCGGCAATCCCGCGCTGATGCGTGACTACGCCTGCGTCGTGAAGGTGGAACCCGGCATGCAGGTGCTGGACGTGCCGTTCGGCTGGGCCCTGGCCTGCCGGCGCGCCCAAGATCGACGGTAGGCAAAATCGATAATCCGCTCTCGGGCCGATGATCTTGCCCTCGTTTGCCCGCGGTGCCATATTCCTTTCGTGCGGCAAGCGCTGCCGCGCCTGAGAAAAGAGGACCCCTCCCGTGGCCGCAGACCCGTCGAAACCGGAAGCCCGCACCCTGGTGCAGCAGGCCTACCACGCCCTGCGCGAGGACATCCTGTCCGGCGGTCTGGAGCCCGGAAGCTGGCTGCGCATCGACGCGCTGCGCGCCCGTTACGACATCGGCCCCACCCCGATCCGCGAGGCGCTGTCGCGCCTGAGTTCCGAAGGCTTCGTCGTCAGCGAGGAAAACCGCGGCTTCCGCATCCCCCCGGTGTCGCTGGAGGACCTGCGCGACGTGACCAACCAGCGCAAGCTGGTGGAGTGCGCCGCGCTCCGCGCCGCCATCGAGCGCGCCGACGAGGAGTTCGAGTCGGCCGTCGTCGCCTCCTACTACCGCCTCTCCCGTGTCGAGGAGCGGCTGGCCGGCAAGGACCCCGCCGTGCGCGCGGAGTGGGAGCAGCGCCACCGCGAGTTCCACCGCGCCCTCAACCTCGGTGCCAACTCGCCCTGGCTGGAGCGCTTCCAGGAGCTGCTGTACGATCAGGCCGACCGCTACCGCCGCCTCTACCTGCCCGAGGTGAACGTGCCCCAGCAGGTGCACGAGGACCACAAGCGGATCATGGAACTGGTCGTCGCCCGCAAGCCGGATGAAGCCTGCGCCCTGCTGGCCGAGCACATCGAGCGCGTCTACCAGATCGCCAGCCAGTCCTCCTTCTTCCGCAAACGGTCGGCGGCGGCGTAATCCCATGGATCTCGGCCTGGAGGGCAAGGTCGCGCTGGTCACCGGCGGCAGCCGCGGCATCGGCGCCGCCACCGCGCTGGAATTGGCGCGCGAGGGCGTGGACACCATCCTCGTCGGCCGTGACTCCGCCACGGCGGCCCGCACCGCCGAGGCCATCGAATCCGAGACCAGCCGCCGCTCCCTCCCCCTCGCCGCCGACCTGCGCGACTCCGGTGCCGCCGACGACGTGGTCGCCAAGGCGGTGGCCGCGTTCGGCCGGCTCGACATCCTGGTCAACAGCGCCGGCGCCACCACGCACGGCGACCTGTTCGCGCTGACCGACGAGAACTGGCAAGACGGATTCGCGCTGAAGTTCCACGGCACCGTCCGCATGTGCCGCGCCGCGTGGCCGCACCTCGCGGCGGGCGGCGGAGCGGTGGTCACCATCATCGGCGTCGCCTCGCGCACGCCGATGCCGCAGGCCATGGTCGTCGGCTCCGTCAATTCCGCGCTCCTCAGCTTCACCAAGGCGCTGTCGGACCTGGGTGCGCGCGACGGCGTGCGGGTGAACGCCATCAACCCCGGCTTTGTCGCGACCGACCGCCTGACCCGCCGCCTCGATTCGACGGCGCAGGCGCAGGGCATCACGCGCGAGGATGCCGCCGCCGCCCTGTTGAAGACGTTGGGCATCAGCCGCTTCGGCAAGCCGGAAGAAATCGGTCGCCTCGCCTGCTTCCTGGCCTCACCCCGCGCCGGCTACCTCCAGGGTGCAGCCGTGGACGCCGACGGCGGCCTGACCAAGGGCATTTGACGGCCCCACATTCCTTTCCGTCATAACGGATGTTGGGTCGCCCTTCGGCTGGCCCAACCTGTGGTGCTGAAGGCTTGACCTGCGAGAAAGCGATACAATTTCAGCAGAAGCCTGTTGCACGACGTGTCACTTTGTCGCAGGCTATGTCCGAACAAACGAGTCAGGAATGCGGGAGGGACGCTGAATGTACACGCAGGGCCTGGACCAGAAGCCGGAGGGCGACGTGATACCGCTTGCCCAGGACAAGGGCGAGCAGGAGCGTCGGTTCCAGGAACGGGTCGACGCCGAGGAGAAGATCGAACCGCGCGACTGGATGCCCGAGGGCTACCGCCGCACGCTGGTCCGCCAGATCTCCCAGCACGCGCATTCGGAAATCGTCGGCATGCTGCCGGAGGGCAACTGGATCACCCGCGCGCCCAGCCTGCGCCGCAAGGTGGCCCTGCTCGCCAAGGTGCAGGACGAGGGCGGGCACGGCCTCTACCTCTACAGCGCGGCCGAGACGCTGGGCGTCTCGCGCGACGAGCTGGTGCGGCAGTTGCTCACCGGCAAGGCCAAGTATTCCAGCATCTTCAACTATCCCACGCTGACGTGGGCCGACATCGGCGCCATCGGCTGGCTGGTGGACGGTGCCGCCATCATGAATCAGGTGCCGCTCTGCCGCTGCTCCTACGGCCCCTACGCGCGCGCCATGGTGCGCATCTGCCGCGAGGAGAGCTTCCACCAGCGCCAGGGCTACGAGATCATGCTGACGCTGGCCAAGGGCACGGCGGAGCAGAAGCGGATGGCGCAGGATGCGCTGAATCGCTGGTGGTGGCCGTCCCTGATGATGTTCGGCCCCAACGACGAGCACTCCGCCCACTCCGCCCAGAACATGGCGTGGAAGATCAAGCGCTTCTCCAACGACGAGTTGCGCCAGCGCTTCGTTGACGCCACGGTGCCGCAGGCCGACTACCTGGGCCTCACCGTCCCCGACCCGGAGCTGCGCTTCAACGCCGAGACCGGCCATTACGAGTTCGGCGCCATCGACTGGAGCGAGTTCGAGCAGGTCCTGAAGGGCAACGGCCCCTGCAACCGCGAACGCCTGGAAGCCCGCCGCGAGGCCTGGGACGAGGGCGCCTGGGTGCGCGAGGCGGCCCTGGCGCACGCAAAGAAGCGCGAGGCCCGCGCCATGAAAAAAGCTGGTTGAGAGAGGAAACGAGACTATGGCCCGCAACGAATGGCCGCTGTTCGAGGTGTTCATCCGCCCGAAGAACGGCCTCAGCCACAAGCACGTCGGCAGCCTGCACGCCGCCGACCCGCGCATGGCGCTGGAAAACGCCCGCGACGTCTACACGCGGCGCGGCGAAGGGGTGAGCATCTGGGTGGTGCCGGCGGCGGCGATTTCCGCGTCGGAGCCGGGCGACAAGGAATCCTTCTTCGAGCCGGCCGACGACAAGGTCTACCGCCATCCGACCTTCTACGACATCCCCGACGACGTGAAGAACATCTGAGCGGGCGCCGAACCATGACCCAGCAAGACGCCCTGTTCGAATACCTGCTGCGCCTGGGCGACACCAGCCTCGCGCTCGGCCACCGCCTGTCCGAATGGTGCGGCCACGCGCCCGAGCTTGAGGAAGACGTGGCGCTCACCAACCTGGCGCTCGACCTCGTCGGCCACGCGCGGATGCTGCTGACCTACGCCGGAGAGGTGGAGGGCAAGGGCCGCGACGAGGACCGCCTCGCCTACCACCGCGACGTCTTCGACTACCGCAACCACCTGATGGTCGAGCAGCCCAACCGCGACTTCGGCCACACCATCGCGCGCCAGTTCCTGCACGACGCCTGGGCGCTGGAGCTGTACGAACGCCTCACATCCTCCACCGACGCCAATCTCGCCGGCATCGCCGCCAAGGCGGTGAAGGAGAAGCGCTATCACCTGCGCCACAGCGCCGAGTGGGTCGTGCGCCTGGGCGACGGCACCGACGTCAGCCACGCCAAAATGGCCGACGCCTTCGACCGCCTCTGGCGCTTCACGCCGGAGATGTTCGAGGCCGACGAGGTGGAACGCACCCTGGCGGCGGCTGGCATCGCCCCCGACCCGGACAGCCTGCGCCCGGCCTGGGAGGCGCGCGTCGACGGCGTGCTGGCGGAGGCCACCCTGCCGGCCCGCCCCGCCGTGGTCGGCCAGACCGGCGGGCGCAGCGGCCGGCATGGCGAGCACCTCGGCTACCTTCTGGCCGAGATGCAGTACCTGCAGCGCGCCTATCCCGGCGCCACGTGGTGACGGCATGACCGATCATCCGGCCGTCTGGGGACCGGAGCCGGGCGCCGGCCCGGCGGTGCGCGCCGCGTGGGACGCGCTCCGCACCGTCATGGACCCGGAGATCCCGGTGCTCAGCGTCGTCGATCTGGGCATGATCCGCGCGGTGGAGATGGGCGACGGCGGGCGGCTGCGCGTCGCCGTGTCGCCCACTTACTCCGGCTGCCCGGCCACCGGCATCATCACGCTGGAGGTCGCCCGCGCGCTGGACGCGGCCGGATTCAGGGACGCCGAGGTGACGACCGCCGTCTTCCCGCCCTGGACCACCGACTGGATCAGCGAGGAGGGCCGCGCCCGTCTGGCCGAATCCGGCATCGCCCCGCCGCCCCGCGGCGCCGGCAAGCGGGCACTGGTGGCGCCGGACGAGACGGTCGCCTGCCCGCACTGCGGCTCCACCGAGACGGAGCTGGTCAGCGCCTTTGGCTCCACCGCGTGCAAGGCGTTGCACCGCTGCCGCTCCTGCCTGGAACCCTTCGATTCCTTCAAATGCATTTGAGAGCCGCGCCCCATGACGCCCAAATTCCATTCCCTCACCGTCGCCGACGTGCGGCGGGAGACCGACGACACCGTCTCCATCGCCTTCACCGTCCCTGACGACCTTCGCGACGCCTACACCTACGCGCACGGCCAGTACCTGACGCTGCGCACGCACATTGGCGGGGAGGAGGTGCGGCGCTCCTACTCCATCTGCTCCGGCGTGGACGACGGCGAACTGCGCGTGGCGATCAAGCAGGTCCCCGGCGGCCTGTTCTCCACCTGGGCAAACGAGGGGCTGAAGCCCGGCGACGCGCTGGACGTGATGACGCCCATGGGCCGCTTCACCGTCCCGGTCGATCCCGACGCGTCGCGCACCTATCTGGCCTTCGCCGCCGGCAGCGGCATCACGCCGGTCATGTCGATCTTGAAGACCGTGCTGGCGCGCGAGCCGAAGAGCCGTTTCGTGCTGGTCTACGGCAACCGCACCGTGCCCTCCATCATCTTCCGCGAAGAGCTGGAGGACCTGAAGGACCGCTACCTCGCCCGCCTCAGCCTGCACCACGTGCTGAGCCGCGAGCCGGACGAGTCCGGCCTGCTGTCCGGCCGCATCGACAAGGATCTGGTCGAGCAGGCGTGCCGCACGCTGGTCGATCCCGCGGACCTGGACGCCGTGTTCGTCTGCGGCCCGCAGGGCATGATCGAGACCGTGCGCGCCACGCTGATCGAGCACGGCACGCCGCCTGACCGCATCCACGTCGAACTGTTCACCACCGGCATCGACACCACGCGCCGCGCCCCCGTGCAGCAGCACCAGCCTGTCGAGGCGCTGACCGACGCCTGCGACGTGACGGTGGTCCTGGACGGCAAGCAGCGGCGCTTCGCGCTCCCCTACGGCACCGACGTCATCCTGGACGCGGCGCACCGGGCCGGCGCCGACCTGCCCTATTCGTGCAAGAGCGGCGTGTGCTGCACCTGCCGCGCCAAGGTGGTCGAGGGCAAGGTGGAGATGGCGCAGAACTATTCGCTGGAACCGTGGGAGGTCGAGGCCGGTTACGTCCTCACCTGCCAGTCGCGGCCATTGACCGAGCGCGTCGTCATCGACTTCGACGCGCCGTGAGTTTCCGATGTTGGGTTTTCATTTCGCTCAACCCAACCTACGCGGCGCGTTTCCGTAGGCTGGGTTGAGCCGCAGGCGAAAACCCAACGTCTTCCCTCCGTCCCCACACGCGCGCCCGCACGCGCATCTGCGTCCGGCAGTCGTCGGAGCAGTAGAGCGGCGCCGGGCCGCGGGTGCTGGGGCGGTGGAACGGCCGGCCGCAGCAGGCGCAGTGCAGCGGGCGGGCGTGGTTCGTCGGGCGGGGCATGGGACTGCGCATGTCTGGTTGCGATGCGCGTGACCATACGAAGGCCATGTTACAGTTTCTCGCGCGCCGCCCTCCGTCGGAAGACGTAGGCGCTTATTCGAACGGCAGGCCCACGTAGTTCTCGGCCAGCGCCTGCGCCACCGCGCGGGACGCCACGACGCCCTCCAGCTCGGCGAGCTGGCGGCGCCGGTCGAAGGGGTTGCCGGCCGGGTCCCGGTGCAGCATCTGCGTCATCCACCAGGAAAAGTGCTGCACCCGCCAAACCCGGCGCAGGCAGGCTTCCGAATACGCGTTCAGCAAATCCGTCCGCCCCCGCCCATAGAACGCGTCCAGTGCGCGGGCCAGCACGCGCACGTCGGCCACCGCGAGGTTCATGCCCTTGGCCCCCGTCGGCGGCACGATGTGCGCGGCGTCGCCGGCCAGGAACAGGCGCCCGAACCGCATCGGCTCGGCCACGAAGCTGCGCATCGCCGTGATGCCCTTCTGCAGGATCGGCCCTTCGGTCAGCGACCAGCCTTCCTCCGGGGCGGCAAAACGGCGGTGCATCTCCTCCCAGATGCGCGCGTCGGGCCACGCGGCGATGTCGTCCTCGGGCGAGACCTGGATGTACAGCCGCGACAGTTCCGGCGAGCGCATGCTCAGCAGCGCGAAACCGCGCTCGTGGCTGGTGTAGATCAGTTCGTCCGACGATGGCGGCGCCTCCGCCAGGATGCCCAGCCAGGCGTAGGGGTAGACGCGCTCGTACGCGGTGATGGCGCCGGCCGGCACGGCGGCGCGGCACACGCCGCGGAACCCGTCGCACCCCGCCACGAAGTCGCAGTCGATCGCATCGTCCCGCCCGTCCGGCCCGCGGATTCGGATGCGCGGCGCCGGCCCGTCGATGGCCTCCACGCCCAGCGCCGCCGTCTCGAACAGGATCGGCAGGCCGGCGGCCAGCCGCGCGGCGATCAAATCCTTCACCACCTCGTGCTGGCCGTAGACGGTCACGGCGTGCCCGGTCAGATCGGCGAAGTCGACGCGGTGCGTGCGCCCCTCGAAGCGGAGCTCGATCCCATGGTGCAGCAGCCGTTCGCCCAGCAGCCGCTCGCCCACGCCGGTCTCGATCAGCAGATCGGCGGTTCCCTGCTCCAGCACCCCGGCGCGGATGCGGTGCTCGCAATACTCCCGGCTGCGGTCCTCGACGATGACGGACTCGATGCCGTGGAGGTGCAGGAGATGGGCAAGCACCAGACCGGCCGGGCCGGCGCCGACGATGCCGACCTGCGTCCTCATCGCCCCGCCCTCCCCAGCACGCGATCCCCCAAAACACGATCAATGAACGTCTGCGCGGCGCCGACGTAGGCCAGCGGCTCGAACAGCCGGTCGAGGTCGGCGGACGTCAGCGCCCCGGTCACCTCCGCGTCCTCCTCCAGCACCGCGCGCAGGGGGCGCCGCTCGGCGGCGGCGCGGTGGCTGGCACCGGCGACGCGCTCGTGCGCTTCCATGCGCCCCAGCCGGCCGGCCAGCGCCATGGCCACCGCCTCCGCCATGATCAGCCCGTCGGTGAGGTCCAGGTTGTGGCGCATGCGCGCCGTGTCGACCTCCAGCCCCTCGATGGCGTCCGCCGCGTGGCGCGCGGCACCGGCCGCCAGCCGTCCCAGATCCGGCAACGCCTGCCATTCGGCATGCCAGCCACCCAGCCCGCGCTCGTGCTCCTGCACCATGCCGGCCAGCAGCCCCGCCACCAGCCCCGGTGCCCGCACCGACGCCGCCAGCATCACCGCGCAGGCCACCGGATTGCGCTTGTGCGGCATGGTGGAGGAAACACCGCGCCCCGGCACCGCCGGCTCGAACGCCTCGCCCACCTCCACCTGCATCATCAGCGACAGGTCGCGCCCGATGCTGCCCAGCGTACCGATCAGCAAACCCAGCGCCGCGCCGAATTCCGCCACCCGGTCGCGCGCCGCGTGCCAGGGCACCGCCGGCAAAGGCAAGTCCAACTCGCGCGCCAGCGCCTCGGCCACCGGCAACGCCCTGTCGCCCAGCGAGGCCAGCGTCCCCGCCGCCCCGCCGAACTGTATCGCGAACCGCTCGCGCGCCGCCGCGATGCGCTCCCGGTCGCGGGCCAGCGCGTCGAGCCACCCGGCGGCCTTGAGCCCGAAGGTGGTCGGCAGCGCGTGCTGCATCCAGGTGCGCGCCACCATCGGCGTCGCCCGGTGCCGCTCCGCAAGGCCCGCCAACCCGTCCGCCAGCCGCCCCAGATCGGCGTCGAGCGCGGCGGTGAAGGCACGGAGCTGCAGCATCAGCCCGCTGTCCATGGCGTCCTGGCTGGTGGCGCCCCAGTGGACGTAGCGAGCCGCCTCGGCGTCCGCTTCCCGCACCCGGTGGGTCAGGTGCTTCACCATGGGAATGGCCGTGTTGCCCGCCGCCGCGGCCTCCGCCCCCATCGCCGAGAGGTCGTACAGGGCCGCGTCGCATGCCGCCGTGATGGCCGGCACGGCGCCGGCCGGGATCACGCCGACGGCGGCCTCGGCGCGGGCCAGCGCCGCCTCGAAGTCCAGCATCCCCTGCAGACGTGCGCGCGGGGTGAACAGGCGCACCGCCTCCGCCGTCGCGAACAGCGGGTCGAGCAGCGGGTCGCCGTGGGACGGATCGGTCATGTGGTCAAAACTCGAAAAACGCCGTCTCGCCCTCGCCTTGCAGGACGATGTCGAAACGGTAGGTCACCACACCGCCCATCTCCTCGCGCTCTGCCAGCAGCGTGCGGCGCACGGCCGGGTCGCCGATGGCGTTCAGCACGGGGTCGGTGTCGTTGGCCGGTTCGTCGGCGAAGTAGATCCGCGTCACCAGCCGGTCGAGCAGACCGCGCGCGAAAACCGACACCAGGATGTGCGGCGCCTGCATCGCGTTGCCGTTGCCCGGCACGAGGCCGGGCCGGACGGTGGTGAAGCGGTACATCCCCGTCCCATCCGTTGCCGCCCGCCCGAAACCGGAAAAATTCGGGTCGGCCGTTCCGTCCCGCGTGTCCTCCGGGTGGGCGTAGCGGCCGGCGGCGTCGGCCTGCCAGATCTCGATCAGCGCGTCGGTGACCGGCGCGCCGTCGCCGTCCAGCACGCGGCCCTCGACACGGATCACCGCGCCCTGCGCCCCGCCGGCCCTCAGGTCGCTCCACGCCGGCCGGTTCAGCGCCTCGTGGAAGAAGGGCCCGACCGTCTGCGAGGGCGTGGTGCCGGCGGTCATCTCACGCCTCCATCGGAGTCGCGTGGCGGCCGCGCAGCACGATGTCGAAGCGGTAGCCCAGCGCCCATTCCGCCTCGCTGAGATCGTGGTCGTAGCGGGCGATCAGACGATCTCGGGCGGCCTCGTCCGACGTGCTCATGAAGATGGGGTCGAGCGGCAGCAGCGGGTCGCCGGGGAAGTACATCTGCGTGACCAGCCGCGTGGCGAAGGCCGGGCCGAACACCGAAAAATGGATGTGCGCCGGCCGCCACGCGTTGGGCGTGTTGCGCCAGGGGTAGGCGCCGGGCCGGATGGTGAGGAAGCGGTACTCCCCCATGTCGTTGGTCAGCGCCTGCCCGCAGCCGGTGAAGTTGGGATCGAGCGGCGCGTCGTGCCGGTCGCCGGGATGGGCGTAGCGGCCAGCGGCGTTGCACTGCCACAGCTCCACCAACGTGCCCGGCACCGGGCGCCCGGCATCGTCCAGCACACGGCCGGCGACGATGATGCGCTCCCCGATGGGTGCCGCCGCATGCTGGCGCGTGAGGTCCACCCGGTCCGGCCCCGCCCGGCCGCCATCGAAACGCGGTCCCGTCACCTCCGACAGCGTCTGCTTGATGCGGACCGGCGCCCGGTGCGGGGCGCGCCTTACGGTGCTGCCGTAGGCCGGGAACAGATGCGGCGGGTTGGCGCCGGGCTGCGGGCGCGCGTAGGGCTGCGGCCGGGTCATGATCCGTCCTCCCGATCCGCCTCCTCGTACACCTCACGGGCTACGCGGAACGCCGTGTTGGCGGCCGGCACGCCGGCGTAGACGGCGAGGTGCAGCAGGATCTCCTTCACCTCGTCGCGCGTCACGCCGGTGTTCTTCGTGGCGCGGATGTGCAGCTTCAGCTCCTCCTCGTGCCCCAGGGAGGCGAGCAAGGCGATGGTCAGCATGCTGCGCGTGCGGTGGTCGAGGCCGGGGCGCGTCCACACCGCCGCCCACGCCTGCCGTGTCAGGAAATCCTGCCATTCCGCGTCGAACCCCGTGGCGCGCTGGCGGGAGCGTTCCACGTGCTTCTGCCCCAGGACGGCGGTGCGCACCGCGCGTCCCTGTTCCAGCGCGTCATCGGTCATGCCCCGTCCTTTCCTGTGCCGTCACCTCGTCGAGAAAGGCGGCGAGGTGCGCGTTGACCGCGCCCGCCTGCTCCAGCGTCGGGATGTGCCCCGCCCCCTCGATCACCGCCAGCCGGGCGCCGGGGATGGCTGCCGCCAGCTCCCGCGCCGCCGCGGGCGGGGTGGCGAGATCCTGGTCGCCGACCAGCACCAGAGTGGGGCAGCGGATGCGCGCCGCGTCCTCCCGCAAATCGGCGTCGCGGATCGCCAGCGCGCAGCCGATGTAGCCTTCGGCCGGCGTGCGGGTCAGCATGTTGGCCGCCCCGCGCACGAGGTCCGGCCGCTGCGCCCGCGCCTTTTCCGTGAACCAGCGCGCCATGACGCCGTCGCGAATGGCGGACAGGCCGTCACGGCGGATGGACGCCACGCGGTCGTCCCAGATCTGCGGCGGGCCGATGCGGCTGGCCGTATCGCACAGCACCAGCGAGGCCACCCGCTCCGCCGCCACGGAACCCAGCACCTGCGCCACCATGCCGCCGATGGACAGGCCGCAGACGTGCACCCGCCCGATCCCCAGCGCGTCCAGCAGCGCCAGCGCGTCGGCCGCCAGTTGCCCGATCAGGTAGCCGTCGCCGGCCGGCGTCAGGTCGGTCAGCCCGTGCCCGCGCATGTCGTAGCGCAGCACCCGGTAGCGGCCGTCGAGGTGTGCCGCCTGCGGGTCCCAGACGTGGAAGTTGGTGCCCAGCGAGTTGGCGAACAGCACGGCCGGCGCGTCGGCCGGCCCGGTCAGATCGTAGTGGACCGTCAGGTCCCCGGCGCGAAGGAATGGCATGCGCTCTCCGCATCCGCGTTATTGTTTGTACACACGATGATCCGTGCTGCGAGCGATTGTCAAGTGGCGCGCCGCTCGGCATCCGTGCAAGAATAATCGTCAAAGTCGCCGGAAGGCGGGCGGCGGCCTTGCGCCCGCACGTCCAGGCCACGACAAGGGAGGGGACAGTGACGGGACATCTGCGCGCAATCCTGCTCGGCGCCGCGGTCGGAGTGGCGATGGCCACCGGTCCAGCCTGGGCCGCAACCGTGAAGGTGGGCGTCATCGGCCCCTTCTCCGGGCCGTTCGCCACCGCCGGCCAGACCTTCAAGCAGGCGGTCGAGGTCTATCAGGCCATGCACGGCGACAGCGCCGGCGGCAACAAAATCGAATTCGTCTACAAGGACCTGGACCAGGCCAACCCGGCGCAGTCCAAGGCGCTCGCGCAGGAGCTGATCGTCAAGGAGAAGGTCCAGTACCTCGCCGGCTTCTTCTTCACCCCCGACGCGCTGGCGGTGGCCCCTCTGATGGACGAGGCGAAGGTGCCGTGCGTGATCTTCAACGCCGCCACCTCCGCCATCACCGAGAAGTCGCCGCTCTACGTCCGCACCTCGTTCACGCTGTGGCAGGCCACCGTGCCACTGGCCCAGCACGTCTATAAGACGGGCGTGCGCAAGGTGGTGACGGCGGTCAGCGACTATGGGCCGGGCATCGACGGCGAGGCGGCCTTCAAGACGACGTTCGAGAAGGCCGGCGGGCAGGTGGTGGACTCCATCCGCATGCCGCTGAAGTCCACCGACTTCGCGCCCTTCATGCAGCGCATCCGCGATTCGGGTGCGGAAGCCATCTACGCCTTCCTGCCCGCCGGCCCGACCACGCTGGCCTTCACCAAGGCCTTCGCCGACAACGGGCTGAAGGACAAGATCAAGTTCTTCGGCCCCGGCGACATCACGCAGGAGCCGGACCTGCCGGCGCTGGGTGACGCGGCGGTCGGCATCACCACCGCCTTCCATTACAGCCGCGCCCACGATTCCGACCTGAACCGCACCTTCGTCGCCAAGCACAAGGAAAAGTTCGGCAACGCCGACACCGTCACCTTCACCTCGGTCGGTGCCTACGACGGCACGCACCTCATCTACAGGATGGTCGAGGCGACCGGCGGCAAGCCCGACGGCGCCAAGGCCGTGGAGGCGGTGAAGGGCCTGAGCTGGGAAAGCCCGCGCGGGCCCCTGACGCTCGACCCGGACTCGCGCACCGTGGTGCAGAACATCTACCTGCGCGTGACGGAACGGGTGAACGGCGCGCTGCAGAACACCGAGAAGGAGACCTTCGCCGCTCAGCCCGACTACGGCTACAAGCTGGGCAAGTGACGCCGGCCCCATGCAGACCGTCCTCGGCATCGCCATCGACGGCGTCGCCTACGGCATGATCCTGTTCATCATCTCGGTCGGGCTGTCGGTAACGCTGGGCCTGATGCGGGTGGTGAACCTCGCGCACGGCGCCTTCGCCATGGTTGGCGGCTACCTGGCCTCCTTCGCCGCGCAGAGCCTCGGCCTGCCGTTCGAGGCGGCGGCGGCCGGGGCGATCCTGCTCACCGTGGCGCTGGCGCTGCCGCTGGAACGCCTGCTCTACCACCGCATCTACGGCTCCGCCAACGAGTTGGCGCAGGTGCTGCTGACGATCGGACTGACCTTCGTGGTGGTGGCCGGCATCAACTACCTGTTCGGCCCGACGCTGAAACGCATTCCGCTCCCCGACTACATGGAAGGCGTGGTGAACCTGGGTCCGAAGGCCATCCCGACGCACCGTGCCTTCGTCATCGCCGTGGGAATCGCCGCCATCGCCGGCCTGTGGTGGCTGCTGGAACGCACGGACTTCGGCGTCAAGCTGCGCGCCGCCGTGGACGACCCGGCCATGGCCGCGGCGCTGGGCATCCGCACCGAACGCCTCTACGCCGCCACCTTCGCGCTCGGCGTCGGCCTCGCCGCGCTGGGCGGCATCCTGGGGGCGGAGCTGCTGCCGCTGGAGCCCTACTACGCCATCCGCTACATCGTGCTGTTCCTCGCCGTCGTCGCCGTGGGCGGGGCGGGCAGCGTCTTCGGCTCCGCCGGGGCGGCGCTGGCGCTGGGCATCATCGACACCGCCGGAAAATACCTGATCCCCGATTTCGGCGAATTCTTCTTTTACGCCGCGATGATCCTGATCCTGTTTCGCTGGCCCAACGGCTTCTTCCAGCGGAGGCCGGCGTGAACCCGCATCTGCGCGACGCTGCCGGTGCGGCCCTGCTCGCCGCCGCCGGACTGGCCGCCTTCTGGCTGTTCCCGGAGGATCTCGGCCTGCTGACGCGCATCGCGGCGACAGCGCTCTACGTGCTGTCGCTTGACCTCGTGCTCGGCTATTGCGGAGTGGCGACGCTGGGACAGGCGGCGCTGTTCGGCACCGGCGCCTACGCCGCCGGCATTGCCGCCGTCCATCTGGTGGCCGAGCCCATGGTGCTGCTGGCCGTCGGCGGCGTCGCGGGCGGGCTGATGGCCCTGGCGACGGGGGCGCTGATCCTGCACGCGCACGGGCTGACGCTCCTGATGCTGACCATCGCCGTCACGCAGATCGCACACGAGGTGGCCAACAAGGCGCGCTGGATCACCGGCGGCAGCGACGGCCTGTCCGGCATCGCGCCGGACCCGGTTCTGGGCCTCTTCCGCTTCGATCTGTATGGGCGCACCTCATACCTGTTCGCGCTGGCGGTGCTGGTGGTCGGCCTCCTGGTCGCGCAGCGCATCGTCCGCTCCCCCTTCGGCCTCGCCTGCCGTGGCGTGCGGGAGGATGCGCTGCGCGTTGCGGCGCTGGGCGGCTCGCCGCGCCGCACGCTGATCGGCATGTACACCATCTCCGGCGTCTTCGCCGGGGTGGCGGGGGCGCTGACGGCGGTGAGCACTGGCATCGTCGGACTGGACAGCCTCAGCTTCTCCTGGTCGGCGGAGGCGCTGGTCATGCTGGTGCTGGGCGGGGCCGGGCGGCTGTACGGCGCGATCATCGGCACGCTGGCCTTCATGGCGATCCACCACATTCTGGCCGCAACCGACCCGTTCCATTGGATGCTGTTCATCGGCCTGTTCCTGATGGGCGTCGTCCTCTTCGCCCCCGGCGGCATAAGCGCCGCCATCGAGCGCGCCGCCGGACGGCTGCGCCGCGCGGGGGCACGGGCATGACGCCGCGGCTGACGGTGCGCGGGCTTTCCAAGAGCTTCGGCGGCGTGGCGGCGGCGTCGGAAATCGACCTCGACCTGCACGCCGGCGATCGCTGCGCGCTGATCGGGCCGAACGGGGCGGGCAAGACCACCTTCGTCAACCTCGTCACCGGCGTCCTCGCCCCGGACCAGGGCCGGATCGAACTGGACGGCCGCGACGTCACCGCCCTGTCGGCGCAGCGGCGCGTGCGCCTCGGCCTCGTGCGCACCTTCCAGGTCGCCCGCCTGTTCCGCAGCATGACCGTGCGCGAGCACCTGGAACTGGCGCTGCTGGAGCGCGACGACCGCACCGGCAGCCTCTTCGCCTCGATCCGCCGCGTCCCCGGCCTCGCCGACGAGGTGGCCGGCCTGCTCGACACGCTGGGCCTCGGCCCGGCCGCCGACACGACCGTCGCCACCCTGGCCTACGGCCAGCAGCGCCTGCTGGAGATCGCGCTCGCCCTGGCGCTGAAGCCCAAGATTCTGATCCTCGACGAGCCGGCGGCCGGCGTGCCGCACGCGGAGAGCCGGCGCATCCTCGACGCGCTCGACCGCCTGCCGGCCGACCTCGCCGTCCTGATGATCGAGCACGACATGGACCTCGTCTTCCGCTTCGCCCGGCGCATCGTCGTGCTGGCGCAGGGCCGCCTGCTGTGCAGCGGCACGGCGCGCGAGATCGCCGCCGACCCGCGGGTGCGCGAGGTCTACCTGGGGAGCCGCACGCATGCGCACCGGCCGCCTTGAGACAGCCGCCCTCACCGCCGGCTATGGCGAGACCCGCGTGGTGGAGGATTTGAGCCTCGCCGTGCCGGCCGGCGGGCGCCTCGCCGTGCTCGGCCGCAACGGGGTGGGCAAGTCCACGCTGATGGCGACGCTGGTCGGCCAGACGACGCGGCACGCCGGCAGCATCAAGCTGGACGGGGTCGAACTCACCGCCCTGCCCTCGTCGCGCCGCGCACTCGCCGGCCTGGGCTACGTGCCGCAGACCCGCGACGTGTTCCGCTCGCTCAGCGTCGAGGAAAACCTCGTCACCGGCCTGAAGGGCCGCCCGCGCGACGCGCTGGAGGAGGCGTACGCGCTGTTCCCCCGCCTGAAGGAGCGCCGCCGCAACGGCGCCGCCACCCTGTCGGGGGGCGAGCAGCAGATGCTCTCCGTCGCCCGCGCGCTTCTCGGCCGGCCGTCCGTGCTGCTGCTCGACGAACCGCTGGAGGGGCTGGCCCCGGTGGTCTGCGACCAGCTCATGCAGGCGCTGTCGGCCATCGATATGACGGTGCTGCTGGTGGAACAGCAGATCGACCGCGCCCTGGAGTTCTGCGAGGACGTGCTGATCCTCGACCGCGGCCGCGCCGTGCACGCCGGCAAGGCCGCCGCCGCGCGCGCCGACCCCGCGCTTCTGGAACGCCATCTCGGTGTCGCGCTGATCGCCTGAAAGGGAGCAGGGGTGCCGTTCGGCGGCAAGCCGAGCCGGGCGGCGGAGAACGGCGACGTGCTGGTGGTCGCCCACGGCCACGACATCAAGCGCCTGATCACGTGGCACCTTGGCTGGCCGGTGGGACTGGTGCCCGACATCCCCATTGCACAACTGGCGGCTGGAGGACGGGGCGACGCCGTCACCTGTCGGGAGGCGGCGTGAAACATTGCGCTGCGCTCCGCGCTGCACGAGCTGGCGTGGCTCAACGTCTGGTCAAAGACGGTCCGACGCCGCCGAGGGGCGCGAGGGATGGAATGGCTACGGATGCGCCCGCAGCTTCAGCGCGATCTTGCCGGCATTGATGACCGCCTGCGTGCGGCTGGTGACGTGCAGCTTGCGCAGCACTGCCGAGACGTGCGCCTTCACCGTGCTCTCGGCCAGATCCAGCTCATAGGCGATGACCTTGTTGGGCTTGCCCATGACGATCATTTCCAAGACCTTGCGCTGCTGGCCGGTCAGCGTGGCGATGCGCGCCTCCAGGTCGGCGTCCTCCAGCGAGCCGCTGCCGTCGCCGCGGTCCAGCAGGTCGTGCGGCAGGTAAACCTCGCCCTCCAGCACCTCGCGCACGGCGTTCGCCATCTGCTCGCGGGTCAGCGACTTCGGAATGTAGCCCGAGGCGCCGTAGGTGATCGCCTCCTGGATGGATTCCCGCCCCTCCTCGGCCGAAACCACGACGATCGGCGTCGCCGGCGCGCGGTTGCGCAGCATCACCAAGCCGGTGAAGCCGTTCATGCCCGGCATGTGCAGGTCGAGCAGGATGAGGTCGAAGTCCTCGTCCTCCAGCAACATCTGCGCCTGTTCGATGCTGCTCGCCTCGCAGAATCGGCACTGGTCGAACACCGCGCCGGCCACCTGCCGCAGCGCTTCCCGGAACAGCGGGTGGTCGTCGGCGATCAGGACGTTGGACAGAGGCTGCTCGGACATCATCTCACTTCTCCCGCTCCGCACGCGCGGACACATCAGTCTTTCCGGTCGGGCCCTTTTCCGTCGTCCTTGTTTCCGGCGGCGGCCCGGCCAGCCGGCCCTCGACCAGGGTCCGCCCACTCTCCGCCCAGCCGTCGGTCCCGTCGCGGAACCAATGGACAGCCGTGTAGCCATACGACAGGGCGCGCTTGGCGGCGTTCCACGACATCCAGCAGTCGGCCTTGCAGAAGACGACCAGCGGCCGGCCCGGATCGCCGCCGGACAGGCGCTCCAGCCAGCCGCGGTACCACGTCTCCACCTCCGGCGACGGCGCGCCGGTGCCGACGTTGGGCAGCCAGACGGCGCCCGCGATCGTTCGGTGCGGCTCGTCCACCAGCCACATCGCCCCGCCCCCCAGGCGGCTGACAGTGACCGGCATGACATCGAGCAGAACGGCGCCTTGGGCCGCCAGTTCCGCCACCCGGCCGGCGTCCACCGTAGCCGCGCCGGGCAGCACGGACGGCGTGGGGGAGCGGTAGCGGTCTTGCCGGTATCCATCCGGCACCGGCACGTCGGCGCGCGCCGGCCACGCGGCCAGTGCCAGCGCGACGGCCAGCGCCGCGCCCGCCACCCTCGCCCCAATCGCCGTAACCGGTGACTCGTGTCTCATGTTACAAATGCACCATGCGCCCGCACCCGCGTAAAGCAATCCGAAAGTCGCATACCGGGAGCCTTCGCTTCTCGGCGAGAATTCGGCCCTGCCTGGGGAGTTGTCCATGAGCGTGCGCGCCGCTCTGCTGTCGTTCGTAGTCGTATTTATGCTCTCCCTTCAACCGGCGCGCGCGGCGGAAACGCTGCGCCTGGGCGTGCTGAAGTTCGGCACCGTGTCGTGGGAGATCGAGACGCTGCGCCGCCTGGGGCTGGACGCCAAGGCCGGCCTGACGCTGGAAGTCGTCGACCTCGCCAACCCGGAGGCGGGCAAGATCGCGCTCCTGGGCGGCAGCGTCGACGTGATTGTCAGCGACTGGCTGTGGACCGCCCGCCAGCGCGCGGAGGGCGATGCGCTGTCCTTCGTCCCCTACTCCGGCGCCGTCGGCGCGGTGATGGTGCCGCCGGAGTCCCCCATCCGTTCACTGGCCGACCTGAAAGGCAAGCGCATCGGCGTGGCCGGCGGGCCGCTGGACAAGAGCTGGCTGCTGGTACGCGGCCTGACCAGGCAGGAACACGGCTTCGATCCCGCCAGCGACTCCCAGCCGGTGTTCGCCGCGCCGCCACTGCTCAGCCAACAGGCGGAAACGCGCCAGCTCGACGCCGTGCTCATCTACTGGAACTTCGCCGCGCGGCTGGAGGCCAAGGGCTTCCGCCGCCTGCTGGACGTGGAGGAGGCCGGCGCCCGGCTGGGCGGCGGCGGGGTCCGGGTGCCCTCGCTGGGATACGTGTTCCGCGAGGACTGGGCGCGCAACCACCCGCAGGCCGTCGCCGCCTTCTTCGCCGCGACGCTGGAAGCCAAGGCGGTGCTGGCCAGCACCGACGCCGCGTGGGAGCCGCTGCGCCCGCTGATGCGCGCCGAGGACGAGGCGACGTTCCTGGCGCTGCGCGACGGCTACCGCGCCGGCATCCCCACGCGCTGGGGACCGGCGGAACATCAGGCCGCCGAGGGAATCTTCGCGGTGCTCGCCCGGCTCGGCGGGGCGCCGCTGGTCGGCAAGGCGGAACGGCTGCCGCCCGGCACCTTCTGGCCGGACGCCGCCATCCCGCCGGTTCGTTGAGATGGGGGTCCGCTGACATGGGACGGGTCTGGCAGCACGGGCTGTCGCTGCTGCTGCTGTTCGCGGCGTGGCAGGTGGCGGCCGGGTTCGCCGATCTGCGCGTCCTACCCGCCCCCGGCGCCGTCCTTGCCATGATGGCGGCGGGCGTGGCGGACGGGGAACTGCTGCACCACCTGGGCGTCACGCTGGCGCGAGTGGCGGCCAGCTTCGCGCTGGCCATGACCATCGGCACCGCCGTGGGCCTGGCGCTCGGGCGCTCGGCCCTGCTCGACCGGCTGTTCGGCGGCTGGCTGCTGTTCTTCCTGAACCTTCCGGCGCTGGTCGTCATCATCCTGTCCTATGTCTGGTTCGGTCTGAGCGAGGCGGCGGCGCTGTTCGCCGTGGCGGCCAGCAAGATCCCCAACGTCGCCGTCGTGCTGCGCGAAGGCGCGCGCACGCTCGACCCCGACCTGCGCGACATGGCCCGCGTCTTCCGCTTCGGACCGTGGCGCACCGTGCGGCACGTGGTCATGCCGCAACTCGCCCCTTTCCTGCTCGCGGCCGCACGGTCGGGGCTGGCACTGATCTGGAAGATCGTGCTGGTCGTCGAACTGCTGGGCCGCAGCGACGGCGTCGGATTCCAGCTCCATGTCCAGTTCCAGCTCTTCGACGTCACCGCGATCCTGGCGTATGCCCTGGCGTTCATCGCCGTCGTCCAGGTCATCGAATGGGGCATCCTGCAACCCGTCGAGCACCACCTTGCCCGCTGGCGCCGGTAGCCTCGTCCTCGACGTCCGCGCCAAGGACTTCCCCGGCCGCCCGCCGCGCGCCGTGCTGCGCGACGTCCGCCTGACCGTCGCCCGGCACGAGGTGGTGGCGCTCGTCGGCCCGTCCGGCTGCGGGAAGACGACGCTGCTCAATCTCGTGGCCGGGCTGGACGACCGCTTCGAGGGGACGATCAGCCGACCCGAGGGGCGCCTGGCCGTGGTGTTCCAGAACCCGCGCCTGCTGCCCTGGCGCACGCTGGGCGACAACCTCGCCCTGGCGCTGCCCCCCGGCACGCCGGACCTGGACGCCCGCATCGGGAAGGCGCTGGACGCCGTCGGGCTGGCCGGGCGGCGCGACAGCTTCCCCAACCATTTATCGCTGGGCCAGCAGCGCCGCGCCGCCGTCGCCCGCGCCTTCGTGGTGGAGCCGGAGCTGCTGCTGCTGGACGAGCCCTTCGTCTCGCTGGACGAGGCCACCGCCGATCGCCTGCGCACCCTCCTGCGCACATTGCTGGAGCGCCGGCCGGCGACGGTGCTGCTGGTCACCCACGACCTTCGCGAGGCGATCACGCTGGCCGACCGCATCGTCTTCCTGGCCGGCACGCCGGCCACGGTGGTCGACGACGTGCGCATCACGCTGCCCGACCGCACCGAGGCGACGGTCGAGGCGTTCCGGCGGATGATCCTGGAGCGTCGGGCTTCCCAATAGAAGCCAACACCGCCGACAATGCGGACACGTCGGGCTTTTGCCTGCGCCTCAACCCAACCTACGGTTTCCCCCGCACATAAAAAGCGCCGGACCCGCGGGAGCACGGATCCGGCGCGTGAAGGAGCCGGTGAGGCCGGCTGCTCAGGGAGGATACGCGAAAACCGGAAGAACCACGACGCCCATCGGTTTCCCCGCCCACGCCCGGATTATGACCGGCAGCCTTCGCGCAATAAACAGTACATAAGTACACCGTGAACTTTGGTATCATTTCTCCGCCAATGGTATTGGCGCAACAAAAAGGGGACGGTTTCCCGTCCCCCCTTCGCGTACCCGGCGGAGATGAAGGTAGGTCAGGCCTTCGGCGCCTTGAACACCCAGACGCTGCCGCCCTGGTTGATGTCCTTGACGGCCTTGGCCACCTCGCCGCCCCACAGCGGCACGGCACCACCCCAGCCCGACACCACCGCGACGTACTGGAACTTGTCGTCCTCCCAGGTGATCGGGCAGCCGACGACGCCGGAGCCGGTCTGGAATTTCCACACTTCCTTGCCGGTCTTGGCGTCGAACGCCTTCAGGTAGCCTTCCGGTGTGCCGGTGAACACCAGGTTGCCGCCGGTGGTCAGAACGCCACCCCACAGCGGGGCCTTGTTCTTGTACTCCCACACGATCTT
The DNA here is from genome assembly GCA_035629155.1 of Azospirillum sp. Taxonomy (GTDB): domain Bacteria; phylum Pseudomonadota; class Alphaproteobacteria; order Azospirillales; family Azospirillaceae; genus Azospirillum. The sequence goes on along the minus strand of DASPIO010000277.1, from coordinate 6,727 downwards.
GCCGGTGGCCGGATCGATGGCGCGGAGTGCGCCGATGTAGTCCTCATAGAGCGGCTTGATGGTGAAGCCGGCACCCAGATAGGCGGCACCCTTCTTGTAGGTGATCGGCTCGTTCCAGATGTCCATGGCCCACTCGTTGGCCGGGACGTAGAACAGGCCGGTGTCCTGGCTGTAGGCCATCGGCATCCAGTTCTTGCCGCCCAGGAACGACGGGGCGGCGACGACCGGCGCACCCTTCCCGCCATCCTGGCCGGGGGCCGGCGGGCGGTTGGAGTCGTCGTAGATCGGGCGCTGCTTGTCGATGTCCCAGCCCTTGGCCCAGGTGATCTTCGTCACGAAGGGCGACGCGCTGATCAGCTTGCCGTTGGTGCGGTCGGCCACGAAGAAGTAGCCGTTGCGGTCGGCCTTGGCGCCGGCCTTGATGGTCTTGCCGTCCTTCTTCAGGTCGAACGAGACGAACTCGTTGACGCCGTCGAAGTCCCAGCCGTCGTGCGGGGTGGTCTGCAGGTGCCAGACGATCTCGCCGTTGTCCGGGTTGATGGCCAGCGTGGAGGAGGAATACAGGTTATCGCCCGGACGCAGGTGCGAGTTCCACGGGGCCGGGTTGCCGGTGCCGTAGAAGATCAGGTTGGTCTCGGGGTCGTAGGTGCCGCCCAGCCACGTGGCCGCACCGCCGTTCTTCCACATGTCGCCCTGCCAGGAGGCGTTCAGCTTGCCGGTCATGGTCGACGGCTTGCCGTTCAGCTCGCCCATGTGGCCTTCGACGGTCGGGCGCGACCACACCAGCTCGCCGGTCTCGGCGTCGCGCGCCTCGACCTTGCCGATGACGCCGAACTCGCCGCCGGAGATGCCGGTGATGACCTTGCCCTTGACGATCATCGGGGCGGCCGTGAAGGAGTAGCCGGCCTTGTAGTCGCCCATGTCCTTGCGCCACAGGACCTTGCCGGTCTTGGCGTCCAGCGCCACCAGCTTGGCGTCCAGCGTGCCGAAGTAGACCTTGTTGTTGTAGATGGCCGCACCGCGGTTGATCACGTCGCAGCACGGCATGATGCCTTCCGGCAGGCGCGCGTCGTACTGCCAGATCTTCTCGCCGGTCTTCACGTCGATGGCGAAGATGCGCGAGTACGAGCCCGTGACGTACATGACGCCGTCATGCACCAGCGGCTGCGATTCCTGGCCGCGCTGCTTCTCGCCGCCGAACGAGAACGACCAGGCCGGGACCAGCTTGTCGACGTTCTCGGTGTTCAGGGCCTTCAGCGGGCTGTAGCGCTGGCCCTGCGGGCCGATGCCGTAGGAGACGACGTCCTTCGTCGTCTGGGCGTCGTTGACGATGTCGGCATCGGTCACGCCGGCCGCCTGCGCGCCGCCGGCGAGCAGCGCCATGATGCTGGCGACGGTCAGCAGTTTCAGGCTCTTCATGGTCGTTTCCACCTCCTGTCCTGTCGCGTCGCCCGTCCCAGCCGCCCGCCCGGCGCCCTGCCGCAGGCACGGCAGTTCCCCACGCCGAACGAAGCAGGTCCGTTCGGGCACCTCGGATGGTCTTGGGGCGTTTGTTGTTGGGATGGCTTCCGCGAATTGTGGGGCCAGTCTAGCTTCGTCCGTGCAGCCCGCAATGATCCCTTGGTATCGGTTGCCGCACGAACAGTGTGGTCATTTCGCCGCGACGGCCGGCAAGGCCTCCTTCAGGCGCGCCGGGTAGAGGTGCACGACGGAGCGCTCGAACTCCTCGCGCGCCAGCGCCATGCCGGCGAACTCCGGCGGCAGGGGCAGGCGCATCGCCTCGGTCATCGACAGCCCGGCCCGCGCCGCCTCGTCGAAGGTGGCGTCGAGCCACGCGACGTAGGCGCGCGTCTGCTGGATCGGCCCGCGGTCGCGCGCCACGGCACCGTGGCCCGGCACCAGCACGCCGAAGGACAGGCCGGCCAGCACGTCCAGCGACGCCATCCACGCCTTCAGGTCGGCGTGCGGCGTGGTCGGCATGCGGTCGTGGAAGACGAGGTCGCTGGCGAACAGCACGCCCGTGCTCTCGTCCAGCACCGCGAGGTCGGACGGCGTGTGCCCGTTCAGCAGCAGGTAGCGCAGCCGGTGCCCGCCGATCTCCTCCACCAGCGCGGACAGCACCTGCGTCGGCTCCACCGAGCGGGTGCCGCGCATCCAGTCGCCCACCAGCCGGTAGAGGTTCTCCGCCAGCGCGTCGCCGTCGCGGCGGATCAGGTCGCGGGTGACTTCGCCCGCCGTGATCGGCCGGTCGTCGAACGCGCCGTTGCCCAGGAAATGATCGGGGTGCAGGTGGGTGTTCAGCACCTTGGCGACCGGCTTGTCGGTGGCCGCCGCGATCGCCGCCCGCATCTGCTGACCGTAGCGCAGCGACGGGCCGGTGTCGATCACCACCACGCCGTCGCCGGTCACGATGAAGCCGGTGTTGACGATGTTGCCGCCGTTGTCGCGCGAGAAGTACTCGGTCGTGCCCAGCAGCACGTGCGTGTCCGGCGCCACCGTCATCGGCCGCAGCGCGTAGTCGAACGGGCCGGCGAAGGCGGCGCGCAGTGGCGCCAGCCCGGCCAGCGCGCAGCAGCCGCCCGCGATCAGAAGCTCCCGCCGGTTCATCACGACCGCCTCCCGGCCAGCAGGCCGTACACGGTGTCGGGGGCGAGGATGCGCGCGCGGATCTCGTTGCCGTCGGTGTCGCGGCCGGTGATGGTGAGATCCGCGTCAGGCGCCGCGTTCGGCAGGTCGAGCGCGAAGACCGGGTTCTCGGCCGCCGCCGCGGTCGGCTCCAGCGTCGCCAGCGTCCGGCCGTTCTGGGCGATGGTCAGCGCCTCCACGTGGAAGGTCGGGATGTTCTCGACGAGGCCGGTGTCCATGGGGTGCACGACGCGCACCTCCAGCCGCACGCCGCCGCCCGGCCGCCGCCACGCCCGGCCGCGCACCTTGTTCAGGTCGTCCTGCCATTCGTGGGAGGCGGTGGCCGGCCGCGGAGCGGCGCAGCCGCCGCCCGCCGCGTCCACGCGCAGGCCGCCGACGTGCCACACGCCGTCGCCGGTCTTCACCGCCGCGCGGATCGGCGTCGCCTCGTTTAGCTTCATGGAGAGGTCGAGGAAGGGAGCCGCCCCGCCGGCCGGCGCGTAGGTCACCGCGCGGGGGATCGGGTTGTGGTCGGCCAGGACCACCACCTCGCGCACGTCGCTCAGCCCGTCCACCTGGATGGAGACGGGGACGCGGTGGTTGTCCTCGACGCGGGTGGGGGTGAAGACGCGCACGCGCGCGTCGTCGAACACCACCGGCCCGCCGCCCAGCACCGTGGCGTGCACCGTGCTCCACATCACCGAAGCGAGCGGGTCGCCCGCCACGCCTTGCGCCAGCGCCGGAGCGGGAGCCGCCAGGGCGGCCAGCAATCCGGCGGCGAACACTTTCCGCATCGTCCTTCCTCCACACGCAGCGGGCCGCCTCGTTGATCCGGGCGGCCTCGTTATTCTGAAGCGATAATACTACGTCACGGCCCCTCCGGGCGCAGCCACGTCAGGCCGCGTTCGGCGAAGATGGACTGCAGGGTGCCGTCCTCCTTCAGGCGGGCGATCACGTCCTCCACGGCGTAGGCGAGGTCGCGGGAATCCTCGCGCACCGCCATGCCCAGCGTCCATTTCCGCTTCATCAGGCCCGGCGTCGCCGGGGCGACCACGGCGTAAGCGCCGCGCTTGTCGCCCAGCGCCGCCTCGACCTGGCTGCGCGGCCCCACCATGGCGTCGGCGGTGCCGTCGAACAGCGCCGCCGCCATCTCCCGGTAGGTCATGTAGTGCAGAAGGCCTTCACGCAGGGCGCCGTTGAAGGCGTAGCCGAGATAGAGGTCGCCGATGCTGTCGGTCTCGACGGCGATCTTCTCGCCCTTCAGGTGGGCCAGCGTGGCCGGCGCGGTGCGCCGCGCCACCACCAGCTCCTCGTCGAAGTAGGTGCCGAAGATGTGCACGGCCTCCAGCGTCGCGGCGAACTCGCGGTCGTAGGGCACGTGCAGCATGACGTCGGCCACACCGCCGCCCATCTTGGAGCCCTTCCAGACGCCGTTGCGCAGGTCGTCCGCCACGCTCTCGTCCGCGGTCAGCACCAGGAAGTCGGGCTTGACGCCCAGCCCCTCGGCGATGCGCCGGCCGATCTCGACGTCCACGCCGTCCAGCCGGCCGCCGCTGCGGTCGGAGAAGGGCGGGAAGTCGGCGTAGACGGCGATGCGCAGCACCCCCTTCTCCACAACGGCGTCGAGCGGGGCGGCCTGCGCCACCCCGCCCGTCACCAGCATCACGATTGCGATCAGCCGCCGCAGAAGCGCCATTGCCCGATCACGGCTCCGCCACGGTTTCCAGCCAGGCGCGGATGGCCCACAGCGCCTCCTGCGACAGCACGCCGTCGAACTTCGGCATGTAGGTGACGCCATCGCGGATCGAGCCGTTGATCACGCGGTTCGTGTAATATTCGTCGCCCTCGTCGCCCAGCGGCAGGTAGCGCAGGTCGGGGGCGATGCCGCCGGACACGGCACCCAGGCCGTGGCAGCGCGCGCAGTTCTGGTTGAAGGCCGACGCGCCGATCTCGATCGCCTTGGGGTCCTTGCGGTAGGGGTTGGTGGTCAGCCAGTCCTTGCCGATCTGCTTCAGCGCCGACGTGTCCACCGCCTGGGGCACCACGTCGCCGTGCGCGAAGACCGTCGCGGCGCCGCCCGCCACACCACAGGCGAGGACCAGGGCCGCAGCCGTGCGAGAGATAAGCGTTTTCATCGTCATTCCCGTTCGCGTTTCCTCGTAAGCACGACCCGTCCTGCGTGCTTGCGGCGGCATCATAGGGGCCATGCTTCCGGCGGACCGAGAGGGACTTTGGTATCGGTGGAGAGACGGGTTCCAGCGTCTTGTACTTTGGTACCGTTGAAGGCACGGTACCGGAACCGCTTACCTTAGGTGGTCGAAGTTCGGGCGGCAGAACCCCCAGCAGCACCATAGGGCGGTACCGACGGAGGAAACGCGTTGAGGATGCTACATCGGGTGGGCGCCGCGGCCTTGCTGGCGCTTTCGGCGGCAGGCGCGCCGGCCGTGGCGCAGGAGCTGGACATCCGCATCGCCGTGCTGGCGCAGGAGGTGGAGCCGCCGCCCACGCTCGCCAACCTCGACCCGCCGCCGGAGGACGAGGGGGTGCAGGGTGCGCGCCTCGCCACGGCCGACAGCAACACCACCGGCAAGTTCCTCAAGCACCGCTACCGCCTGGACGAGGTGGTCGTGCCGCAGGACGGCGACGTGGCCGCCGCCATGGAAAAGCTGGCCGCCGACGGCCACCGCTTCGTCGTCTCCACCCTGCGCGCGGACGCGCTGAACAAGGCGCTGGCGGCACCGGGTGCGGCCGGCATGCTGGTGTTCAACGCCGCCGCCCCGGACGATGCGCTCCGCAACGCCGGATGCCGCGCCAACCTGCTGCACACGCTGCCCAGCCGCGCCATGCTGGCCGACGCGCTGGCCCAGGTGCTGGTGAAGAAGCGCTGGACGCGCTGGTTCCTGGTCACCGGCCCGCGGCCGGAGGACGCGCTGTACGCCGACGCCGTGCGCCGCGCCGCCAAGCGCTTCGGCGCCAAGGTCGTGGCGGAGAAGGCGTGGACCGGCGACAGCGACGTGCGCCGCACCGCCCAGGCGGAGGTCGCGACCTTCACCCAGGGGCCGAGCTACGACGTGCTGGTCGTCGCCGACGAGGCGGGCGACTTCGGCAACTACCTGCCCTACCAGACCTGGGACCCGCGCCCCGTGGCCGGCACCGCCGGGCTGATCCCCGCCGCCTGGGGCCGCGCCATCGAGGCGTGGGGTGCCGTGCAGCTGCAGGAACGCTTCCGGGCGCAGGCCGGGCGCTGGATGACGCCGGCCGACTACGCCGCCTGGATCGCCGTGCGCACGGTGGCGGAGGCCGCGACCCGCACCAAATCCGGCGACCCCGCCGCGTTGGCCGCCGCCATCCGCGCCGACGGGTTCGAGGTGGGCGCGCACAAGGGCCGCCGCGTCTCCTACCGCCCGTGGGACGGGCAGCTGCGCCAGCCGATCCCGCTGCTCACCCCGGTGTCGCTGGTGGCCGAGGCCCCGCAGGAGGGCTTCCTGCACCCGACGACCGACCTCGACACGCTCGGCCACGACCGCCCGGAAAGCGGCTGCAAGGCCGTGAAATGAGAAAGGCCATGGATGTGAAGACGTTTGCCCCCTCCCTCCCGCTTCGCGGGTCCCTCCCTCCCCCGCTTCGCAGGGGAGGGGGAGAAACGGCGGCAGTTCCCTCCCCTGCGAAGCGGGGGAGGGTTAGGGAGGGGGCAAGCGTCGCATTGCTGATGCTCCTCCTCTCGACCGGCGCGCTCTCCCAAACCGCGTACGTGTCGAACGAGAAGGACAACACCGTCTCCGTCATCGACATCAAGACGCTGGCGGTCACCGAAACCCTGAACGTCGGCAAGCGGCCGCGCGGCGTGACGCTCAGCCGGGACAACAGGACGCTCTACATCTGCGCAAGCGACAGCGACACCGTGCAGGTGATGGATCTCTCCACGAAGACCATCACCCACAACCTGCCGTCCGGCGAGGATCCCGAGCAGTTCGCCCTGCACCCGGACGGCAAGCGCCTGTTCATCGCCAACGAGAACAACGCCGTCGTCACCATCGTCGACACCGAGGCGCGCAAGGTCGTCACCCAGTTCGACGTCGGCATCGAGCCGGAGGGCATGGCC
>DASPIO010000276.1:0-13693 GCA_035629155.1 Azospirillum sp. | reverse complement strand
GCAATCGTCTCCACCGTCAGCATCCCTGTCCGCCACCCTGTCGTCCGAACCCAGGGTGGTAGCCTGCCAGATCAGGGGTGGCTGGTTATTGGACGCCGATCACCCCTGAAACTGGCCCAGTGTTGCAAGCCGATGCACACGTTGCTGCGGCCTCCAGCCGATTCCCTCCCGGTAAATGGAAAATAATGTTCGGAGGAGGGCGGCAGGGCGGCGGCGCGCGCCGGCGATCAGCCGGTTATGGATTTACGAATGGCCCGGATACGGACGTAGGTCGACAGCGACACCGAGTCCCGGAGCAGACCGTCGAGTGTGTGGAAAGCGATTTTGATTCCGGCGAACCCCCACGCTTTCACCGGGTTGGCGCCATACCGAACCGCAGACCGTGCCGTTTCGATGTAAACCGTACCGATGTTCTTCGTGGAATGGCCGCCGAAGCTGAAGTTCGAGATGATCCTTGGATCATACTTGCCCTCGAATCCGGCCTTGTGGACACGGAGCAGCCAGTCGTTGTCCGGCGCCACCTTGTAGGCCATGTCGAACAGACCGGCCTTTTGGTACACATGGGCGCAGGCGGACACGGTTGGAAAATTCATGACCGGCACCCTGTACGACAGCTTCGACTTAAAATTCGGATCCCCCAAAAGCCTGAATGCAAACTCTCCATCCTTGATCAAATTCATATCGCCGAAAACATAATCGTATTTTCCGTTTGACAAGATGTCCGCAGTCTTCTCAATGAAATCATCGGCCAGCCAATCATCCGCGTAGACAAAACCGATGAAGCGCCCCGCCGCCTGTTTCACGCCCTTGTTGGCGGCATCGGCATGACCGCCATCCGGCTCCGAACACCAATAGGTGATCAGATGTTCGTATTTCTTCAGAATGTCGACCGTGCCATCCGTGGATCCGGCATCGACCACGATATACTCGACAGCCGGGTAGGTTTGCCGCTCCACGCTTTGCAGCGTCCGTTCCAAGGTATCCGCGGCATTGCGCACGATCGTGATCAGGCTGTAGAGCGGCAGTTCCGGCGGCGGCGGCGGGCGTTTCCCGGGCCTGAAACCAAAATGAGCCGGCATTTGCGGACCTCTTGTTGACGACGACGCGGCCAAGGAACGCGAACCGTCGGGAAGACTGGGGAATTGGACGCAGACGCCGAAGCGGCACTACGCGAATGCATAGTACAAAACGTCGCCTCCCGAAAGAGTTCGGAGAATAAATCGGGACGCAGCCTGAAGCCAAATGGCTATTCCCCATTCCGCTCCCGGTCACTCCGCCGGACCGGGCCGCCGTCCCTGTCCCGGCGCCGGGCCGTCCGCCGAGGCATCCGTCGGACGGCGCTGGGTGTACCGGTGCCACCAGCGGGCGATCAGCCGCTGTTCCTTCAGACGCCAGTCGTGCACGTTCGCCTTCACCATCAGCGCGCAGGGCGTCACGATCAGGGTCAGCACGGTGGCGAAGGTCAGGCCGAAGACGATGGCGGTGGACAGTTGCACCCACCACTGCGTCGCCGGCGCGCCAAAGGTCACCTCGCGCGTCAGCAGGTCGATGTTCATGCCCATCGCCAGCGGCATCAGCCCCAGCACCGTGTTCAGCGCGGTCAGCAGAACCGGCCGCAACCGCTCCGCTCCGGTGCGCAGGATGGCGTCGAACGCGGTGGGCTCGGTCAGCTTGTACTGGTCGTAAGTGTCGATCAGCACAATGTTGTTCTGCACCACCGTGCCGGCCAGCGCGATGACGCCGACGCCGGTCATGACGATGCCGAACGGCTGCCCGGTGACGATCAGGCCGATGGTCACGCCGATGGTCGACAGGATCACCGACGTCAGGATCAGGAAGGCCGAATAGAAGCTGTTGAACTGCGTCACCAGGATGATCGCCATGATGAACAGCGCCGCCACGAAGGCGCGGCTAAGGAATTCCGCACTCTCCTGCTGCTCCTTGTCCTCGCCCTTGAATATGGCCTGAACCCGCGGGTCCAGCGGGTTGGCCGTGAGCCACTGGCGCATGGCATTCGCCTTGTCGTCGGCCAGAACGCCGGGGGCGATGTCGGCCTTGACGGTCATCACGCGCAGACCGTCCACCCGGTCGATCTGCCCGACCTTGGGCTTCGGATCGCGATGGATGAAGTTGGCGATAGGGATGGCCCCCTGCCCCGTGTCGATGCGGATCTCGTCCAGCTGGTCGATGGACCGCAGGTGCTTCGGATAGCGGACCACGATGTCCACCGCGTCGTCGGCGTCGTCGGGCCGATACTCGGCGATCTTCAGCCCGTTGGTCACGAGGCGCACCGCGTCGCCGACGGCGGTCACGTCCAGCCCGAACTTGGCCGCCTGGGCACGGTCCACCGCCACCTGCCACTCCACGCCGGGAAGCGGCCGGCTGTCCTCCACGTCCACCAGCCCGCCGATCTCGTCCACGCCGCGGCGCACGTGCCGCACCGCCGCCGGCAGCGCATCGGGGAAGCGGGAGCCCAGTTGCACCTGCACCGGCTTGCCGGTGGGCGGCCCCTCGTCCTGCTTGCGCGGCTCCACGAAGATGCCGGCCAGATCGGCCGTGCGGCGGCGGATGTCGTCGAGGATGACGTTGGCGCCGCGCCGCTCCTGCCAGTGCTTGAACTCCAGCGTGATCTGGCCGATCACGTCCTCCGCCACGTTCTGGCTCTGGCCGACCGGCGGCTTGCCGACGCGGGTATAGACGGACTTGAACTCGTCGAGCCTCAGCACCCTGTCCTCGACCTCGCGCACCAGGGCGTTCTGCTCGTGGATCGAGAGATTGCCGCGGGCGTGCACGAGCACCATGGCGTTGGTCGGCTCGACGTCGGGGAAGAACTCCACGCCGTTGCCGTGCAGCGCGTAGTACGCCTGGATGCCGACCAGCACAAGGACCGCCCCCGCCAGCACCTTCACCGGATGCCGAAGCGCCACGCGCAGCGAGGCCACGTAGGGCCCTTTCAGCGGGTGCCGCTCCTCGACCGGATCGGACTCGTCGTCCGGATCCCCGGCGTCGAAGTCCCGCCGCATCCGGGCGGCCGGCGTGTGGCTCTGGCCGAACAGCGCGCCCAGCACGGGAATGAACACCAGCGCCATCAGCAGCGCCGCGGTCAGCGTGGCGAACTGGCTGATGGGCAGGAACTTCATGAACTCCCCCACCACCCCCGGCCACAGCAGCAGCGGGGCGAAGGCCGCCAGCTGCGTGGCGGTGGAGGCGATGATCGGCCAGGCCATGCGGCGGGCGGCCAGGGTGTAGGCGCGCCGCTTGTCGAAACCCTCGGCCATCTTGCGGTCGGCGTATTCGGTGACGACGATGGCGCCGTCCACCACGTTGCCGGCGGCGAGGATCAAGCCGAACAGCACGACGATGTTGATGGTGTGCCCCATGCCCGCCAGCACCAGCATGGCGGTGAGGAAGGAGCCCGGCACCGCCACGGCGACCAGCGTGGACGTGCGGACCCCCAGCGTCGCCACGACGATGATCATCACCAGCAGCACGGTCACCGTCAGATTGTTCTCCAGGTCGCCCAGCATGATGCGGATGTCTTCCGAGCGGTCCTGGGAGTAGGTGACCTTGACGGCGGCCGGGAAGAACGGCTGCTCCTGCGCGACGATCCGGCGGACTTCCTCGATGGTCTCGATGACGTTCTCGCCGGTGCGCTTGGTGATTTCCAGCGCGATGGCCGGCTTGCCGTCGACGCGGGCGAAGGTTTCCGGGTCCTTGAAGGTGCGGCGCACCTCGGCGATGTCGCGGAACCGCACCAGCGCGTCGCCGTTGACCTTCACCGGCATGTTCCAGACGTCCTCGACCGTCTCGAACAGGCCCGGCACCTTGATCGGGAAGCGCCCCTCGCCGGTGTCCAGGTTGCCGGCCGCCACCAGCTTGTTGGAGCGGGTGAAGAGCTGCGCCACCTGCGCGGGGTTGAGGCCGTAGCTCTCCACCCGCAGCGGGTCGACGATCACCTCCACCAGTTCGTCGCGGTCGCCGGCGATCTCCGCCTTCAGCACCGCGGGGATGCCCTCGATGCGGTCCTTCAGGTCGCGGGCGAGGTGCAGCAGCGTGCGCTCCGGCACGTCGCCCGACAGAATGACGACCAGCACGGGGAACAGGCTGAAGTTCACCTCGGTGACCGTCGGCTCCTCGGTCTCGACGGGCAGTTCGGCCTTGGCGCGGTCGGACTTCTCGCGCACGTCCTGCAACGCCTTCTTGGCGTCGAAGCCGGCGTCGAACTCCAGCAGCACGAACCCGCCGCCCTGGTAGGCGGTGGAGCGCATTTCCTTGACGCCCTCGATGGTGCGCAACTCCTGCTCCATGGGGCGCAGCAGAAGGCGCTCGCTGTCCTCGGGCGAGATGCCCTCGTGCACCATCGAGACGTAGATGATCGGGATGTTGATGTCCGGCGCCGCTTCCTTGGGGATCTCCTGCCAGGCGACCCAGCCGGCCCCCAGCAGCAGCAGCAGCGTGGCGAGCACCGTGCGCGTGCGCGTCAGCGCGATGGAAACGAGGGCTCTCATGAGGGTCCCCCCGGTGCCTCGACCGCTTTGACCTTGTTGCCGGACCCCACGTACTCGTGGCCGACGGTGATCAGCGTGATCCGTTCGGGCAGGCCGCCCAGCCAGATGCCGTCGCCGCCGGTGCCGACGATGTCCACCGGTACGAATCGCGCACGCCCTCCGTCATCGACGATCTTGACGCCGATGTTGCCGTCGTCGGCCAGCGACAGCGCCGAGGGCGCCACGAAATGCGCGACCTTCGTCGCCATCGGCAGGCGGAGCTGCGCCGTCAGGCCAGACATGATGCGGTGGTTTGTGTTGGGAATCTCCAGCTCGACCCGAAAGGTGCGCGTCGCGGCGTCGGCGGTGGCGGCGATGTAGGCGATCCGCCCCTCCACCTCCGGCATCCCGACGATGCGGGCGAAGCCCGTGCCGCCGACGCGCAGTTCAGCCACGTTGCGCTCCGACGCGAAGCCGACGACGCGCAGCGGGTCCAGGTCCACCACCATGGCCACCGGGTTGCCGACGTCCAGGAAATCGCCCAGGTTGACCGGCCGCTTATCCAGCACGCCCTCGAACGGCGCCCGCACTTCGGTGTTGGCGAGGTCGACCTCGGCCTTTCGGGCCGCCGCGAGGGCGGCGTCCAGGTTGGCGCGGGCTTGGGCAAGCTGCACGGCGGCGGCGTGGCCGCGCTGGTTGAGCGTGCGCGCCGCGTCGTATTCGATCTGCCGCTGGGCAACCAGCGCCTTGGCCTGGTCGAGCTGCGCGCGCCGGTCGTTCACCGCCAGCCGGACCAGCGGCGTGCCGGCGTCCACGGCCGCCCCGCGCTCCACCAGCACCTCTTCGACCCGCCCGCGCACCTCGGCGCGCAAATCCACCGCGCGCCAGGCCTCGGTTCGCCCCTGCAGGATCACCTCGCTGGTCATCGGGCGCGCCGTCAGGGTGGACACGCGCACGGCCTGCACCGGCTCCTCCGCCGTGGCCACCGCTTTCGGCGTCGCTTCGCGGGGCGCCGCCGGCCGGCTGCCGCCGAACTGGCCGGACAGCACCCACACCACGGCGGCGAGCGTGATGGCGGCGGCGATGGCGAGCGAGCGGTTCATGGGGCGGCCTCCGATACGTCCACCACTTTATACGGCAGGGCGGGCGGCGGCGACCACAACGGCCGGGCATTGCGGCCGGGGACTGGCCCGCGCCGTGGTCACGCAGGCGTCACCGGCGTCGCCTCCGCGCGCCTTGACACCATCTCCCCGCGCTTGAGATTATCGGCGTTCCCACAACCGACTCCGATTGTCCGCGCATGAACACGCCCGCCACCCCGTCCCTCGACCGTTCCGCGCGGGTGCAGCGCGTCGCCGACGTGCTCTCGGCGGAGGTCGACGGCGAGGCCGTGCTGATGAGCATCGAGAAAGGCTTCTACTTCGGCCTGGACGACATCGGCAGCGACGTCTGGCGCCGACTGGAGGAGCCGGTTGGCGTCGCCGCGCTCGCCGCGGCCCTGGCCGAAGACTACGACGGCGACCCCGCCGTGATCGAGCACGACGTGATCGCCTTGCTGACCGACATGGCGGCCAACGGGCTGGTCGAGGTGGGCTGATGCGGCGCCTGACGCGCATCCTGGCGCTTCCCGGCTCGGAGCGCCGCCTGCTGGCCGAGGCCGCCGCCACGCTGGCGCTGGCGCGCGCCCTGCTGGCCCTGCTGCCCTTCGCCACGGCCATGCGGCTGGCTGGCCTGCGCACGCGGGGCGTCTCCATCGACCCACGGGCCACCCCGGCGGCGCCCGCGACGGTCGCCAGGGCCGTGGGCGCCGCCGTCGCGCGCGTCGCCCCCCACCTGCCCTTCCGTGCCGTCTGTCTGCAGCAGGCCATGGCCTGCACCATTATGCTGCGCCGCCGCGGCCTGCCCGTCTCCGTGCATTTCGGCTTGGCGAAGGACGCGGCCGGGGGTCTCGACGCGCACGCCTGGAGCGTCAGCGGCGGCGCCGTGATCACCGGCGCGCCCGGCCGGGAACGCTTCACGCCGATCGCGGTCTTCGCGGCATGACCACCCTGCACGCGCTGTGCGGGCTGAAGGTCGCATCCGACTTTCCCCTGCCCGACCTGCTGCCCTGGCGCGGCGATGACCGCGCGCCGGACGTGGCGATCCGCCTGGGCGACGTGCCCGACCGGCTGGATGCTCCGGTGCTCAACGGCCCGCTGCTGCAGATGGCCGCCGACGGCACCTCCCGCTTCGCCGTACCCGGCGTCGCCGCCTATCTGGTGGAGGGCGGCCACACGGTGACCGTGCGGGCGGAGATGGACCTGGCGGCACCGGACGTGCGCGTCTTCCTGCTGGGCACCGTCTTCGGCATCCTGTGCGCCCAGCGCGGCCTGTTGCCGCTGCACGCCTGCTGCGTGGCCATCGGCGGGCGGGCGGTCGCCTTCTCCGGCGTGTCCGGCGCCGGCAAGTCCACGCTGGCCGCCGCCTTCCGCCGCCGGGGTTTTCCGGTGCTGGCGGACGACGTGACGGTGGTGGACGTGGAGGCGCCCGGCGGGCCGCTGGTGCTGCCCTCCTTCCCGCGCATCAAGCTGTGGCGCGACACCATGGACGCCCTCGCCCTGCCCCGCGACGGGCTGGAACGCAGCCGACCCGAGTTGGACAAGTTCCATTTGCCATTGGATGACGGCTTCCACGCGGCGCCGCTGCCGCTGGCGGCCGTGTACCACTTGGAGGAGGCCCGCCTGCCCGATCAGATGGAAGCCGTCCGCCTGAACGCGGTGACGGCCGTGCAAAGTCTGGAAGTGGCGGTCTATCGGCACCGGACGGTGCGGCGTCTGCTCGGCGCCGAACGCCTGTTCCGATCCCTGACCCGGGTCGCGGCGGCCGCGCCGTCCTATCGGCTCTGGCGCCGGCTGGGGCTGCGCGACCTCGACGCGCAGGTAACGGCACTCGCCGGTCGCCAAGAGAGCGAGGCCGGAGACCGCGCATGAGCGGCTATTATTGGATCGCCTCCTATCCCAAGTCCGGCAACACGTGGATGCGGCTGGCACTGTGGGCGTTGCGCCACGGCAAGGCCGTGGATTTCACCGAGTTTGCCGGATGGGCGACGGTGTCGGGGCTCCGGTCGGTGTTCGACGAGGTTCTGGGGGTGGAGTCGTCCGATCTCACCGCCGCGGAGATCGAGGCCTTGCGCCCGCGCGTCTTCGAAGCGGTGGCGGAAGACGCCCCGGAGCCGATGCTGCGCAAGGTGCACGAGCCTTGGATCCTCACCCCGGCCGGCGAACCGTTGTTTCCGCCGGCCGTGACGTTGGGGGCCGTCTATCTTGTTCGTGATCCGCGTGACGTGGCCGTCGCCCTCTCGTACCATCAGGGCGTCACATTGGATAAGGCCATTTCGTTCATGGCATCCCCGCCACGGGAACGGGGAGCTGTGCAGCGGCAATTGGACTACCATTGGGTAAGCTGGCAGCGGCACGTGGAAAGCTGGCTCGATGCGCCCGGCATTCGCGTGCTTCCGGTGCGCTACGAGGACATGGTCGCCGACATGCGGGCCGTCCTCTCCGATGTGGCTGGCTTCCTAGGCTGGGACCCCAGTTCCGCGGCAATCGCCGCGGCCGTGGAGGCGACGGCGTTCGAGCGTTTGCGGGCGGAGGAAGAAAAACAGGGCTTCGGTGAAAAGCCGGCACACATGGAGAGGTTCTTTCGCCGCGGCAGGGCCGGCGGATGGCGCTCGGTGCTGACGCCGGAGCAGGCGGCGCGCATCCAGCATGATCATGGCGCCGCCATGCTGAGGGTGGGCTATTTGTGACATGGTCCGCAAGGGGAAAAAGGTCTTGACTGGACAATCGAGAGCCGTGGCATACACTGTCCGGACAGACCGGCAATAAGGACTGATACCGATGACCAAGCCTGCCGACCAGCCCATTCTGCGGACGAAGAGCGACAAGCGCCCGAAGAAGACGTGGAGGGCGCCGAGAATGCTGACCTGCCTTCCGGTGGCCCAGACTGCGAATTCCAAGACGTACACGCCAAACGACTCCTACGTGAATCCGAACGTATCGTGAGCTTGCGCAGTGTCGTTTTTCGTTGGGGTCGTCGATCGAACGGGTGAGGCGACCGCGGAAAGCACGGCGCGCCGGCTCTTTTCGATTGCGGCGACGCAAGGTACGATCAAGCCCCGCCTGTGGCAAGGCGCCGGGCTTGTGTTGGCGCATGTCCAAGAGGTTGTTACGCCCGAAGACCGGCGCGAGCGGCTTCCTGCCAGCTTTGCCGGTGGGCGGTGGGTGTTCGTTTTCGACGGCCGAATCGACAACCGTGACGATCTGACCGCCGAACTGGGCTTAGCAGGCGAGCAGGTCGGCCTGCCCGACAGCCGGCTGGTCATGGCGGCCCTGGAACGCTGGGGCGAGGACGCCTGTGCCCGGCTGATCGGCGATTTCGCATTCGCTTCGTGGGACCAAGGGCAGCGGCGCTTGTTCCTTGCCTGCGACGCAGTCGGCGGCAGGACCATCTATCATCACCAGACACCGCACGGGATCGTCTTCGCCACCTCCGTACACGCCGTACAGTCGCTGGTCGACCGGGGCCGCGAGGTGGACTTGCGGTCCGCCGCTCATCTGCTCCTCAACCGCCATATCCCGGCGGAAGCGACGCTGTATTGCGGTACCGGCCGCTTGCCGCCGGCCGGCTGGATGGCCTGGACGGGCGACACTATTCGGCGTGGCCGGTATTGGCGCCCGGATTGGCGCCGGACGATTCGATACCGTAACGATGACGACTATGTGAATGCCGCGCGCGAATTGCTCGACCGTGCGGTCGCTGCGCGGCTGCGCGCCGTCGGCCCTGTGGCGTGCCATCTGTCCGGAGGGCTCGATTCGACGGCGGTGGCGGCCACAGCAGCACGTCTGGTCGCGCCAGCGTCGCTGCACACGGTCACCGTCGTTCCCGATCCGAACGCCCCTTTGCCGCCGCTACGCGAGGGGGCGGTCTATGATGAGTGGCCGCTGGCCGAAGCCGTGGCCCGCCAGCATCCCAACATGGTTGCCCACAGGATGCCAGCCGGCGAGTTGACGGCCGACGAGATAGACCAGACGCGCCAGTTCTGGGCGTTCGGGTTGCCACTGCGCAATATTACGAACTTTGGGTGCTTCGAGCCAAGTGTCCGCAAGGTACGCCAATTGGGCGGCAGCGTGGTGCTGAGCGGAATGTCCGGCAACATGACGCTAAGTTGGCAGAGCTGGGCATTCCTGGCCGATCTTTGGGTTTCAGGCAACCTGCCGGAAATGACGCGGCAGATCATCAGTGCTTGGCGGCGCGGAGAGAACGTATCCCAACGGATACGGCAGGATTTGATCGCTCCGCTTCTCTCCCCGCGGGTCCGACGGATGATCCAGCATCTGCGTGGTCGACAGCCTGACCGGTGGGAGAACTTCTCCGTCATCAATCCATCGTTCGCCGCCGACATCGATGCCGACGCCATTTACGATTCTAACAGCCTGATGTCGGACGCGCCTACCCACGACGCGCGGCTGCGTCTTCGCTTGCTGGAGAGGACATGGTCGCAGCGATCCATACTGGCGGCCATGCCGCGCGTTAGCGGTATCGAACTGCGTGATCCGCTCGGGGACCGGCGGATCGTCGAGTTCTGCTTTGCCCTTCCGGCAGGGATATGGCAACAGAACGGCGTGAAACGCTCCTTTGCACGGCGTGTCCTTGCGGACCGACTGCCGGACGAGGTCGCCAACAGCCGCGTTCGCGGCGTCCAGGACGCGCAGTGGTTTCACCGGTTGAGCCAGCGCCGTGACGATCTGGTCGCCGAGATCGATCGCCTGGAAGCGTCTCCGCTCGCCAGCCGCGTGCTGAACCTGGCCCGCTTGCGGGCTATAGCCCAAAGCTGGCCGGCCGATGCGCAGGAAGCTGACCGGCGTGCCGGCGAGCTGCTGGGCGGCTTCGGACGCGGCGTTCAGCTCGGACAATTCCTCCGCTGGGTTGAAGGCGGCAACTCCTGACCGTCCGGATTTCAGCTGGTACCGAAGCCGATTCGGGGCCGCGTCCGCCAAAGCGCGTCGCGCTTCTACCTTTGCCTGATTTTCTCTGAAGAATTTTCCACCGACTGCCACCTCCCCTGCCTTTTGGTGGCTATATAAGCGTATACCGGGGCCATCCACCCCCCCATGACACAATATGTTTCTATAATTCCCTGGACTTATCCCCGGTTGCGCTGGTTACCTCGGATGGTCGAAAGCCCTATACCGATGGATGGGGAATCGGTTCGTGATCGTAGAGGGAGGCTCCCGTGGATAATTTCGTGGGTGAAATCAGGCTGATGCCGTTCGCCTGGGCACCGAATGGATGGGTGCTGTGTGATGGCCGGCTGCTGAACATCCAGCAGAACATCGCTTTGTATAGCCTGATCGGCACGCTGTACGGCGGTGACGGCAAGACGACGTTCGCCGTGCCCGACCTGCGCGGTCGCGTGCCGGTGCACCGCAACTTCAACAACCTGAACGTCAACACGCAGTTCCAGGTCGGCGCCCAGGGCGGCGCGGAGTTGGTGACGCTGACGCAGGCGCAGGTGCCGTCGCACATGCACACGTTCGGCGCCTACAACGGCGCCGCCGACCAGCCGCTGCCCACGGCCAACCTCTCCGCCATGCCGCAGCCGGCCGTGCAGAACGGCACCACCTACGCGCCGCCGAACATCTACGACGCGGTGGGCACGACGCTGGTCACCATCGATCCGCAGACGGTGTCGATTTCCGGTGCGTCCGCCGGGCACCCGAACGTTCAGCCGTTCATGGTCCTGAACTACATGATCGCCACCATCGGCATCTACCCGTCGCGTGACTGACCGGAACCGCTGAGATCGACAGGAGACCATCCATGAGCGACAACTTTATCGGCGAGATCCGTATTTTTGCCGGCAATTACGCGCCGATGTATTGGGCGATGTGCAACGGCCAGTCGGTGAACCTGCAGCAGAATCAGGCGCTGTTCTCCCTCATCGGCACGACGTTCGGCGGCGACGGCGTCAACACCTTCAACCTGCCCGACCTGCGCGGCCGCGTCGTCATGGGCCAGGGGCAGGGAACCGGGCTGACCAACCGCGTCCTCGCCCAGACCGGCGGCACGGAAACCGTGACGCCGACCGAGGCGCAGACGCCCGCTCACACGCACACCTTCACCGTCAGCACCTCGCCGACCCCGGCGACGAACACGCCGGAAAACACCCTCTACGGAACGCCTGCCGGCACCACGCTCTACATCCCGAACAATGCAACCGGTTTGACCAAAGTCGCCATGGAGGGGACCGCCGTCAGCAGCGCTGGCGGCAGCCAACCGCACCAGAACTGCATGCCGTGCCAGGTGCTGACCTACATCATCGCCCTGATGGGCACCTATCCGACGCGCGACTGACCGCCATTCGTTGAGGAGATTGCACCATGGCAGACGCTTTCATCGGTGAGATCCGCGGTCTCGCCTTCAACTGGACGCCGTACGGCTGGGCCGCGTGCGACGGCGCGATCATGCCCACCTATCAGAACCAGGCGCTCTGGTCGATCATCGGCAACCAGTTCGGCGGCAGCGCGGCCCAGAACACCTTCGCGATGCCCAACCTGCAAGGCTATGCCGTCGTCCACCAGGGCCAGGGGACGGGGCTGACCGCCCGCACGTACAATCATCCGTTCGGCACCGCCACGGCCACGCTGACATCCGAAAACCAGATGCCGGCGCACAACCACACGGTGACCGCCGGGTACGCCGCCGCATCCACGATGGTGGCCACGCCGTCGGCCACCACGCTGTTGAGCCGGCCGCAGCAGGGCAACCGGGGCTTCAAGAGCTTCTCGTCGCAGGCGATGCCCAACGTCAACATGAAGGTAAACACGCTCTCGCCCTACTACGGCGGCAACAACGGCATGGTGCAGGCGCATGAGAACCGCCAGCCGTTCCTGGCGCTGAACTACTGCATCGCCCTGCAGGGCGAATACCCGGTTCGCGACTGACGATGGACGGCGGAACGCCCGTACCGACCGCGTCGCGCCTTCCGGCCGTGCCGGAACGCCTCGCGGCCCTCGGCCTGAGCCTGCGCCTGGAGACGGAGGAGGACGAAAGCTTCCTCCGTCGCCTCTACACCTCCGTCCGCTGGGAGGAACTGGCGCCGACCGGCTGGCCCAACGAGCAGAAGGTCGCCTTCCTGGAGCAGCAGTTCGGGCTACAGACGCTCCATTACCGCAAACACTACCACGACGCCGCCTTCGGCATCGTCGAGGTGGGCGGCCAGCCGGTCGGCCGCCTGTACCTGCTGCAGACGGCTGTCGACCTGCGCATCGTCGACATCTCGTTCCTGCCGGACTGGCGCGGCAAGGGGCTGGGCTCCGACCTGATCCAGGCGGTGTTCGACCTGGGCCGCACGGCTGGCACGCGGGTGTCCATCAACGTCGAGGTGTTCAACCCGGCGCGGCGCCTGTACGACCGCCTGGGCTTCACGCCGGTCGACGAGAAGGGCGTCTACATTCTGATGGAGTGGCGGCCCGGCCCGTAAGCGGGCCGCCCCTTCTCCGCCTTGATCAGGAAAAGACCGCCTGATAGCTGATGGTGCCGTCCGCGTTCTGGCCGACCGGCACGATGAAGATCGGCAGGCTTCCCAGCGTCTCATGTTCCAGCGGGAAGGTCCCCTGCGACAGCCGCAGGTTTTCCGGACCGCTGAAAATCACCGAGAACGGATCGCGCGCTGCCCCCGGCAATTTGTGCTTGCCCAGTTCCACCTTCGTCAGAGCCAAGTCAATCTCGACATCGTCCTCGAACTTGATCTTGAAAGGCTGGCCGATCTTGTCGGCGAAGTCATCGATCGTCAGCGGCTTGAGCATAAGTCCCCCTGAGCGTATAAGGCATTGGCGTGCATGCATTATGGCATGGCGTCATTTCGATTTGAAGTTACAAGATGTATCAGACCGGCGGCGCTTGATCGCTTCCATCGAGCGCCGCCGGTCAAACCCGACAGCCCCTTGCGCAGCAAGGGGCGAAAGGGTGATACGGACGAAGCCTTCAGGCGCCGGCCGTATCAGACTGGCGGCGCTTGATGCTAAGAGCCCGTTTCAAAAGTCTGGTGAGGGAAGGCGTTTTCGGTTGGGATGAACGAGGCGGTGGAGCATGAGGCGGATGAAGGCCAAGGTGACCATTGCTTCGGCGACATCGGTGCGCTCCTCGTAATCCTTGGACAGGCG
>DASPIO010000275.1:0-6000 GCA_035629155.1 Azospirillum sp. | reverse complement strand
CATCATCAAGCTGTATGGCGGCGAGCCGGCCAACTTCCTCGACGTCGGCGGCGGCGCCACGAAGGAGCGCGTCACCGCGGCCTTCAAGCTGATCCTGTCCGACAGCAACGTCGAAGGCATCCTGGTCAACATCTTCGGCGGAATCATGCGCTGCGACGTGATCGCCGAGGGCGTGGTCGCCGCGGCGCGCGAAGTGCACCTGCACGTTCCGCTGGTGGTGCGCCTGGAAGGCACCAACGTCGATCTGGGCAAGAAGATCCTGGCCGAATCCGGCCTGCCGATCCTCTCGGCCGACAACCTCGCCGATGCCGCCGAGAAGGTGGTCAAGGCCGTGAAGGAGGCCGCGTAACATGGCTGTTCTCGTCGACAAGAACACTAAGGTGATCTGCCAGGGCTTCACCGGAGCCCAGGGCACCTTCCATTCCGAGCAGGCCATCGCCTACGGCACCAAGATGGTCGGCGGCGTGACCCCGGGTAAGGGCGGCGCCAAGCACCTCGACCTGCCGATCTTCGACACCGTGTATGAGGCGGTCGAGAAGACCGGTGCGAACGCCTCCGTGATCTACGTGCCGCCGCCGTTTGCGGCCGACGCGATCCTGGAAGCGATCGACGCCGAGATCCCGCTGGTGGTCTGCATCACCGAAGGCATCCCGGTGCTGGACATGGTCCGCGTCAAGCGCGCGCTCGACGGTTCCCGGAAAAATGGAGTTGGGACCCGCCTGATCGGCCCGAACTGCCCCGGCATCATCACGCCGGACGAGTGCAAGATCGGCATCATGCCGGGCCACATCCACAAGCGCGGCAAGATCGGCATTGTCTCCCGCTCGGGCACGCTTACCTATGAGGCGGTCGCACAGACCACGGCGGCCGGCCTCGGCCAGACCACCTGCATCGGCATCGGCGGCGACCCGGTCAACGGCACCAACTTCGTGGACAGCCTGGATCTGTTCCTGAAGGACCCGGAGACCGAGGGCATCATCATGATCGGCGAGATCGGCGGCGACGCCGAGGTCAAGGGTGCCGAGTTCATCAAGGCGTCCGGCACCAAGAAGCCGGTCGTCGGCTTCATCGCCGGCCGCACGGCCCCTCCGGGCCGCCGCATGGGCCATGCCGGCGCGGTGATCTCCGGCGGCAACGACACCGCCGACTTCAAGATCGACTTCATGAAGTCGGTCGGCATCCACGTCGCCGACAGCCCGGCGAGCCTCGGCTCGACGATGCTGAAGGTGATGAAGGGCTGACGGTAAGAAACGCGCGCGGGAGGGGACCCACCCCCTCCCGCGTTCGCACAAACAGCCAAGGGCCGCGCGGCCCTTGGATCCCCTCCTAAAGCGGGGTCCAGGGCCGCCCGGCACCGGGCGACGGACGCGAAGGGGGGATTCTCCCCCCGACAAGACACCTGGAATGCTTTGAGGGGGACCGGGCCCGGCGCCCGAGGCAAAAAACCATGTCGGTGAATCTGGAGAAGTCCTCGTTCCTGTTCGGCGGGAATGCTCAGTACGTGGCCGAACTCTACGCGCGTTTCCTGAAAGACCCCGCCTCGGTGGACCCGAGCTGGAACGGCTTCTTCAAGGAGCTGGACGATGATTCGCGCGCCGTCCTGGACGAGCTGCGCGGCGCGTCCTGGTCGCTGCCGGACGAGCTGCTGGTCAACGGTGCGGACGAACTGGCCAAGGCGGCGCTGGCCGGCCCCGGCAACGGCGCCATGGTCCAGCACGTGCAGCAGGTCTTCGGCGGCGTGACGCAGGAGCAGATGCGCCAGGCGGTGCTGGACAGCATCCGCGCGCTGATGCTCATCCGCGTGTACCGCGTGCGCGGCCACATGAACGCGCACTTCGATCCGCTGGGCCTGGAGAAGCGCGAGCCGCACCCGGAACTGGATCCGGCGACCTACGGCTTCGGTCCGAACGACATGGACCGGCCGATCTTCCTCAACTACTCGCTGGGGATGGAAAGCGCCACGCTGCGCCAGATCATGGACCTGCTGAACCGCACCTACTGCGGCACCATCGGCGTCGAGTTCATGCACATCCAGGACCCCGAGGAAAAGGCCTGGATCCAGGAGCGCATCGAGGGCGGACGCAACCACACCGACTTCACGGTCAACGGCAAGCGCGCCATCCTGGAGCGCCTGACCGCCGCCGAGGGCTTCGAGAAGTTCCTGCAGCTGAAGTACACCGGCACCAAGCGCTTCGGCCTCGAAGGCGGCGAGTCGATGATCCCGGCGCTGGAGCAGATCCTCAAGCGCGGCGGCCAGCTCGGCCTGAAGGAAGCGGTCGTCGGCATGGCCCACCGCGGCCGTCTGAACGTGCTGACCAACTTCATGGGCAAGCCGTTCTCGGCCGTCTTCTCCGAGTTCCAGGGCAACCCCTCGGCGCCGGAGAACGTGCAGGGCTCGGGCGACGTGAAGTACCACCTGGGCACTTCGTCGGACCGTGACTTCAACGGCAATATCGTCCACCTGTCGCTGACCGCCAACCCGTCCCATCTGGAGTGGGTGAACCCGGTCGTGCTGGGTAAGGTGCGCGCCAAGCAGCAGCAGCGCCGCGACATGGAGCGCGACGCGGTGTGCGGCGTGCTGATCCACGGCGACGCCGCCTTCGCCGGCCAGGGCATCGTGGCCGAGAGCCTGGGCCTGTCGGAGCTGCGCGGCTACCGCACCGGCGGCACCATCCACTTCATCATCAACAACCAGATTGGCTTCACGACGAACCCGCACTACTCGCGTTCGGGCATCTACTGCTCGGAAATGGCGAAGATGGTGATGGCGCCGATCTTCCACGTGAACGGCGACGACCCCGAGTCCGTGGTGCACGTCAGCCGCATCGCCGTGGAGTTCCGCCAGCGCTTCAAGCGCGACGTCGTGATCGACATGGTGTGCTACCGCCGCCACGGCCACAACGAGGGCGACGAGCCGGGCTTCACCCAGCCGATCATGTACAAGGTGATCCGTTCGCACCCGACCACGCGCGAGCTGTACACCCGCCAACTGGTGGCCGAGAACGTCATCACCCAGCAGGAAGGCGACCAGATCCTCCAGGACTTCATGAAGAAGCTGGAGAAGGAGTTCGAGGCGTCGTCGTCCTACAAGCCCAACAAGGCCGACTGGCTGGAGGGCAAGTGGTCCGGCCTCGAGGCCTCGCGCTCGGAAGAGGACTGGCGCGGCAAGACCGCCGTGCCGATGAGCCTGCTGAAGGACATCGGCAACCGGCTGTGCGACGTGCCGGAAGGCTTCGCCATCAACTCGAAGATCGCCCGCCAGCTCGATGCCAAGCGCAAGTCGATCGAGAGCGGCGAAGGCATCGACTGGGCGACCGCCGAGGCGCTGGCCTACGGCACGCTGCTGGTCGAGGGCACGCCGGTCCGCCTGTCGGGCCAGGATTCGGGCCGCGGCACCTTCTCGCACCGCCACGCCGTGGTGTACGACCAGAACACCGAGGACAAGTACGTCGCCCTGGCCCACCTGAAGACCGGCCAGGCCACGTTCGAGGTGCACGACAGCCCGCTGTCGGAAGCCGCCGTGCTGGGCTTCGAATACGGCTATTCGCTGGCCGAGCCGAACGAGCTGGTGCTGTGGGAAGCGCAGTTCGGCGACTTCGCCAACACCGCGCAGACCATCATCGACCAGTTCATCTCGTCGGGCGAGTCCAAGTGGCTGCGCATGTCGGGTCTGGTCATGCTGCTGCCGCACGGCTACGAGGGCCAGGGCCCTGAGCACTCCTCGGCCCGGCCGGAGCGCTTCCTGCAGATGTCCGCCGAGGACAACTGGCAGATCTGCAACATCACCACGCCGGCCAACCTGTTCCACGCCTTCCGCCGGCAGGTGCGCCGCAACTTCCGCAAGCCGCTGGTGCTGTTCACGCCGAAGTCGCTGCTGCGCCACAAGCTGTGCGTCTCCACCCTGGCCGAACTGGCGGAGGGCTCCTCCTTCCACCGCGTCCTGCCGGAGACGGCGACGGACATGGTGGCGGGCGACAAGGTCCGCCGCGTCGTGGTCTGCACCGGCAAGGTCTATTACGACCTGCTCCAGGAGCGCACCGCGCGCAACGTGAAGGACGTGGCGCTGGTCCGCGTCGAGCAGATGTACCCGTTCCCCGCCGCCTCGCTGGCCAAGGAGTTCGCCAAGTACCCGAACGCCGACGTCGTGTGGTGCCAGGAGGAGCCGGAGAACCAGGGTGCGTGGCACTTCGTGGACCGCCGCATCGAGGGCTGCCTCGGCAGCATCGGCCACAAGGCCAAGCGCCCGGTGTACGCCGGCCGCGTGGCCTCCGCCGCTCCGGCCACCGGCCTCCTGAAGCGGCACAACCAGGAACAGGCGAAGCTGATCGACGACGCGCTGACCGTCGGCTGACCCGGACCGCCCAGAAGAAGACGAAGAAATCGGGACGCGAGAGGAACTCATGGCAACGGAAATCAAGGTGCCCACGCTGGGCGAGTCGGTGTCGGAAGCGACGGTCGCCCGCTGGCTGAAGAAGGTCGGCGAGTCGTTCGGCGCCGACGAGCCGCTGGTCGAGCTGGAAACCGACAAGGTCACGCTGGAAGTCAACGCCCCGGCCGCCGGCACCCTGTCGGAGATCGTCGCGGCGGAAGGTGCGAACGTCGGCGTCGATGCCGTGCTCGGCATCATCGCCGAGGGTGCGGCCGGCGCCGCCCCCGCCCCGGCCAAGGCCGCCGCCCCGGCGGCTGCCGCCGCTCCGGCCGTCACCGCCCCGGCTCCGGCCGCGGCGGGTGCGACCGGCGGCGAACTGATGCCGGCCGCCCGCAAGATGGTCGAGGACAAGGGCCTCGACGCCAGCCAGATCGCCGGCACCGGCAAGGGCGGCCGCATCACCAAGGGCGACGTCATCGAGCACGTCGAGCGCAAGCCGGCCGCCCCGGCCGCGGCTCCGGCCGCCGCCCCGGCGCCGAAGTTCCAGTGGGCCGCCGGCACCCAGGGCGACCGGCCGCGCGCCGCGCAGGAGGAGCGGGTCCGCATGACCCGCCTGCGCCAGCGCATCGCCGAGCGCCTGAAGGAGGCACAGAACAGCGCCGCCATGCTGACCACCTTCAACGAGGTGGACATGTCGGCGGCGATGGCGCTGCGCGCCGAGTACAAGGACTACTTCGAGAAGCGCCACAAGGTGCGCCTCGGCTTCATGTCCTTCTTCGTGCGCGCCGCCATCCAGGCGCTGAAGGAGATCCCGGCGGTGAACGCCGAGATCGACGGCACCGACATCGTCTACAAGAACTACTACGACATCGGCGTCGCCGTCGGCACGCCGCAGGGTCTGGTGGTTCCCATCGTGCGCGATGCCGACCAGATGAGCTTCGCCCAGATCGAGGCGAAGATCGGCGAGCTGGGCAAGAAGGGTCGCGACGGCAAGCTCTCCATGGACGAGCTGACCGGCGGCACCTTCACCATCTCGAACGGCGGCGTGTACGGCTCGCTGATGTCGACGCCGATCATCAACCCGCCGCAGTCGGCGATCCTCGGCATGCACAAGACCATGGACCGCGCGGTCGTGGTCAACGGCAAGATCGAGATCCGCCCGATGATGTACCTGGCGCTCTCCTACGACCACCGCATCATCGACGGCAAGGAAGCCGTCACCTTCCTCGTGCGCATCAAGGAGTGCATCGAGGACCCGCGGCGCCTGCTGCTGGACGTCTGATTTTAAAAGAACGTTACGCGGGAGGGCCCTGCCCTCCCGCACCCTCCCGCCAAAGGCCGGGGGCCTTTGGAAACCGGTTTATGGGGCGCCCGCGGGAGGGCGCCTTTTTTGTTGGGGCGGCGTCCCCTTACTCGCGGACGGCAGAAAGGGGGCCGCCCCTGCGGGCAGCCCCCTTCCCGTCAGCCGGTGGGTTCGCGTCAGCGCTGGGCGGAGAACAGGCTCTGGCCGGCGAAGTTGCCGATGCCGGCGGCGGTGTTCTGGCCGGCCAGCGTGTTGGCGGTGCCGAAGCCGGCGCCCTGGAAGACCATGCCCTGCTGCACCGCCTTGTTGCCGATGCCGGCCGCCGTGT
>DASPIO010000274.1:0-10128 GCA_035629155.1 Azospirillum sp. | reverse complement strand
GATCGGAGAGCTTCGAGGACGGGCTTCTGGAGTATCCGCAGTACACGCGACCGCGGACGTTCGAGGGGCTCGACATTCCCGAGGTGCTGCTGTCGGGCGACCACAAGAAGGTCGCGCAATGGCGTCAGGCGCAGCGGGAGACTGCCACGCGGGAGCGGCGGCCGGACCTCTGGTCGGCGTATCTCGCCAACTCACAGCTAAAGGGCGCGAAAGCCCGAGGAGAATAGAATGAACATCGTCCAGCAGCTCGCTGCCGAAGAAAAGGCCCGCCTCGTCGAGGCTCGCGCCATCCCCGACTTCCAGCCGGGCGACACCCTGCGCGTCAACGTGCGCATCAAGGAAGGTGAGCGCGAACGCGTCCAGGCCTTCGAAGGAGTGTGCATCGCCCGCGCCGGCGGCGGGGTGAACGAGAACTTCACCGTCCGCAAGATCTCCTTCGGCGAAGGCGTCGAGCGCGTCTTCCCGATCCTGTCGCCGAACATCGAAAGCATCGAAGTGAAGCGCCGCGGCGTCGTGCGCCGCGCCAAGCTGTATTACCTGCGCGATCGCCGCGGCAAGTCGGCCCGCATCGCCGAGCGCACCACCGGCCGCGGCATGAACGACAAGGCGGCCGCCGCGGAGTAATCCGCGAAAGCCTCCTTTCGCCGCTGCACGCGTTTCCGTCGCCCGCCGTGGGATCCTCCCGCGGCGGGCGTTCGGCGTTGGGGGTGTGCCGCTTGACGTTATAACGTGCGTCATTACATGATGCGGTGAAGGGAGTCCTCGCCATGCACATCGCCAAGCTCACCAAGATCGGCAACTCGACCGGCCTGACGCTGCCGCGCGAGGTGCTGGCCGCCGCCGGACTCGAACGGGGCGACGAGGTGGCGGTGGAGGTGCGGGATGGCCGCGTCGAGATCACCAAGGCCGAGGGCGATTACGCCCAGGCCATGGAGGTCGGCCGGCGCTTCAACGCGCGCTACCGCCGCGCCATGGCGATCCTGGCCAAGTGACGCCGGGCGTGGAAACCCGCCGCTATGTCGGACCGCCGATCCGGGCGCTGATCGACCTGCACACGGAACTTCTGGCCGAACATGGAGGGGCGCCGGGCGTGCGTGACCTCGGCGCGCTGGAAGCGGCGTTGGCACGGCCCTTCCAGTTGATGGCGTACGCCGAGGAGAAACCGGGCGTCATCGACCTGGCCGCGGCCGTGTGCGCGGGCATTCTGCGCAACCACCCGTTCGTCGACGGCAACAAGCGCGCCGCCTTCGTTGCCCTGGGTTTGGTGCTTGGCCTGAACGGATTCGAACTCGACGCCAAGGAAAGGGAGGCAGCCGACCGCATCCTGGCGCTGGCGGCAGGCGAACTGACCGAAGCGGCGTTTCGCGACTGGCTTCTGGCAAACGCGGTCGAAGCGCCGGAGTAGCCTGTCCTCTACCGCGGCGCGCGCACGGTGATCAGGATGCCGGCGCCGATCAGCGCCACGGCGGCCAGGACGCTCAAGGTCAGCGGCTCGCCCATCAGCAGGGCGCTCAGGCCCAGCGCGGTGAAGGGGACGAGGCAGACGATCTGGCCCACCTGCGTGGCCGGCATGGCGGTCAGCGCCTTCGACCACCACGCGTAGCACAGCGCCGTCGCCACCACCCAGTTGTAGACCAGCACCAGCCCCAGGGTGAGCGTCGGGTTCACCGCCCGGTCCGCCTCGACCAGCAGCGCCACCGGGCCGATGGCGACGGCGCTGACGGCGATCTGCCAGAAGGTCTGCGTCCAGAACGGCGTGTGCCAGCGGTGCCGGCGGTACAGGCTGGCCGCCAGCGCCCACACGGCGGCCGAGGCCAGCAGCAGCCCGTTGCCGATCAGTTGGTTGCGGTCGCTCCAGTCCACCAGCGTGGGATTGAAGAACACCAGCACGCCGGCCAGTGCCAGCAGGGCACCCAGCGTGCGCTGCGGCGTGATGCGCTCGTGCGCGATCAGCCAGCCCAGCGGCAGCGCCCAGATCTGCATGGTGTAGACCAGCACCGCCGCGCGCCCCGGCGGCAGGAACTGCAGGCCGATGGCGCTCATGGCCGGCATGCCGGCCACCTGCAGCAGGCCGATCAGCGCCAGCCAACGGCGGTCGCCGCGGGCGGGCAGCAGCGGCGTGCGCAGCTTCCAGGCCAGCAGTGCGGCCAGCAGCGCCGCCGCACCCAGGTAGCGCAGGAACGAGAAGGTCAGCGGCCCCATGTCGGCCAGGGCGATCTTCATCAGCAGCCAGTTGCTGCCCCAGAACACGACCACGCCGGCGATCTGGGCGTACACCGCCGTTCCCGGCGCCGGACGCGCCGCCGCTGCCTGTTCCGTCACGCCCCGTCTCCCATCCTGCGACCGCCCCTTTATAGCGAAAGGGGGAGGGCATGGCTTTCCCTTTGACAGGGGCGCGTCGGCGCTCCACCATCGGCGCGTTCCAGGGGGGCCCCGGTCAGGGGGCTGAGATACCGCCGGCGAGCGATCGCACCGCGGTGACCCTTCGAACCTGATCCGGGTCATACCGGCGAAGGGAGGAAACCAAGGCTGTGGGCGCCATCCGCGCCCCCTTCCCCTCTTCCGGCAACCGGATCTTCCGCAACCGAGAGGAGGGAGATCCCCCGATGCCCAAAGACCACACCAAAGACCACACCAAGGACTTCGACGAAACCGGCTTCACCGTGTCGGCCGGCCCGCTGCCGGCGTCCCGCAAGCTGTACGTGCCGGGCGAGCGGCACCCCGACCTGCGCGTCGCCATGCGCGAGATCTGCGTGGGCGGCGGCGAACCGCCGGTGCGCGTCTACGACCCGTCCGGCCCCTACACCGACCCGGACGTGGCCGTGGACATCCGCCGGGGGCTGCCGGCCCTGCGCGACGCCTGGATCCGTGCGCGCGGCGACGTGGAGGAATACACCGGCCGCGCCATCCGCCCGGAGGACGACGGGCTGAAGGCCGGCGAGGCGCGCAACATGGCCGTCTTCCCCGGCAGTTCCCGCCGCCCGTTGCGCGCCGCGCGCGGCCGGACGGTGACGCAGATGGCCTACGCCCGCGCCGGCATCGTCACGCCGGAGATGGAGTACGTGGCCGTGCGCGAGAACCTCGGCCGCAAGGCGGCCCTGGAGCAGGCGCGCGACGGCGAGTCCTTCGGCGCCAGCATCCCCGACCACATCACGCCGGAGTTCGTGCGCGACGAGATCGCGCGCGGCCGCGCCATCATCCCGGCCAACATCAACCACCCGGAAGCGGAGCCGATGATCATCGGCCGCAACTTCCTCACCAAGATCAACGCCAACATCGGCAACTCCGCCGTGGCCTCCTCGATCGGCGAGGAGGTGGACAAGATGGTGTGGGCCATCCGCTGGGGCGCCGACACCGTCATGGACCTGTCCACCGGCCGCAACATCCACACCACGCGCGAGTGGATCATCCGCAATTCCCCCGTGCCCATCGGCACCGTGCCGATCTACCAGGCGCTGGAGAAGGTGAACGGCAAGGCGGAGGACCTGAGCTGGGAGATCTTCCGCGACACGCTGATCGAGCAGGCGGAGCAGGGGGTGGACTACTTCACCATCCACGCCGGCGTGCGCCTCGCCCACATCCCGCTGACCGCCAGGCGGGTGACGGGCATCGTGTCGCGGGGCGGGTCGATCCTCGCCAAATGGTGCCTGTCGCACCACAAGGAGAACTTCCTCTACACGCACTTCGAAGAGATCTGCGAGATCATGAAGGCGTACGACGTCAGCTTCTCGCTGGGCGACGGCCTGCGGCCGGGCTCCATCGCCGACGCCAACGACGCCGCCCAGTTCGCCGAGCTGGAGACCCTTGGCGAGCTGACGAAGATCGCCTGGAAGCACGACGTGCAGACCATGATCGAGGGCCCCGGCCATGTGCCGATGCACAAGATCAAGGAGAACATGGACAAGCAGCTCGCCCTGTGCGGCGAGGCGCCGTTCTACACGCTGGGGCCATTGGTGACGGACATCGCCCCCGGCTACGACCACATCACCAGCGGCATCGGGGCGGCGATGATCGGCTGGTTCGGCACGGCGATGCTCTGCTACGTCACGCCGAAGGAGCATCTGGGCCTGCCCGACCGCGACGACGTGAAGGTGGGCGTGGTGACCTACAAGATCGCCGCCCACGCAGCCGATCTCGCCAAGGGCCACCCGGCCGCCCGTGTCCGCGACGACGCGCTGAGCCGCGCCCGGTTCGAGTTCCGCTGGCGCGACCAGTTCCACCTGTCGCTGGACCCGGAGACGGCGGAGCGCTTCCACGACCAGACCCTGCCGGCCGAGGGGGCGAAGGTGGCGCACTTCTGCTCCATGTGCGGTCCGAAGTTCTGTTCGATGAAGATCACGCAGGAGGTGCGGGACTACGCCAATTCCGGCATGGCCGAGATGGCGGAGACCTTCCGCACCACCGGCGGCGAGATCTACCGGGCCGCGGAGTAGGAACAGGGAGGAGCCGTAGGTTGGGTTGAGCCGCAGGCGAAGCCCAACGTGTTCGCGGTGCGGGCACTGTTGGGCTTCGCTGCGCTCAACCCAACCTACGGGCTATTTCGCCGGTGCCCGCACCGTCATCACGATTCCGGCGGCGATCAGCGCCACGGCCACCAGCACGCCGGCGGTCAGCGGCTCGCCGTAGACGACGGCGCTCTCCAGCAGCGCCGTCACCGGGACAAGGCAGAGGATCTGCCCGGCCTGCGCCGCCGGCATGGAGGCCAGCGCCTTCGACCACCATCAGTAGCAGAGCGCCGTGCCCACCGCCCAGTTGTAGGCCAGAGCCAGCCATAGCGTTGGCGTCCAGTTCACCGCCCGATCGGCCTCCAGCAGCAGCGCGAAGGGCAGGATCGCCGCGGCGCTGACGGCGATCTGCCAGAAGGTCTGCGTCCAGAAGGGTGCCCGCCAGCGGTGCCGGCGGTACAGCGTCGCCCCCAGCGCCCACGCCATGGCCGACCCCACCAGCAGCCCGTTGCCCAGCAGCACCTGCGGGTCGCTCCAGTCCACCAGCGCCGGATTGAAGAACACCAGCACGCCCGCGAACGCCAGCAACCCGCCCAGCACGCGCTGGCGCGGCGGCCGCTCACCGGCGATCAGCACGCCCAGCGGCAGCGCCCACACCTGCATGGTGTAGGCCAGCACCGCCGCGCGGCCGGGCGGCACCACCAGCAGGCCCAGCGAGCTGAGCGCCAGCATGGCGGCGATCTGCAGCACGCCGATCAGCGCCAGCGGCGCCCGCTCCCCGGCCGGCGGCAGCAAAGGCGAACGCAGCAGCGGCAGCAG
Source organism: Azospirillum sp. (assembly GCA_035629155.1). Lineage (GTDB taxonomy): Bacteria > Pseudomonadota > Alphaproteobacteria > Azospirillales > Azospirillaceae > Azospirillum. The sequence continues at coordinate 4,864 of DASPIO010000274.1, read as the reverse complement.
CATGGCCAGGAACACCGCCGAGCCGGCGAAGCGCAGCAGGTTGAGCGTGAAAGGGCCGACGTCGGGCAGGGCGGCGCGGATGATCAGCCAGTTGGTGCCCCAGAACAGCACCACCGCGGCGAGCTGCGCGTAAATTGCCAGCCCCGGCCCGTGCCGCGCGGCGGCGGCCCGATCGGTCATCCCCGGTCCCTCCCATCCTCATCCGGTGGGATGGTAAATCATCGGGCGGACGCGCGAGCCATGCGTGTTGCGCGGGGGTGTCCGGCTCAGCCCTGCGGGGCGAACAGCGCGTCGAGATCCGGCGCCCATTTGCGCGGCACCATCTCGGTGACGGCGTACTCGGCCAGACCATGACGATGGAACGGGTCCTGCGCCAATGCGGCCATCAGCGCTTCGCGGGACTCGGCGCGGGCCATGATGACGCCGCCGCTGCGCGGGACCTTGGGGCCCGACACGAGGAACAGGCCGTCCGCGTAGCCGCGCTCCAGGAAGCGGACGTGTTCGTCCAGATGCGCGTCCACGGCGTCGAGCGGCGCGACGTAGGTCAGGTCGATGATGAACAGTCCCGGCATGCGTCTCCCCTCAGCGCGTCAGCATGGCGCTTTCCTTGCCGCTCAGCACGAAGACCTTGGCGTAGGTCTTGAGCAGCGCATCGATCAGCGCCTGCACCTCGGCGCTGCGCATGGCCTTCGGGCGGGCCGGGTCGACGTGCAGGACGCAACTGTCCGGCGTGTCGTTGAAAGCGGCCAGCGCGTGGATGCGATCGGGCCGGAACTCCTCGGGGAAGTTTTCGTCCATCAGCCAGAAGCACTGGAAGTTCCGGCAGGACGGCGGCCGCTCCTCGTACACGGTGCAGCCCTTGCCCTGGTCGCACGACGTGCACCAGCGCGCCGACGGCTTCTTCAGCTCGGGCACGCCCATCAGCTTGCAGCACAGCGTGCAGGCGCCGCAGCCGCGCGGGGATGTCTCAGGCCCGGTCGCCTCGGGCCCGGTCGTCTCGGGGATGTCGCTCATGCCGGCCGTTCGACCATATCGCCGGGGGCCGCGTCAAACGGAAAGCGGATGTTTGACGCGGATCAAAGGAGGTGGGACACGTTCCATATTAGTGTGGTGTCATGTGAAGCTCGGGGCCCGCCATGAAACGTCTTTTGCGCATCGGCCTTGTGGCCCTGGTTCTCGCCGCACTCGCTGGCGGCGGGGTGTACATGGCGCGTCTGCGGCCGCTGCCGGTGAGCGTGGCGGCGCCGGAGCGCGCGGTTCCGGTGGAGGTCTACGGCCTGGGCACAGTGGAGGCGCGCATCCGCTCCGCCGTCGGGCTGGAGGTCGGCGGCACGCTGACGAACCTTACGGCCGACCACGGCGACCGCGTGGTGAAAGGCGCCGTGCTCGCCCGCATCGACACCCGCCAGCAGGAGGCCCGCGTGGCCGAGGCCAAGGCCGCCATCGGCCAGGCGCGCGCCAACCGCGAGAAGGCGCAGGCCGCCATCGTGCGGGCGCAGGCGGCACTCGCCAAGCGCCGGCAGAACGACGAACGGCGCCAGGCGCTGCTCGGCAAGGGCAGCGTGTCGGTGGAGGCGGCGCAGGACGCCGCCGCCGACCGCAAGGTCGCGGAGGCCGAGCTGGAGGTCGCCCGCTCCGACCTCGCCGTCGCCGAGGCCGCCGCGGCGGACGCCGAGGCGCGGCTGCAGTACGAGGTGGCACGGCTGGAGCGCTACACCCTCACCGCCCCCTTCGACGCGCTGGTCGTCGCCCGCCACAAGGAGCTGGGGGCGGCCGTCAATCCGGGCGAGCCGCTGTTCACCCTGGTCGATCCCGCCACAATCTGGGCGCTGGTGCACATCGACGAGGCATCCGCCGGCGCGCTGGCCGAGGGGCAGCCGGCCAGCGTGCGGCTGCGCTCGCTGGCCGGACAGACGTTCAAGGCGCGCATCGTCCGCATCGAGCTGGAGAGCGACCGCGTTACCGAGGAACGCAAGGTCTACCTGAAGTGCGAGGTGTGCCCGCCCCGCGTCTATCTGGCCGAACAGGTCGAGGCGACCATCGCCGTCGCCACGCTGGACCAGGCCCTTCTGGTGCCGCAGACGGCGGTGGAGGGTTTCGACGGCCACGGCGGCACGGTGTGGACGGTGGAGGAGGGGCGGCTTGCCCGGCGCGCCGTGCGCTTCGGTCACCGCACGCTGGATGGCCGGCTGGAACTGGCCGGCGGCCTGCCGGACGGGGTGCGCGTCGTCACGGCGCTCGTCCCCGGCCTGCGCGAGGGACGCGCGGTGGAGGTGGCGCCGTGAACCTCGCGCTGCGCGACGTCCGCCACAACCTCGGCCGCTTCCTGCTGACCTGCCTGGGGCTTGGCCTGCTGTTGGGCGTGGTGCTGTCGATGATCGGCATCTACCGCGGGCTGGTGGACGACGCGCTGACGCTGGTGCGCGCGCCGGCCGCCGACCTGTGGATCGTGCAGTCCGGCACGCGCGGCCCCTTCGCCGAGGCGTCGCGCATCCCCGGCGACGTGCGCGAGATGGCGGCGCGGCTGCACGGCGTGGCCGATGCCGGCTCCATGACCTTCCAGACGGCGGAGACGGAGCATCGCGGCCGGGCGTTGCGCCTTTATGTGGTGGGGTTCGAACCGGGGCGGCCGGGCGGACCGGCGCGGCTGGCCGCCGGGCGGCCGATCACCCGCACCCATTACGAACTGATTGCCGACGTGCGCACCGGCCTGGAGCTGGGCGAGCGGGTGCAACTGGGCCGCGACGACTACACGGTGGTCGGGCTGACCCGCAACCAGGTGGCGTCCGGCGGCGACCCGGTGGTGTACGTGACGCTGCTCGACAGCCAGCGCCTGCAGTTCCAGCTCGATCCCCCGGCGGCGCGGCGCGAACAGGCGCGGGGTGCCAAGCCGGCCGGCACCGACACCGTCAACGCCGTGGTCGCCCGCGTGCTGCCCGGTGTGCCGGTGGAGCGCGTGGCGGGGGAGGTGCTGCGCTGGAAGCACCTCGCCGCCGTCAGCCAGGAGGGGCAGGAGGCGCTGCTGCTCCAGTCGGTGGTGGAGAAGGCGCGCCGGCAGATCGGCCTGTTCACCGGCATCCTGATGACCGTGTCGGCGGTGGTGATCGCGCTGATCCTCTACACGCTGACCATGGACAAGGTGAAGGAGATCGCCACGCTGAAGCTGATCGGCGCGCCCGACCGCACCATCGTCGGGCTGATCGTGCAGCAGGCGCTGGCCATGGGCGTGATCGGCTGGAGCTTCGGCGCGCTGCTGATCCTTCTGGTGAAGGATGTTTTCCCGCGCCGCGTCCTGCTGCTGCCGGAGGACGCCGGGCTTCTGGCGCTGGCGGTGTTGGTGGTGTGCATCGTCGCCAGCGGCCTGGGCGTGCGACTCGCCCTCAAGGTCGATCCGGCCACTGCGTTGGGGGGCTGAGATGGACCGGCCATTGGTAGACTTGCAGGGTGTCGCGAAGACCTACGGCAGCGGCGACGCCGCCGTGCACGCGCTGAAGGACACCGACCTTGCCGTGTACCCCGGCGAGGTGGTCGGGCTGCTCGGCCCCAGCGGGTCGGGCAAGACGACGCTTCTGAACCTCGTGGGCTGCATCGTCGAGCCGACGCGCGGGCGCATGGCGCTGGACGGCGAGGCGGTGTTCGAGGATGGCCGCTGGCTGCGTCCCGACCTGCGCGCGTTGCGGCTGGAGAAGCTGGGCTTCATCTTCCAGTTCCACAACCTGCTGCCGTTCCTGACGGCCGGCGAGAACGTCGCCGTCGTGCTCGACCTTGCCGGAGCGCCGCGCGGGGTGGCGCAGGCACGGGCGCGTGAGTTGCTGGACTATCTGCAGGTCGGGCACCGCTTCGACGCCTATCCCGCCAAGCTGTCGGGCGGCGAGGCGCAGCGCGTCGCCATCGCAAGGGCACTTGCCAACCGTCCCCGCATCATCCTGGCTGACGAGCCGACGGCGGCGCTGGATTCCGAACGCGCCGGCATCGTGCTGGACCTGCTGCGCCAAGTGGCGGTGGAACAGCGCGCGGCGATCCTGGTCGTCAGCCACGACGAGAAGATCTTCAACCGCTTCGACCGTATGGTGATGCTGCGGGACGGGCGGGTGGTGGAGGCGCAGACGGCGGCCTGAGCCTGCTCCGCGGCCGGCGGGCGCCGCATGCGGCCGGCCAGGGCGAGCTGGAGGATCTTCGGCTGCTCCTCGATCCGCTTGGCCAGCCGCTGCTCAATCTCGCGGAGGTCCTCCTTGACCTCGGCCCGCAGTTCCTTGAGATCGTCCGTCGTCGCCATCCGGGCGCGGATGTCAGCCCGTTCGGCGTTGAGGCTCCGTCCCATCTGTTCGATGGCCGCCAGGATCAGTTCGCTCCCGTCCATGCGCCGCCGCCGCCGATAGCTCCCTGACGGTAGAACAACCAGCCGCCCGAGTCACACGCGTCACAGGAAGAACAACTGCATGCCGATCCAGCCGACCACCGCCAGCAGCACCAGCATGATCATGGTCGCGGCGATGGCGATGTTGGTCTGGCGGATGCGCCGGCAGCGCGGGCAGGCGGGCTCGTTCGCCGGGTAGACAAGATCGCACCGCGGGCATTTCGTCTGCGCGTCGCTCAACGCTTTTCTCCGGTCCTTACCCCTTCGCGCGGCGAAGCTATCACACCCCGCGGGCTTTTCCAGCCATCACCCGCTTGTCGGGCGTGCCCCATATGGCTATTGTGCCGCCCTCGGAACGCACACCTTTTGTCCGTGCGGTCCGCCGCCGTGAGAGAGAAGCCGAGATGTCCAAGCCGCGCACCCTGTTCGACAAGATCTGGGACAGCCACGTCGTCCACCGCCAGGAGGACGGCACCTGCATCCTCTACATCGACCGCCACCTGGTCC
>DASPIO010000273.1:0-2788 GCA_035629155.1 Azospirillum sp. | reverse complement strand
GTCCCGTCGTCGTCGCGCCGAGAAGCGTGAGGTCCTGCCGGACGCCAAGTATGGCGACCGCGTGATCACCAAGTTCATGAACTGCCTGATGCTGGACGGCAAGAAGTCCGCCGCCGAGCGCATCGTCTACGGTGCGATGGGTCGCATCGAGGCGAAAGTCAAGGCCGACCCGGTGCAGGTGTTCCACGATGCCCTCGGCAACGTGAAGCCCCACCTCGAGGTCCGCTCGCGCCGCGTTGGCGGTGCGACCTATCAGGTGCCCGTCGAGGTCCGTTCGGACCGCGCCCAGGCGCTGGCCATCCGCTGGCTGATCTCGGCGGCGCGTGCGCGTTCCGAGAACACCATGATGGAGCGTCTCTCCGGCGAGCTTCTGGATGCGGCCAGCCAGCGCGGCACCGCGGTGAAGAAGCGTGAGGACACCCACCGTATGGCCGAGGCCAACAAGGCGTTCTCGCACTACCGCTGGTAAGGCACCCGGCCGCAGGGACGAGTCATGCCCCGTTCGCACCCTCTCGATCGCTATCGTAATATCGGCATCATGGCGCACATTGATGCCGGTAAGACGACGACCACCGAGCGGATTCTGTACTACACCGGAAAGTCCTACAAGATCGGCGAAGTGCACGAAGGCACCGCCGTCATGGACTGGATGGAGCAGGAACAGGAACGGGGCATTACCATCACCTCGGCCGCGACCACCTGCTTCTGGCGCGATCACCGCATCAACATCATCGACACGCCGGGCCACGTCGACTTCACCATCGAAGTCGAGCGTAGCTTGCGTGTGCTTGATGGTGCGGTTGCGGTGTTCGATTCCGTGGCGGGCGTGGAGCCCCAGTCGGAAACCGTGTGGCGGCAGGCGGACAAGTACCACGTGCCGCGCATGTGTTTCGTCAACAAGATGGATCGCATCGGCGCCGACTTCTACCGCTGCGTCGACATGATGGTGGACCGCCTGGGCGCCACACCCCTGGTGCTCCAGCTTCCCATCGGGTCCGAGGCCGATTTCGTCGGTCTGATCGATCTCGTCGAGAACCGGGCGATCATCTGGAAAGATGAAACGCTGGGCGCCGAGTTCTACCACACCGACATTCCCGATGAACTGAAGGACCGCGCCGCCGAGTACCGCGACCGTCTGGTCGAGTTGGCCGTCGAGGTCGACGAGGCCGCGACCGAACGCTACCTCGAATCCGGCGAGGCACCCGACGTCGCCACGCTGAAGCGGCTGATACGGCAGGGCACGACGACCTTCAAGTTCGTGCCCGTCCTGTGCGGCTCCGCGTTCAAGAACAAGGGCGTGCAGCCGATGCTGGACGCCGTCGTCGACTACTTGCCGAGCCCCCTCGACGTCGCTCACATCGTCGGGCACCGGCCCGACGGCGGCACCGAGGAGCGGGCCACCGACGACGCGGCGCCGTTCTCCGGGCTTGCGTTCAAGATCATGACCGACCCGTTCGTCGGGTCGCTGACCTTCGTGCGCGTCTACTCCGGCACCGTCGAGACCGGCGGCACCGTGCTCAATGCCATCAAGGGCGAACGCGAGCGGGTGGGGCGTATGCTGCTCATGCACGCCAACACGCGCGAGGAGATCAAAGAGGCGAACGCCGGCGATATCGTCGCGTTCGCGTCCCTGAAGTCGACCACCACCGGCGACACCCTCTGCGACCCCGCCAAGCCCATCATCCTGGAACGCATGGAGTTTCCCGAGCCCGTCATCGAGGTGGCGGTCGAGCCCAGGACCAAGGCGGACCAGGAACGGATGGGCGTCGCGCTGCAGCGGCTGGCCCAGGAGGATCCCTCCTTCCGCGTCTCGGTCGACCACGAGAGCGGTCAGACGGTGATCAAGGGCATGGGCGAGTTGCACCTGGAGATCATCGTCGACCGCATGAAGCGGGAGTTCAAGGTGGAGGCCAACGTCGGCGCGCCGCAGGTGGCGTACCGCGAGACCATCACCAGGAAGGCCGAGGTCGACTACACGCACAAGAAGCAGACCGGCGGCTCGGGCCAGTTCGCCCGCGTCAAGCTGGTCTTCGAGCCGTTGCCGGCCGGCAACGGCTTCCAGTTCGAGAACAAGGTCGTCGGCGGGAGCGTACCGCGTGAGTACGTCCCCGGCGTGCAGAAGGGCCTCGAAGCGTCGAAGGACGCCGGCGTGATCGCCGGATTCCCGGTCATCGACTTCAAGGTCGACCTTGTGGACGGCGCCTACCACGACGTCGACTCGTCGGTGCTCGCCTTCGAGATCGCATCGCGGGCCGCCTTCCGGGAGGGTATGGTGAAGGCCGGACCAACCCTGCTCGAGCCGATCATGAGGGTCGAGGTGGTGACACCGGAAGACTACATGGGCGACGTGATCGGCGATCTGAACAGCCGCCGGGGCCAGATCAGCGGGATGGACCAGCGTGGCAACGCGCGGGTCGTCACCGCCATGGTGCCGTTGGCCAACATGTTCGGTTATGTGAATACCCTGCGCTCGATGAGCCAGGGGCGTGCCCAGTACACCATGCAGTTTGACCACTACGAGCCGGTGCCGCAGGCCATCGCCGACGAAGTTCGCGCGAAGATGGCTTGATTAACCACTCGGATTGAAACCACGGAGACACAATCATGGCGAAGGCCAAATTCGAGCGGAACAAGCCGCACTGCAACGTTGGCACGATCGGCCACGTCGACCACGGCAAGACGTCGCTGACGGCGGCGATCACCAAGGTGCTGGCCGAGAGCGGCGGCGCCACCTTCACCGCCTACGACCAGATCGACAAGGCGCCGGAAGAGAAGGCGCGCGGCATCA
>DASPIO010000272.1:0-2012 GCA_035629155.1 Azospirillum sp. | reverse complement strand
GATCTGGTGGCCCCACCAGATCTGCCGGCTGACGCACCACGGCTGGATGTTGCGCATCCACTCGTAATAGGTGTTCTCCCACTGCTTGGGCACGAACACCGTCTTGCCGGTCTCCACCGCCTCGATGGCCGGCTTGGCCAGCGTCGCGGCGTCCACGTACCACTGGTCGGTCAGCCAGGGCTCGATCGCCACGCCGGAGCGGTCGCCGTGCGGCACCATGTGCGTGTGCGGCTCGATCTTCTCCAGAAGGCCCAGCGCCTCGACGTCGGCGACCACCTTCTTGCGCGCCTCGTAGCGGTCGAGGCCGCGGTACGGCTCCGGCACCGCATCGGTCAGCCGCGCGTCGCGGTCCATGATGTTGATGAGTTCGAGACCGTGGCGCTTGCCGACGTTGAAGTCGTTGAAATCGTGAGCCGGGGTGATCTTGACGGCACCCGAACCGGTCTCCGGATCGGCGTATTCGTCACCCACGATCGGGATGCGGCGACCGACCAGCGGCAGCACGACGTTCTTGCCGATCAGGTCCTTGTAGCGCTCGTCCTCCGGGTGCACGGCGACGGCCGTGTCGCCCAGCATCGTCTCGGGGCGCGTGGTGGCAACCACGATGAAGCGGTCGCTCTCGCCCTCGATGGGGTAGCGGAAATGCCACAGGTTGCCTTTGATCTCCCGCTGCTCGACCTCAAGGTCGGAGATTGCCGTGTGCAGCTTGGGGTCCCAGTTGACGAGGCGCTTGTCCTTGTAGAGCAGGCCCTGGCGGTACAGTTCGACGAACACCTTGCGGACGGCTTTGCTCAGGCCTTCGTCCATGGTGAAGCGTTCCTTCGCCCAGTCCGGCGAGGCGCCCAAGCGGCGGAGCTGGCGGGTGATGGTACCGCCCGATTCGGCCTTCCACTCCCAGACCTTGTCGATGAAGGCGTCGCGGCCGAAGTCGTGGCGCGTCTTGCCTTCCTGCGCCAAGTTGCGCTCGACGACCATTTGCGTCGCGATGCCGGCGTGGTCCGTGCCCGGCTGCCAGAGCGCGTCCTGCCCGCGCATGCGCTTGTAGCGGATCAGCACGTCCTGCAGCGTGAAGGTCAGCGCGTGCCCCATGTGCAGGCTGCCGGTGACGTTCGGCGGCGGCATCATGATGGTGTAGGGCCGGGCGTTCGACTGTGTGTTCGCGGCGAACGCGCCCGACTCCTCCCACAGACGATAGTGCTTCTCCTCGACCTCGGCGGGCCGGTAAGTCTTTTCAAGCATCTCGGGAACTTTCGCTAGCGCTCTTACGTCAGTCCGTGGCTCAGAACTTCTGGGTCCGGCGAATCATGCGGTCGATCTCCTGCTGAACGAGGCGTTCGACGACCGTCGGCAGGTTCTCGTCGAGCCACTCCTTCAGCAGCGGCTTCAACAGCTCGCGCACGACATCCTCGACGGTGCGTATGCCGACCGGCATCGGCCCGATCGACAGGTCGTCGCCCAGTTCGCGCGCGAGATGGGTGAAGTGCTGCGACGCATCCTTGGCCGTTCGGCGCGAGATCAGCCCATCGTCCTCGTCGTCCATCATCGGCATGGGCCGGGGACGCCGCGGCGGCGGGGGCGGCATCTCGGTGACGTCGTCAAAATCCGGCATCATCCGCGGCGGCGGCGGCGGAGGTGGAGGCGCCCGCGGCGGCGGCGGCGGTTCAGGCTCGGGTTCCGACGGGAAAGCCGGCTCCTCGGGCCAGCCGTCGTCCTCCGGCTCGTCGCGCATCGGCGGCTCGTCGTCCACGACCTGCGTCAGTTCAAGGACGTCGTCCTCCGGCTCCGGCTCCGTCATCATCGGCGGCGGAGCCGGGGGCGGAGGAGGTGGTGGTGCGGCGACGGGGGCCGGGGCAGGCTCGGGCTTCTCGACGGTCTTCGCCCCGGGCTCGCCATCCTCGGAGATGATGCGGCGGATGGAGGCGAGGATCTCCTCCATCGACGGTTCTTGCTGGCCCTTATCGCTCATCGTGGGTAACCCGGGACGTCATCCTGATCCCCACACTAGGACAGGA
>DASPIO010000271.1:0-2898 GCA_035629155.1 Azospirillum sp. | reverse complement strand
TTCTTGCTGGCCCTTATCGCTCATCGTGGGTAACCCGGGACGTCATCCTGATCCCCACACTAGGACAGGAATGGATGAAAAAAAAGGCCGCAAGACAAGAGCGGCCCGCCGGAGCGGGCCGCAGCGATCACTCGCCGATGCTGGTTCCGAACCATTTGTCGCGCACGGCGCGGTAATGGGCATCGTAATTGTAATACTCGACGGGCAGACGGAGCTGCTGAGCCGTCAACTGGCCGACCGCGGCAAGAAGCTGGAACGCCGCCACCATTTCGTTGCGCTGGGCGCGCACGAGGCTGACGCGGGCGTTTAGCAGTTCCTGCTCCTGGTTCAGCACGTCGAGCACGGTGCGCGAACCGACCTGGGCCTCCTGCCGGACGCCTTCCAGAGCGATCTGCGCCGCCTTGATCTGCGCCTGGAAGGATTCGATGCTGGCGCGCGCCGTCGTCAGGGCCTGCCATGCGCTGATGGCGGTCTCCGCCACGGCGCGGCGGCTCTCGTCGATCTGGATGCGGTACTGGTTGGCGGTGTGCTTGGCCTCCCGGACCTGGGATTCCGCCTGACCGGCGGAGTACAGGGGAATTGTCACCTGGGCGCGTATCGAGCCGCTATCCTGCCGGTCGGTGATGGACCCGCCGCTGGACGAGGCGCCGACGTCCCACGTCCGGCTGGCCTGGGCCGACAGGCCGACCGACGGCAGCAAGCGGCCATAGGCGACGTCGACGTTCTCGCGCTGGGCCGCCTCCTGAAACGAGGCGCTGAGGATCGTCGGGTTGTTGGCGCGGGCCAGTTCGACCGTCTCGTCCAGCGTGGCCGGCAGCTTGAAGGTCGGCTTGGGCGCCTTCAGGTTGCCCGGCATCGTGCCGATGTAGCGCACGTAGGTGCCGCGCGACGTCTGCAGGATGCCTTCGTTGGAGATGCGGTTGGCGACGGACTGTGCCAGGCGCGACTCGGACTGGCTGACGTCGGTGCGGGTATACTCGCCGACGCGGAAGCGGTCGCGTGCCGCCTCCAGCTGGCGACGCAGCACCTGCTCGTTGTTGATGCTCAGCAGCACCACGGCCTGGTTCTGCACGACGTCGAGGTAGGCCGACGCGGCACTCAGCAGCACCTGCTGTTCGCTGGACAGCAGGCTGGCGCGCTGCGCCTGCACGGCGTTCTCGGCGGAACGGACGAGGGGAGCTGCCTGCGGGTCGTACAGAGGCTGCGACAACGTCACGCCGACGGACTTCGGGGTGGCGCCGAGACGGCTCTCGACGCCCGCGGGCCCGGCGGCCGTGGCGACCGATCCCGTGGTGGTCGACGCCGACCGGGTCACGCCGGCGGTCGCCTGGACCGTGGGACGATAGCGCCCCAGGGCCTGCGGCACCTGCTCGTCCACCGCCCGCAGACGGGCGCGTTGCGCCGCCAGGGTGGGATTGTTCTCGTAGGCCTGGGCCAGCGCCTGTTCCAGGGTCTGCGCCTGGGCGGTGGCGGCCACGCCGGTCGCCATGACGCCGCAGGTGATGGCCGTCGCCAGCCAACGTCCCGCATTACGGCTTCGCACGGTCATGTCAGTGGACCTTCTCTTCGGCTCGAATCCGGCGGGTCCCCTCGGGTCCCTCCCCCAGTCCGCGTGCCCATGGTGGCACACGGCGCCGCTGGTTGCATCCTTGCTGCGCCACCCCCCGGCGCGCAGCGGTTCAGGCTCAGAACTCGAACTTCGGCTTGGGCTCGAAACCGGGCAGCAGGTGCGGCTGCGCCTCGAACAGCACGCGGCTCGACACCACCTTCCCGGTGCGCTCGTACAGACGGACCTCACCCAGGCCGCGGTCGCCCAACACGGTGACGACCATGCGACCGCCATCGGCGAGCTGCTCGCAGACCGCGGCCGGAACCTCGCACACTGCGCCTTCGAAGACGATGACGTCGTACGGGGCCTGGCTGGCGTAGCCGGAGGGCAGAGGGCCGGTGACGGCCAGCGCGTTGGCGGCGCCCGCCGAAGCCAGCGCGGCCTTCGCCCGCTCGGCCAGGGTGGGGTCCGATTCGAGGCCGACCACGGTGGCCGCCAGACGCGCCAGGATGGCGGTCGAGTAGCCGGTGGCGCAACCGACGTCGAGCACGACATCGTTCTCCCCGATCGACGCTTCCTGCAGCATGCGGGCGAAGATCATGGGCTCCATCAGGTAGCGCCCGTTGCCGACCGGCACGTCCTCGTCGACGTAGGCGATGCCGCGCACGGCGTCCGGCACGAAGTTCTCACGCGGGACGTCCATCAGCGCCTCGACCAGACGGTGGTCGGTCACCTTGTTCGGACGGATCTGTCCCTCGACCATGAAGAAGCGGGCGGCGGCGTAATCGGACATGGCGGGTCGCAATCGGCTCGGTTGGGAACGGGGCGGGGGCGCCCAGCCGCTGGGGACGGCTTTGCTGCCTGCGCGTATATATCCGGTACGCCGCAGGAACACAACGGCAAGGGGACGGCACGCCCGGACGGCGCCAGTTGCCACAAAAAAGCGTGTTTCTGCGCCTTGACCACGGCCGCGCGGCAGTCTATACCTGCGCCTCCGATCGGGACGGCAACGTTCCGGACCGGACACCGTGGCGCGGTGGCAGAGTGGTGATGCAGCGGACTGCAAATCCGTGTACGTGGGTTCGATTCCCGCCCGTGCCTCCAATACCTAGAAAAGTCGATACCGACACGCGGGCGCGGCCAGCCACGGCTTCGCTCGCGTCGGTGTTCGCGATCCGCCGCCGATAGCGATAAAAAGGCCGGCGGACGGAAAAATCGGGCAGGAAAGGCTTGGCAGAGGCCAAGGCTTTCGCTATATAGCCGCCCACACGCTGATCCGGCGTGGCGCAGCGGTAGCGCAGCGGACTGTTAATCCGTTGGTCGTAGGTTCGAATCCTACCGCCGGAGCC
>DASPIO010000270.1:0-8709 GCA_035629155.1 Azospirillum sp. | reverse complement strand
CGCGTCGTCCACCGCCGCCGTCTCGCGCTGCAGGTTGGCGACCTGGTCGGCGATCTGCTTGGTGGCGTCGGCCGTCTGGCGGGACAGCGCCTTCACCTCGTTGGCCACCACGGCGAAGCCGCGCCCCGCCTCGCCGGCGCGCGCCGCCTCGATGGTGGCGTTCAGCGCCAGCAGGTTGGTCTGGCTGGCGATGGCGTTGATCAGCTTCACCACCTCGCCGATCCGGTCGGCGGCGGTGACCAGCGCCTGGACCGCCTGGTTGGTGCGCGCGGCCTGATCGGAGGCCTGTGACGACGACTCCGCGGCCTTGTCGGCGCGGTTGCTGATCTCCGTGATTGAGGCGGCCAGTTCCTCCGCCGCGGCGGCCACCGTCTGCGCATTGGAGGTCGCCCGATCCGCCGTCTGCGCCACGTTGGTGCCCAGCGAATCGGCGAGGTCGGCGATGGCCCGTCGCCGCTCGGCCTCCGCCTCGACCTGCCGGATTTCGGCCAGCTTCTCGGCGTGCACGTCGATCAGCGACCCGCAGGCGCGCAGCGGCCGGCCGCTGGCGTCGCGGCCCACGCCGCCGATGGCGCGGAACCAGCGGTAGCTGCCGTCCTTCATCCTCAGACGGTAGACGACATCGTAGCCGGTGCGCCCGGTGCGGTCGTTCAGGCAGGCGCCGAAGGCGTCGAAGGTCGCCTGCGCGTCCTCGGGATGCAGGCGGTCGGACCACGACTGGACGACGTTGGGGAACTCCACCTCGTCGCGGAAGCCCACAAGTCGGCGGAACTCCTCGGACCAGCGCCAGCGGCTTTGCGGGTGCATCGGGTCGCCGTCGTGAATCCGCGCGTCCCAAAGGCCGACGCCGGCGTGCAGGTCGAGCAGCGCCGCGCGCTCCGCCTCGTCGCGCTCGGCGTGCACGTCGATTAGGGCGCCGCAGGCGCGCTCCGCCCGGCCGTTCGCGTCCCGCGACACACCACCGATGGCGCGGAACCAACGGTAGCTACCGTCCTTCATCTTCAGGCGGTAGACGACATCGTAACCGGTGCGCCCGGTGCGGTCGCTCAGGCAGGCGCCGAAGGCGTCGAAGGTCGCCTGCGCGTCCTCGGGATGCAGGCGGTCGGCCCAGGACCCGACGGCGTCCGGAAAGCCGCCCCGGTCGCCCTGCTCGAATCCGAGCAACCGCCGGAACTCCTCGGACCAGCGCCAGCGGCTTTGCGGGTGCATCGGATCGCCGTTGTGCAGCACGGCGTCCCACAGGCCCACACCCGCATAGCGGCTGAGCAGGTTCATCTCTTCATTGGCGGCCGCGATTGCCTCGCGCCGCGCCCTTGATCCACCGAAGAACATCAGAGGCGCTCCTCCCTAGTGACACTATGCCTGGCGGATCCGCGGGGCGACTGACGATCGCCCGTCTGCCGGCAAGTCTTATATCCAAAAGCTTATCCCCTGATTTCTTGAAATTTGGTTACCCGTCACAAGACTTATTGCGCCGCGACAACCCCATATCAACAAGACTGGCCGGCGTTTTTCCGGCCACGCCACTGGCTGTGTTGCGGAGCAACATTACGCTCTATCTTCCGATTCGAAGCGGATGATCGCTGGCACTTTGGCAACTCCCGCCTCTGATGTTTTTCCATCCTTCGGGCCATCCTTCGGGCCGGAGATGCAAATGCCCCCGCCCATGGCGTCGGCGCGCCGGATCCAAGCCGACACCGGCTTGCCCCGTCCTATCCCCACAACGCCACTGGCCCCGTGAGGCGGGTTCGGGGTATACGGGCTTCCCTCCCGTTCCCCAGTCTGGTTCGCCCATGCTTTCCATCAGCCAGCGCATCGCCGACGAGCTTCAGGTCCGCGAGGCCCAGGTCGCCGCCACCATCAAGCTGCTCGACGAAGGCTCGACGGTGCCGTTCATCGCCCGCTACCGCAAGGAGGCGACCGGCGGCCTGGACGACACGCAGCTCCGCACCCTGGACGAGCGGCTGGGCTACCTGCGTGAGCTGGAGGACCGCCGCGCCACCATCCTCGCCTCGGTCCAGGAGCAGGGCAAGCTGACGCCCGAACTGGAGAAGCAGCTCCGGCAAGCCGACACCAAGACCCGCCTGGAGGACCTCTACCTCCCCTACAAGCCCAAGCGCCGCACCAAGGCGCAGATCGCCCGCGAGGCCGGGCTGGAGCCGCTGGCCGACCTGCTGCTCGCCGACCCGACGAAGGCACCGGAGGCCGAAGCCGCCGCCTTCGTCGACACCGACAAGGGTGTGGCCGACGTGAAGGCCGCGCTGGACGGTGCGCGCCACATCCTTGTCGAGCGTTTCGGCGAGGACGCCGAACTGGTGGGCCGCCTGCGCGCCACCATGGCCGACAAGGGCAAGGTCTTTTCCAAGGTCATCGAGGAGAAGCGCGCCGAGGGCGCCAAGTTCTCCGACTACTTCGATTTTTCCGAACCGCTGGGCAAGGTCCCCTCGCACCGCGCGCTGGCGCTGTTCCGCGGCCGTGCCCAGGGCGTGCTCGACCTGCGCCTCGACCTGGAGCTGGCCGAAGGCGAAAAGCACCCGGCCGAGGCCACCATCGCCGCCCATACCGGCATCCGGGATGCCGGCCGCCCGGCCGACAAGTGGCTGTCCGACGTGGTGCGCTGGACCTGGAAGCTGAAGATCGGCCCGCACGTCGAGACCGACCTGATGGGGAGCTTGCGCGAACGCGCCGAGGACGAGGCGATCCGCGTCTTCGCCCGCAACCTGCACGACCTGCTGCTGGCCGCCCCGGCCGGCCCGCGCGTCACCATCGGTCTCGACCCCGGCATCCGCACCGGCGTGAAGGTCGCGGTGATCGACGCCACCGGCAAGCTGCTGGAGACCTCCACCATCTACCCGCACGAGCCGCGCAACGACTGGGACGGCTCGATCGCCGTGCTGGCCGCCCTGGCCCTGCGCCATAAGGCCGAGCTGATCGCCATCGGCAACGGCACCGCGTCCCGCGAGACCGACAAGCTGGCGTTCGACCTGATGAAGCGCCACCCGGACCTCAAGCTCACCAAGGTCATGGTGTCGGAGGCCGGCGCGTCCGTGTACTCCGCCTCCGAAACCGCGGCGCTGGAGTTCCCCAAGCTGGACGTTTCCCTGCGCGGCGCCGTGTCCATCGCGCGCCGCCTGCAGGACCCGCTGGCCGAACTGGTGAAGATCGAGCCGAAGTCGATCGGCGTCGGCCAGTACCAGCACGACGTCGGCCCGCAGAAACTCGCCCGCTCGCTGGACGCCGTGGTGGAGGACTGCGTGAACGCCGTGGGCGTGGACCTCAACACCGCGTCCATCCCGCTGCTCACCCGCGTGTCCGGCCTCAACGAGACCATCGCCCGCAACATCGTCGAGCACCGCGACCGGAACGGCGCCTTCCGCTCGCGCAAGCAGCTCCTCGACGTGGCGCGCCTGGGGCCGAAGACGTTCGAGCAGGCCGCCGGCTTCCTGCGCATCCCCAACGGCGACACGCCGCTGGACGCCTCCTCGGTCCACCCCGAGGCCTACCCGGTGGTCGAGCGCATCCTCAAGAAGACCGGCAAGGACCTGGGCTCGCTGATCGGCGACGCCCGCTTCCTGCGCTCGCTGCACGCCGAGGACTTCACCGACGAGCGCTTCGGCGTGCCGACGGTGGAGGACATCCTGAAGGAGCTGGAGAAGCCCGGCCGCGATCCCCGCCCCGAGTTCAAGACCGCCGAGTTCAAGGACGGCGTGAACGAGCTGAAGGACCTGATCCCCGGCATGGTACTGGAGGGTGTCGTGACCAACGTCACCGCCTTCGGCGCGTTCGTGGACGTGGGCGTCCACCAGGACGGGCTGGTGCACATTTCCCAGCTCGCCAACAGCTTCGTGAAGGACCCGCACACGGTCGTGAAGGCCGGCGACATCGTCAAGGTGAAGGTCCTGGAGGTCGACCTGCCGCGCAAGCGCGTGGCGCTCACCATGCGCATGGACGAACCGGCCGCCCGCCCCGCCCCGCGCGGCGACCGCCCGCGCGAGGATCGGCCCCGTGACGACCGGCCCCGTGACGACCGACGTGGCCCGCCGCCGGCCGCCCCGAAGGCGCAGCCGGCGAAGAAGCCGGAGCCGGGCTTCGCCAACAACGCCTTCGCCGAGGCGTTCGCGCGGGCCAAGGCCGGCAAGAAGTAGAGGAGTTCAGACCCCGAGCTGCTGGCGCGTCCAGGCGACCAGCGCCGTCGCCGGCATGGCCCCGCTGGTTCGCGCGACCTCCCGCCCCTTGTGGACGAGCGCCAGGGTGGGAATGCTGCGGATGCCGAAGGCGCCGGCCAGCCGTTGCTCCTCGTCGGTGTTGATCTTCACCAGCCGGACGTGCGGCTCCAACTCGCGGGCGGCCTGCTCGAAGGCCGGCGCCATCATGCGGCACGGCCCGCACCACTCCGCCCAGAAGTCGATCAGCAGCGGCAGGTCGCCCTTCTCGGCGTGGGTGGTGAAGCGCTCGGCGGTCAGCGCCACCGGGTGGCCGTCGAACAGCGGCCGGCCGCACTGGCCGCACTTGCCGCCCCGGTCCTGCTTCTCCGGGGGAACGCGGTTGATGGTGTCGCAATGCGGACAGACGATGTGCATGGCGGACATTCTCCTCATTCCGGAACGAACAGCGCCCGATCAGCGAGCGCCTTGAGCGTGCGCAGCGTCACCAGCGTGACGATCACCGTGGCCACCGCAAGCAACACGCCGGCCAGCGTGGCGGACGAGGCACCGCCGCCCAGCGCATGGTGGTAGCTCAGGCCTGCCACCGCCAAGGCGGCGGTGGGAAAGGTGAAGGCCCACCAGGACATGGCGAACGGCACCTTCAGGAACATCGGCGCCAGCCGCACCAGCAGCAGCGCGGTGAACAGCCCCGTGAAGAACAGCACCCGCGCAGCCGCGTCCAGCACGCCGCCGTTGAGCTGCAGGTAGGACAGGAAGCCCACCGCCGGCGGCGCCAGGAAGATGAACAGCGTCGGGATGAGGCGCGCCGGCACCATGTCGTGGAAAATCACCCGGTACAGCAGCACCGGCAGCAGCGCCAGCCAGAACAGAAGGCCGACCGAGAAGAAGAACCACGACACCTCGACATAGCCCAGCCGCACGCCCACCAGCGGCGCCAGCACGTTGCCCACCACCGGGATGAACCACGCCGGGTTGAAGGTGTGCAACTCGTGGTTCCGGCCGATCCAGCGGCCCATCAGGTAAACGGCGAAGACGAGGTGCAGCGCCGCCGCGACCACCCACACCACCTCCGCCAGCTTCGGCGCGTAGGGCACCGCCGCGCCCGCCAGGATCATCAGGCCGATGGTGATGGTGGGGAAGAAGCTGCTGCGAACGGGATGCGCGAACTCCGCCTTCACCTCCGCCGGATGGCGCAGCGCCTTCGCCAAGTACAGCCCGGCCACCAGCACGAAGGCGACCGCCGCCAGCGCCAGCACCGCCTCGCCCACGGCCGACGGCAGCCCCAGCGCCTCGTGCGCCCGGCGCCACGCCAGCCCCAGCCCGCCCAGGCCCATGACCGTGGCGAACATCGGCACCGGCACGTGCATCAGCCACGCCGCCGAAGCCGCCTCGCCATGCGCTCTACCTTGCGCTGCCATGTGCGCAGACATCCTCAACCTCCGCTATATTTTAGATAATGCTCATATTGGACGCGCGAGGTGGGGTTTGCAAGGCCGTGTACGCTTTGTCGCAGGAGGTATGCACTCACGCTGGCGGCGCTCGATCGCTTTCATCGAGCGCCGTCCGTATCAGGCCCGCGCCGCCGCGAGCGCCCGGCGGGCGCGTGCATCGGGCTCGGGCGGCAGGCCGTCGAAGTCGCCACGCAGGGCCTTCAGCGCCACGCGCTCCTCGTTGATCTCCGCCTCGGTGCGGAAGCCCAGGCGGCGCATCACCGGTACCGGCGGGCACCAGCCCTGCACGGCGTGCTGCAGCAGGAAGCCCGCCACCGCCATCGGCAGCGCCAGGAACCGCCGGTCCACCGTGGCCGCCAGCCCAAGCCCGACCAGGGCGATGGTGGCGGCG
This sequence comes from Azospirillum sp., assembly GCA_035629155.1. Classification (GTDB taxonomy): domain Bacteria; phylum Pseudomonadota; class Alphaproteobacteria; order Azospirillales; family Azospirillaceae; genus Azospirillum. The sequence continues at coordinate 2,701 of DASPIO010000270.1, read as the reverse complement.
TTGGCCTCCAGCGCGCGCTCGACATCCCACTCGCGGTCCAGCTCGGCGAGGCGGCCATCGATCGCGTCGCGATGCGCGGCGCAGTGAAGGACGGACTCCTCGGCGTCACGGCGGATCGCCTTGTTGACGGCTTCGCTGGTGTGCTCGGCGACACGGTCCGTGGTGTCGGGGATCACGGTCATCGGCTCCTCCTTCCATCAGGGTTGCCGAACGAACACCGCCGCGGGCATGCCGTTCCGTCAGCCGATGCCCGTGATGCGAATCGCCACCTGCTTGGTGTACGGCGCCACCGCGACGATCTCGAAGCGCACGGCGTTCTCGTGCGCGAACTCGTGAAAGGCGCGGTACTCGTCATCCTTCCAAGTGCGGTTGCCGATGAACTCGTCGAACACCAGCACGCTGCCCGGCCGGATGCGTGGGGCAAGCCCGGTCAGCACCGTGCGTGCGGAGGAGTAGAGGTCGCTGTCCACGTTGACGAAGCGCACCGGTCCCTCGTGCGCGTCCAGGAAGGCCGGCAGCGTGTCCTCGAACCAGCCGGCGTGCAGCACGACGTTGTCCCGCACCGGCGGCAACTCGCGGCCGGTGGTCAGCACGCCGCGCGGCTGCGTCCCCCAGGCTTCCGGCAGCCCTTCGAAGGAGTCGAAGCCGTGCACCGCCTGCCCGGCCCGCGCGGCGATGCGGTTGATGGAGGTGCCGCGCCGCACGCCGAACTCCAGCACCAGCCCCGGCAGCGCGGCTTGCTCCAGCGCGAACGACAGGAGCGGTGCGCTCAGCCCGAACAGCCGCACGTCCGGCGCCAGATCCGGCAGGATCGCCGCCACCGCGTCGGCCACCGGCCTGCGCTTGGGATGCTCTGCCAGCCGTTCGTCGAAGATCGCCCGCGCCTCCCCGTCCCGGCCGAGCAGACGGAGGTACGCGCACAGGAACGCCCAGTACTTGCCGTTCGCCCCGGTGCAGCCCACCGCCCGCCGCAGCCGCCGCAGCGCCTCCTCGGCGCCTGACAGCTCCAGCGCCGGGGCGTGGCTGCCGAACCACGCGGCGGCGTGCTCCGCATCCTCCGCCAGCATGGTGTCGTAGACGGCCAGCGCCGCCTCCGCGTCGCCCAGATAGGCGTGGCTAAGCGCGGCGTCGTACAGCAGATCGGCGCGGCTGCCCTCCGCTCGCGCCAGCGCCGCTTCGGCCACGCGCACCGCGTCGGCGTAGCGGGCGTCGCGGCGGTAAGCGCCGGACAGCGTCTCGGCCAGCCCCGGCAGGCCGGGCGCCAGCGCCGCCACGGTCTCCAGGATGTGCACGGCGCGGTACACGTCGTTGGCCAGCAAGCAGGCCTTGGCGAGGTGCAGCAGCGCGTCGGCGTCGGCCGGATCCCGCGTCAGCGCCCGGCGGAGGTGGCCGACGATGCGCGCGTGCTCCCGCCGCCCGGTGCGGGCGGAGGCGATCAACGAACGGGCTGCGGCGACATGATCCATGGGGCCGGGTTCATGCACCGGATCCGGCGCCACGGGAAGCAAAAAGAACCCCCGCCCGGATGCCGGGCGGGGGCCAGGATGGAGACTGTCAGGGGTCATTCCGCCGCGATCAGGAAGCGCGGGTGCTCCGGCGCGGCGTCGCCCCCCGGCCCCTTCCCCATGTCGGGAACGAGGCCAAGGGTGCGGCCGATCTCCTCTTGGGTCGGTCGGCGGCGGTAGGAGGCGGCGTAGCGGTCGAGCGCGGCCAGACACTCCGTGATGGTGCCCGACCCCACCGCCCGGCAGTCCTCGAAGGCGTGCGGGTCGGGGCGGAACCAGTGGGTGATGTAGCAATCCTCGGCGCCGTCCAGCGTGAGGGTGAGGGTGAGGGCGAAGCGGCCCTCGTGCCCGATGCGCGCGTGCGCCGCGCGGATCCGGGCCTGGACCTCCTCGATGGTCATTGCTTTGCGTCCTCTCATGTCAGGCGGCCTCCTCATAGGACCGCTCGGCGGCGCGGCGCCCCCATTCGGCGTCACGGGCCAGAAGGTCGATCATCGCCCGGGTGGCCGATGCCGCGTCCGGCGCGGTGTCCGGCCGCAGCAGCCGGCCGAGCTGGAGCGCCATGGAACCGGCCTCCGCCTCCACCCAGCGGGCGAAGGCGCGCCGCCGGTCGGCTTCCCGCCAGTACCAGGCGGGCAGCCGCGGGTGCGTGCGCTCCATCTCGCCCTCCCAGGCGCTCATGCGGTACAGGCCGCTGGGAGAGCGTTCGCCGGCCATGCGTTCAGCGCCCATGGGCGTCACGCGGCCTCGCGGCCGTCCCCCTCTTCGCGCTTCAGGATCTCGGACTTCTTCTGCGCGAACAGCCCGGTGATGCGGTGCTGCGCGGCGCGGTCGATGGCGCCGATCTCCCGCAGGCGGTTGCCCACGCCGGCCCGCCAGACCTCCTCCAGATCGTCGAGGTCGAGGCAGGCGGCGAGGCGGCGCTTCACCTCCGCCTCGAACGCCTCGATGGCGGCCGGCTGCAGATCGGGGTTGGCCTTGGCGGCGTAGTAGGCCTCCGACTCCTCCCGATACTTGGAATCGTCGAACTGCCCCATGTAGATGTCGGCGGCCAAGCCGAGCTGGAGCAGGCATTTGCCCACCGCGTCGGTCATCGACATCTTGAAGCACTCGTCGTCCGGCGCCTCGATGCCGTTGCGCCGGCGCACCATCTCGGTGCCGCCCCACTGCGGGCCGGTCCAGCACTTCTCCCCCGT
>DASPIO010000269.1:0-4903 GCA_035629155.1 Azospirillum sp. | reverse complement strand
GATGGGCATGCTCAACCTCAACGACATGTTCGGCAAGATGATGGGCGGCCGCACCAAGCCGCGCCGCATGACCGTGGCCGAGAGCCACACCGTGCTGATGGCCGAGGAGTCGGACAAGCTGCTGGACCAGGAAAAGGTCGTCTCCGAGGCCATCCACGCGGTCGAGCAGAACGGCATCGTCTTCCTGGACGAGATCGACAAGATCTCCGCCCGGTCCGAGCACAAGGGCGGTGCGGACGTCAGCCGCGAAGGCGTGCAGCGCGACCTGCTGCCGCTGATCGAGGGCACCTCGGTGGCCACCAAGCACGGCACGGTGAAGACCGACCACATCCTGTTCATCGCGTCGGGCGCCTTCCACCTCGCCAAGCCCTCCGACCTGCTGCCGGAGCTGCAGGGCCGCCTGCCCATCCGCGTCGAGCTGAAGGCGCTGACGCAGGAGGATTTCAAGCGCATCCTGACCGAGCCCGAGGCCAGCCTGATCAAGCAGTACAAGGCGCTTCTGAAGACGGAGGAGGTGGCGCTGGAGTTCACCGACGATTCCATCGACGAGCTGGCGCGGCTGGCCGCCGAGATCAACACGTCGGTGGAGAACATCGGGGCGCGCCGCCTGCACACGGTCATGGAGCGCCTGCTGGAGGAGATCAGCTTCACCGCTTCCGACAAGCCCGGCCAGACCGTGTCCATCGACGCCGCCTATGTGCGCGAGCGCGTCGGCAGCCTCGCCAAGAACGCCGATCTGTCGAAGTTCATCCTGTGAGCCGACTGTGAGCTGGTCGGCCGGCTACGTCGTCGACACGCCCTGCACGCCGGGCTTCTACCGCGAGATGGCGCCGGCGGCGGTGGCGTTCGCCGCCCTGCTGGCCGGCCGCGCCGTGCCGGCGCCGCGCGCGGCGCTGGAACTCGGTTGCGGGGCGGGCTTCAACGCCGCCGTGCTGGCCGCCGCCAACCCGGACTGCGCCTGGACGGCGATCGACTTCAACCCCGACCACATCGCGGCGGCCGAGGACTTCCGCGCCCGCGCCGGCCTGACGAACCTCACCCTCTCCGACGCCAGCTTCGCCGAATGCCGCACCCGCCACCCCGGCCCGTTCGACTGTGTGGCCGCGCACGGGGTGTACTCGTGGATCGGCGACGACACGGCGCGGGACGTACAGGAGATCCTGCGGACGTCGCTCAGCGTCGGCGGGGCGCTGTACCTGTCGTACAACTGCCTGCCTGGCTGGGCGGCGCTGGCTCCCCTGCGCCGGCTGTTCGCCGAAGCGGCGGCCCGGCACGTGGGCTCCTCCGCCGACAAGGCCCGCGCGGCGGTCGATTTCGCGCGCCGGCTGGCCGACCAGGGGGCGGCGTACGTCTCCGCCAACCCGACCGTACGCGCGCGGCTCGATGCCATTTCGGGCCAGGACCCGCAGTACCTCGCGCACGAGTACCTGAACGCCGACTGGCGCCTGCTCTACCACGCCGACGTGGCGCGCGACATGGCGGCGGCCAAGCTGTCCTTCCTCGGCTCCGCCGACCCGGTCGAGGCCTTCCCCGAACTGGCGCTGCCCGCCGGGATGCGCGACATGGTGCGCGCCGAACCCGACCCGGCGCTGGCCGAGACGCTGAAGGACTTCGCCGTCAACCGCCAGTTCCGCCGCGACCTGTTCGGCAAGGGCACGCTGCGGCTGAGCGCCGCCGAGCGCGAGGCGCGCCTGCTGGACACGGACGTCGTCACGCTGGTCTACCCCGGCGACCTGCGGCTGGAGCTGCGCACCGCCGCCGGTGATCTGGATGGCTATGCCGACCTCGCCCACGCCATCGCCGAGCGGCTTTGGCGCGACGGGCCGCTGCCGCTCCGTGCCTTCGTCGGTTCCGCCGGCCCGGCGCCGGTTCTGCGCACCGTGGCGCTGCTCGTGCACGCCAACCAGATCCACCCCGTCGCCCGCGCCGTCACCGACGAAGCCCGCGCCATCGCCCGCCGCTTCAACGCCACGGTGTGCGAGCGCACGCTGGCCGGCGAGGAGCGCGGCTTCTTCGCCGCCCCCGGCATCGGCAGCGGCATCCCCGCCGGTTTCATGGAACAGGTTGTCTACCGCGCGCTGGCCGCGAACCCGGCCGCCACCGCTACCCCCACCGCCGCCGATCTGGCCGATGCGGTGCAGCCCGAACTGGCCCGCCTCGGCCGCCCGGTGATGAAGGCCGGCGAACCGATCGCCGACCCGCGCGAGCAGACGCGCGAACTCGCTGCCCGGCTGGCCCTGCACCTGGAACGCAAGGTACCGGTGTGGCGGCGTTTGGGGGTGTTGTAGCGAGAGGTGCGTGCCGTTGGGTTTTGCGGCTGGCGCCTCAACCCAACCTACCGGAACATCCCGCGTAGGTTGGGTTGAGCGCAGCGAAAACCCAATGTGAGGACGCGCTCACCCCGTCGCCGCCAGTTGCGAGGTGTTCGCCGGCACGTTGCGCACGCGCAGGCGCTTTATGCGGCGGGGGTCGGCGTCGACCACCTCGAACTCGATGCCGGAGGGGTGCTTCAGCAGCTCGCCCCGGCCCGGCACGCGGCCGGCCAGCGACACCACCAGACCGCCCAGCGTGTCGATATCCTCGCGCTCCTCCTCGGTCAGGACCGGGCCGACGCGCTCCTCGAAATCCTCGATCGCCACGCGGGCGTCGGCCAGCAGGGAGCCGTCCGGGCGGTCCATCAGGCGGGGCTGCACGGCGTCGTCGTGCTCGTCCTCGATCTCGCCGACGATCTCCTCGACGAGGTCCTCGATGGTGACGAGGCCGTCGATGCCGCCGAACTCGTCGACGACCAGCGCCATATGCTGGCGCGTCTGGCGCATCTGCAGCAGCAGGTCCAGCACCGGCATGCTGGGCGCCACGATCAGCACGTCGCGCACGATGTCCTGCAGCGCGCCGGGTTTCTGGCTGGCGATGCAGAGCAGCACGTCCTTGATGTGCACCATGCCCACCACGTCGTCCAGCGTGTCGCGGTAGACGGGCATGCGCGAGTGCGCCTCTTCCGACATGCGCTGGATCAGCGCGGGCAGGGGGGTGGACACGTCCACGCCGACAATGTCGGCGCGCGGCACCATCACGTCGACGACGGTGCGGTCGCGCAGCTTCAGCACGTTGCCCAGAAGCGCGCGCTCGTTGGCGGCCATGCCGCCTTCGGCTTCGCCTTCCTCCTCGATCAGCTCTTCCAGCGTGTCGCGGAGGGTGGTGTCGCCTCGGCCCCGGATCACGGAGCGCAGCCATCCGCGGAAGAGATGGCCCAGCGATTGGTCTTCGGCCCCGTCGTCACGGGGCATTCGACTGTCGGAAGTGTCGGTCATTGTCCTGGCGGTTGCGGTTGCGTCAGGTCCCCGGAGTCCGGGGCGTGGGGGGAACCTTGGGAGTTGTCTTGGGCATAGGGGTCGGCGATGCCCAGCGTCTTCAGCACCTCGATCTCCAACCCTTCCATCTCCTCGGCGTCCTCGTCCACCTCGTGATCATACCCGAGAAGATGCAGAACGCCATGCACCACGAGGTGGGAGAGGTGGTCGGAAACGGGTTTGCCCTGCTCGGCCGCCTCGCGCGCCACGGTTTCCCAGGCCAGGACGACGTCGCCCAGCAGGGTCGGCGCGTCCTCCGCCTCGGGCTCCTCGGCCTCGGTCAGCGCGAAGGAGAGCACGTTGGTCGGCTTGTCCTTGCCGCGGTAGTCGCGGTTGAGCTGCCGCACCAGCGCATCGTCGGCCAGCACGACGGACAGCTCGGCCGGCCCCTCGTCGTCGGGCCAAGTGGCGGCCAGCGCGGCGAGCGCCGCGCGCTCGGCCAGCCATTCGGCGTCCTCGGCCCAGCCGCCGGCCTCCCGGCTGACGGCGACGTCCACCTGCATCACGATGCCGCTCCCCCGGTGTCGGACCTGGCTTTTGCCGCGTCATGCCGGTCATAGGCGCGCACGATGCGGCTGACCAGCGGGTGACGGACCACGTCCCTGTCGGTGAAGTGCACGAAGCGCACGCCCTCCACCTCCTTCAGGATTTCCAGCGCGTCCTTCAGGCCGGAGCGGGTCCCGGCCGGCAGGTCGATCTGCGTGACGTCGCCGGTCACCACCATGCGCCCGCCCTCGCCCAGGCGGGTGAGGAACATCTTCATCTGCATGGGCGTGGTGTTCTGCGCCTCGTCCAGGATGACGAACGCGTTGGCCAGCGTGCGGCCGCGCATGAAGGCCAGCGGCGCGATCTCGATCTCGCCGGAATCCAGGCGCTTCTTCACCTGCTCGGCCGGCAGCATGTCGTGCAGCGCGTCGTAGAGCGGGCGCAGGTACGGGTCCACCTTCTCCTTCAGGTCGCCGGGCAGGAAGCCCAGCCGCTCGCCCGCCTCCACCGCCGGGCGGGACAGCACGATGCGGTCGACCTGACCGGAGGTCAGCAGCGCCACTGCCTGCGCCACGGCGAGGTAGGTCTTGCCGGTGCCGGCCGGGCCCAGGCCGAACACCATCTCGCTCTCGGCCAGGGCCTGCAGGTACACGGCCTGGGTGGGCGAGCGCGGGCTGATGGCGCCCTTGCGGCGCGTGCGCACCTGGAAGTCGGGCTTGGCGATGGTGGCCAGCGCCTGGTCGCGCCCCGCCGGGTCGATGACGGAGGTGGCCATGCGCACGGCCGCGTCCACTTCGCCGATGCCGACGGGGAGGCCGCGCCTGAGGCGCTCGTACAGCGCCGTCAGGGCCGAGCGGGCGGATTCCGCGGAATCCTCCGGCCCGGCGATGGTCAGGACGTTGCCGCGCGAGATCAGCGACACGCCGAGCTGGGTTTCGATGCGCGCCAGATGCTGGTCGTGCTGACCATAGAGCATCGGCAGCAGACGGTTGTCGTCGAACTGTAGGTCGATGCGCTGCTCGGACGGGCCGTTCAAGCGCGTGCCTCCATGGATGGGATGGCGGGGC
>DASPIO010000268.1:0-20750 GCA_035629155.1 Azospirillum sp. | reverse complement strand
CCGGCGGTCGAGATCTGCTCCGACAGGTCGGCGGCGGGGATGATGATCTCCGCGGCGGTGACGTTGTAGTTGGGCAGGTAGACGACCTTCAGCATGTCGTGCACCGCCGGGTCGTGGTTCACCACCTTGGCGACGTCGTTGATCAATTTGATGATCAGCTTGGCCATGTGATAGGCGGGGGCCGCCTTGCCGGCGAAGATCTTGGTGACCGGAACCCAGCTCACCGTCGGGTTGTCGCGCATGTCGTTGTACAGCACGATGGTGTGCAGCACGTTCAGGAGCTGGCGCTTGTACTCGTGCATGCGCTTGACCTGAACGTCGAACATGCTGTCGACGCTGACCTCCACGCCGGTCTGGCGGGCGATGTAGGCGGCCAGCCGCTTCTTGTTCTTCCGCTTGGCGCGGCGGAACTCCTCGCGGAAGACCACGTCGTCGGCCTTGTCCTTGATGGAGGCGATCTGGCCCAGGTCGGCGATCCAGCCTTGGCCGATGCGGCTGGTGATCAGGTCCGACAGCGCCGGGTTGGCCTGATGCAGCCAGCGGCGTGGCGTGATGCCGTTGGTCTTGTTGTTGATGCGGTCCGGGAACTCGCTGTGGAAGTCGGCGAACACCGTCTGCTTCATCAGGTCGGTGTGCAGCGCCGATACCCCGTTCACCTTGTGCGAACCGAGGAAGGCGAGATTGCCCATGCGCACGCGGCGCTCGCCGCGCTCGTCGATCAGCGACAGGCGCGAGAGGCGGCCGTTGTCTCCGGCCGCGCGGGCCTTGGAGCGGTTGAGGAAGCGTGCGTTGATCTCGTAGATGATCTGCATGTGGCGGGGCAGCACGCGCTCCACCATGCGGACCGGCCACGCCTCCAGCGCCTCGGGCAGCAGGGTGTGGTTGGTGTAGGAGAAGCAGCCGCGCGTGATCTCCCACGCCTTGTCCCACAGCACCGCGTGCTGGTCGACCAGCAGGCGCATCATTTCAGCGATACCGATCGCCGGGTGCGTGTCGTTGAGCTGGATCGCCGCCTTGGCCGGCAGGCTGTCGAAATCGGAATGATGCTGCAGATACCGGCGGATGATGTCCTGCAGCGAGGCCGAGGTGAAGAAGTACTCCTGCTTGAAGCGGAGTTCCTTGCCGGTTTCGGTCGCGTCGTTCGGGTAGAGGACGCGGCTGAGGTTCTCCGACAGCACCTTCTGCTCGACCGCCTTCATGTAGGCGCCGTCGTTGAAGTGGCCGAAGTTGAAGTCGCGCGTGGCGCGCGCCGACCACAGGCGCAGCGTGTTGATGGTGTTGCCGCCGTAGCCGACCACCGGCGTGTCGTAAGCCATGGCCAGCACGCGCTCGGTGTCCACCCAGCGGTAGGCGCGCTCGCCCACGCTGTCGCGGAACTCCTCGACCCGGCCGTAGAACTGCACGGGGTACAGCACCTCCGGCCGCGGGAATTCCCACGGGTTGCCGAACTGCAGCCACTGCTCGGGATATTCCACCTGCCAGCCGTGCTCGAACCGCTGCTCGAACAGGCCGAATTCGTAGCGGATGCCGTAACCGTAACCGGGCAGGCCCTGGCTCGCCATGCTGTCCAGGAAGCAGGCGGCAAGGCGGCCCAGGCCGCCGTTGCCCAATGCGGCGTCCGGCTCGGCCTCCACCACCTCGTCCAGCGTCAGGCCGATGCGGTCCAGCGCCTCGCGGCACTGCTCCATGATGCCCAGGTTGGACAGGCTGTTGGTCAGCAGGCGGCCGATCAGGAATTCCAGCGACAGGTAATAGACCCGCTTGGCGTCTTCCTGATAGTAGCTGCGTGTCGTGTCCATCCAGCGGTCGACCAGACGGTCGCGCACGGCGAGCGCCACGGTGTGGAACCAGTCGCGGCGGGTCGCCGCGCGTGCGTCCTTGCCAACCGAATAGACCAGCCACTCCAGAAAGGACCGCTTCAGCCCGTCGACGTCGAGGCTGCGCCGTTCGATATCGCCGGTCTTGTACCGAGCATCCATGCTTTCGACTCTCTTCCCACGGGCTTGTCGACTCTGGCCGCCGGTTCAAAGCCCCCCCGACCGCGGCCAGTTTCGCCAATCTTGGTTAAGCATGTTTTAAGCCTAACGGCACAGCTCCCCATCTGGCCCGTATCTGGAGAGCGGAACCGACACGATCCACACGGTACCGTCACTTCCACGTCCGGTGGAAGAGAGTAAGATGGCGCTGGCCGCCCGCCGGAGCTGTTGCACGCGATGCCAGACGACCTCGACACCCGCCCGGAACCCCTGCCCGTCACCCTGCGGCAGGCGTTGCCGTCCGACATCCCGGCGCTGCTCGCGATCGAAGAGCGCTGCTTCGTCACCGACCGGCTGACCCGCCGCAGTTTTCAATACCTCCTCACCCGCGCCAACGCCACGGCTCTTGTGGAGATTCACGGTGGCGTGATCGCCGGTTACGCGCTGGTGCTGTTCCATTCCGGTACGTCGCTCGCCCGCCTGTATTCCTTCGCCGTCGATCCCGCCTTCCGCGGCCGCGACGTCGGCCAGCGCCTGCTGTCGGCGGCGGAGCAGGCGGCGCGGGCGCACGAGTGCATCCACCTGCGCCTGGAGGTGCGCCGCGACAACGCCGCCGCCATCGCGCTCTATAAGAAGAATGGGTATCGCGAGTTCGGCGTCTATACCGACTACTATGAAGACCACATGGAGGCTCTGCGCCTGGAGAAGCGGCTGGGCACCACCGGGCCCAGCGCGCCACTGGGCGCGCGCATGGTGCCGTACTACCAGCAGACGCTCGACTTCACCTGCGGACCGTCGGCGCTGATGATGGCGATGAAGGCGCTGAAGCCGGAGATCGAACTGGGCCGCAAGCTGGAGCTGCGCATCTGGCGCGAGGCCACCACCATCTTCATGACCTCCGGCCACGGCGGCAGCGGCCCCTATGGGTTGGCTCTGTCGGCATGGCAGCGCGGCCTGGCGGTGGATCTCTACGTCAGCGATCCAAGCGCCCCCTTCCTCGACAGCGTGCGCAGCGAGGAGAAGCGCGAAGCCATGCGCATCGTCCACGAGGACGTGATGGAGGAACTGGCCGGCACCGACATCACCGTGCACCACCGCACGCTGACCGCCGAGGACATGGCCCGCGTGGTCGGCGAGGGCGCCGTTCCGGTGGTGCTGATCTCCAGCTACCGTATCTACCGGGAGAAATTCCCCCATTGGGTGGTGGTGTCGGGTGCCGACGAGCGTTTTCTCTATGTGCACGACCCGCTGGTTTACGACCGCCATCATGCCCACATCGATCGCATCTACATGCCGATCCCGAAGAAGGACTTCGAGCGCATGGCCCGTTACGGCAAGGCCCAGTTGAAGGCGGCCCTGGTGCTCCGCGAACGCCCGCCGGAAGCCTAGATGCCCAGGCACATCGTCATCGTCGACCGCCGCGCCGATTTCAAATGGGCCAAGGACAACCTGCAGGTCGTCACCGCCCGCGACTACATCGGCAAGCCCGAGACCCCGAAGCCGCGCAGCGCGCGCATCATCAACCTCAGCCGCAGCTACGACTACCTGGGCACGGGCTATTACTGCTCGCTGTTGGCGGCGGCACGCGGCGACAAGGTGATCCCGTCCGTCCGCACGCTGCTCGACCTCGGCCAGCGGTCCATCTACCGCGCCGCCCTACCGGAGGTGGAGGAGGCGCTGCGCCACAAGATGAAGCGGCTGGCCGAGCCGCCGCAGGCGTCGTTCAACCTGTACGTCTTCTTCGGCCGCGCCGACGACCGCCGGTTCCAGGAACTGGCCCGGCAGGTGTTCGACCTGTTCCGATGCCCGATCCTGAAGGTACAGGTCCGCCTGAAGGACACCTGGGTCGTGCACGCGGTGGAGGCGCTGTCGCTGGCCGACCTCAGGCCGGACCAGGAGCCGCTGTTCGAGGCGGCGCTGGACTCCTACACCCGCGCCTCCTGGCGCGAGCCGGCGACGCGGGCGACGGCGCGCTGGACGCTGGCCATCCTGCACAACCCGAAGGAGGCGCTGCCGCCCTCCGGCCCGCGTGCCTTGCAGAAGTTCATCAAGGCCGGCGAGGGAATGGGCATCGAGGTGGAACTGATCGAGAAGAAGGACTTCCTGCGGCTGGCCGAGTACGACGCGCTTTTCATCCGCGAGGGTACGGCGCTCGACAACCATACCTACCGCTTCGCAAAGAAGGCCGAGAAGGAGGGGATGGCGGTCATCGACGACCCCAACTCGATCCTCAAGTGCACCAACAAGGTGTATCTGGCCGAACTGCTGAAAGCCAACCGCATCCCGACGCCGAAGACGGTGATCCTCGACCGCCGCGGCCTCGCCACACTGGACCAGGAGATCCCCTACCCCATCGTCCTGAAGATCCCCGACGGTTCGTTCTCGCGTGGCGTCTACAAGGTGACCAGCAGGTCCGAACTGGAAGCAACGGCCGAAGGCCTGTTCGAGGACTCCGACGTCATCCTGGCGCAGGAGTTCATGTACACGGAATTCGACTGGCGCGTCGGCGTTCTGAACCGCCAGCCGATCTACGTCTGCCAGTACCTGATGGCGAAGAAGCACTGGCAGATCGTGAAGCACGGCGGCAACGGCCGGGCCGAGACCGGCTCGTCCCGCACACTGCCGGTGGAGGACGCGCCACGGGAGGTCATCGACATTGCAGTGAAGGCCGCCGGGCTGATCGGGGATGGTCTTTACGGCGTCGATCTCAAGCAGAACGGGCGTGGCGTGTTCGTTATCGAGATCAATGACAACCCATCCCTGGACCTTGGTGTAGAAGACGCCTGTCTGAAAGATGAATTGTACCGCATCATCATGCGCGATTTTCTGCGACGTCTCGAAGGCCGATCAGGGCGTTGAGCCCGTCGCAACCTGAACCTCAGCCATTGGTATTTCCAGGCAGGCGATTTCCGTTTCCCCGACCGGGGAACAACCGATCCACCCCCGCGTTTAGAACCCGACGTCACGACGAACGGGAGCACTCCAGAAGGGACCTTAGCCCGGAGTGCTTGCCTCTTCGAGAGAAGCGGGGAGACCGACCATGGTGACAGCCCAGCCCCAGTGCACCGCCGGACCCGGCGGGTAGCCGCGCGACAAGGGGTCAAACACCACAGCACCGTCGTTGTTGCCGGACCGGCCGATTGGCCGGCGTGCCGGGTGCGCATGGTCGTCCCCTACCGGGGGCCAGCCGGGGAGGTGGCCTCCGCCAAGGAATACCTGGAGGAAGAGAGAACATGGCCTATTCGTTCGAGAGCGAGCTGATCCGTTGCATGCCCAATCTGCAGCGCTACGCGTGCAAACTGACGCGTGACATGACGGCCGCCGAGGATCTGACCCAGGATTGCCTGGCCCGCGCCCTGTCCCGCTCACACCGCTTCGAGCCGGGCACCAACATGCAGGCCTGGCTCACGACGATGCTGAAGAACCTTCATTTCAACAATCTCCAGCGCGAGAAGCACGTGACCAAGGTCGAGCTGTGGGACGGCGCCATGTCCGTCGAGGCCTCGCAGATCGCGCGCCTGGTGTTCCGCGACGTCGACCGCGCCTTCGGCGCGCTCACCCCCAGCCAGCGCAAGGTGGTGAAGCTGGTCGCCATCGAGGGCCGGCCCTACCAGGAGGCCGCCGAGAAGCTGAACGTCTCCATCGGCACCATCCGCTCCCGCCTCTGCCGCGCCCGCGAACGCCTCAACACCCTGATGGCGGCATGATCTTCGCTTTTTAACCCCTCCCCCTGCTCCGCAGGGGGAGGGAGTTGGAAGGCTCAACCGAACAACCCGCCGAAGGGCAGGAAGGCGACCATGTCGCCGGGGGCGATCTTCGTCTCCTCGGCGGGCACGTCGACCAGACCATCGGCCTCCACCATGGAGGTCAGCACGCCCGAGCTGTCGTTCTCGAACTTGTGGGCCACCGGACGGCCGTCCGGCCCAGTCTCGATGCGCGCGCGCAGGAACTCGCGCCGGCCCGCACCCTTGCGGAAGGCGAAGCCGGCCACCACCAGCGAGCGCGGCGTGCGCACCTCGTCCGCCCCCATCAGGCGCAACAGCAGCGGCCGGCCGACGAGCATGAAGGTCACCATCGCCGACACCGGGTTGCCGGGCAGGCCGAGGAAGATCGCCTCCCCCACCCGGCCCAGCGCCAGCGGCTTGCCCGGCCGCAGCGCCAGGCGCCACATATCGATTGAGCCGAGGGCGGCCACCGCCGCCTTGACGTGGTCCTCCTCGCCCACCGACACGCCGCCGGAGGTGACCACCACGTGCCCCTTGCGGCTGGCCTCGGCCAGCGCCTCCCGCACCACCTCCGGCCGGTCGCGCAGGATGCCCAGGTCCTCCACCTCCACGTCCAGGGCGGCGAGCTGGGCGGCGATGGTGTAGCGGTTGGCGTCGTAGATCGCCCCTTCCGGCTTCGGCCGGCCCGGTTCGCACAGCTCGTCGCCGGTCGAAAACAGCACGACCTTGAGGCGCTGGCGTACCTCCAGCGTCGAGCGGCCGACGGCCGCGGCCAGCCCGACCTCCTGCGCGCGCAGCCGCTTGCCGGGCGTGAGCACGACGGCGCCCGCCTGCATGTCCTCGCCCGCCGCGCGGATGTTGGCGCCGCGCTCCGGCGGCATCTCGACGACGACGGCGCCGTCCTCGGCCCGGCAGACCTCCTGCATGACGACGGTGTCGGCGCCCGCCGGCACCGGCGCGCCGGTGAAGATGCGCACCGCCTCGCCCACGCCCACCGTGCCGTGGAACACGGTGCCGGCCGGCACGCGGCCGACCACGGCCAGCCGCAGCGGCCCGCCGCCGTCCGCCGGCGCCCGGTAGGCGTAGCCGTCCATGGCCGACACGGCGGCCGGCGGCACGTCGATGGGACTGGTGACCGATTCGGCCAGGATGCGGCCCTTGGCCTGGGACAGCGGCACGGTCTCCACCCCCGTCACCGGGCCGTAGGTCGCGGCGATGCGCGCCAGCGCCTCGTCCAGCGGCAGGTGGCCGGGGCCTTTGGGCTTGGGGGTGTCGCAGCAGTCCATGAATCCTCTCCTCGTGTCCGGCGCGGCGAACGGAAGACGTGCGCGCCAATGGTCGCCGTCCGCGCCCCGCTTGGCAACCACCTTGGCGCGCCCGCTGTGGAGGCACGTTGATCGGCGTCAATCCTCCCTTGGGAAAGGTCGCGCGTGCGCCGGAAGGGGTCACCCGGAGTTGGGCGAAGTGCCGTGTGCGGGTACGCCTTCGGCGTGCGTGCCGCGCCGCCTCCCCAACCGTTATCGTGGTGAGGTCGCTTGCCGAGGAGGATCACCACCTTGCACACGCCCACCCCCGAATCGCGCACCGCCCATCCCAAACAGGGGCTCGTCGCCGAGACCGCCGCCGAGGTCGCGGCCCGGCTGGCGACCTTCCTGGCCGGCGTCCCGCCGGAGGCGCGCGAGGCGGCCATCGACGCCTACCGCAAGGTGACGCACCAGCTCCTGATCACCCGTGGCCTGGACGAGGAACGGGCTACGGCCCTGGTGACAACGGTGGTCGCGCACATCCGTGCGCGGCTGGCGCAGGTCGACCAATCCGGCGGCACGGTCGCGGGACGGGCGTAGCGCCGCGGGACCGAAGAGGGGTGCCATTCGCAACGGGCATGACGGGATGACCGCGCGCAACGGTTAGCCTTCCGCGCATGACCGAAGCCGCCGCCGACAGCCCGATTCCCGTCCGCTCCATAGCGCTGCTCAGCGGGGCGGCGTTCTGCTCCGCCGCAACGCTGCGCATCGCCGACCCGTTACTGCCGCAGGTGGCGGAGGAGTTCGCCGCCGGCGTGTCCGACGCCGCCGTCATCGCCACCGGCTTCACGTTGGCCTACGGGCTCTGCCAACTCGTGCACGGGCCGGTCGGCGACCGGTTCGGCAAGTACAGCGTCATCACGCTGATGACCCTGCTGTCGGCGCTGACCACCGCGGCGGCGGCGTGGTCGCCCAGCCTGTTCGTCCTGGGCACGCTGCGTTTCCTCAGTGGCGCGACCGCGGCGGCGCTCATCCCGCTGTCCATGGCCTACATCGGCGACGTGGTGCCCTACGAGCGGCGCCAGCCGGTGCTGGCGCGCTTCATGTCCGGCCAGATCCTCGGCGTCATCGGCGGGCAGGTGGCCGGCGGGCTGTTCGGGGAGTTCCTGGGCTGGCGTGGTGTCTTCATCGCGCTGGCGGCGGTGTACCTGACCTTCGCGCTGCTGCTGGCGCTGGAACTGCGCTCGCCCCGCGTGACGCAGACGCGCGCCGTCTTCAGCCCCGGCCGCCTGATCAGCACGTTCCTGGCCTTGGGCCGCAGCGCGCGCGTGCGCCTCGTGCTCGTCACCGTCTTCATCGAGGGCATGCTGTTCTTCGGCGGCTTCACCTACCTGGGCGCCTTCCTGCGGCACGAGTACGGCCTGGGTTACGCCGCCATCGGTGGTGTCCTGTCGGCCTTCGGCGGCGGAGCCCTGGTCTACGCGCTGGCCGCACCGCGCATCGTCGCGGCGCTGGGACAGCGCAACATGGTGCTGGCCGGCGGCATGGCGCTGGCGGCCGGGTTCGCCGTGTTCGCGCTGCAGCCGCCCTGGCCGGCGCTGGTGCCCGGAGTGGCGTTGAGCGGCCTGGGCTTCTACCTGTTCCACAACACTCTGCAGACGCAGGCCACGCAAATGGCGCCGCACGCGCGTGGCATCGCCGTCTCGGTCTTCGCCTCCAGCCTCTTCCTCGGACAGGCGGCCGGCATCGCGCTCGCCGGGCCTGTGGCCGAGGCGGCGGGCTACGCCGCGGTGTTCGTGGGCGTGGGCGCGCTGCTCCTTCTGCTCGCGCTGGCCTTCCGCCAGCGGCTGGCTCCGTAAATGACTTTGTTATGTTGTGAAATAGACAAGAACACCCCATTCCTGGGTTGCGCTTTTTTCGCGGCATGACGCGGACATTGCATGTACAATGGATCGACTGCGACATAGCGCCGCAGGTGCGCGTCGACCTCAGAATCACGGATCACTTATATTAGGATAATCCGAGATAAGGCGCCCCGATCCGTCGGGACAACGCGCCGCACAAGGCATCCTGGAGGAAACGCCCTATGGAAGAGATCCCCGTGAAGGCGCTCGTCGCCGGTCTCGGATTCCTGGCTGGCATCGTGTTCGGTGCCACGGCCCAAAAAACGCATTTCTGCACCATGGGCGGCATATCCGACATGGTGATGATGGGCGACACACGGCGCTTCCGTTCGTGGATGCTGGCCGTCGCCGTCGCACTGCTCGGCACGCAGGCGCTGTGGGGCCTGGGTTACATCGATCTGTCCACGGCCATCTACCGCACGCCCAACCTGGGCTGGTTCGGCGCCGTCGCCGGCGGCCTGCTGTTCGGCTACGGCATGGTGATGGGTGGCGGCTGCGGCAACAAGACGCTGGTCCGCGTCGGCGGCGGCAACATGAAGTCGTTCATCGTCTTCCTGGTGATCGCACTGACCGCCTACATGACCCTGCGCGGCCTGTTCGCGCTGGGGCGTGTGCAGATGGAGGCGACGTTCAACACCACGCTGCCGGTCAGCCAGGGCATCGACGCCCTTCTGGCGCGCGCCACCGGCATGGGCGAGGCGACGCTGCGCGCCGTGCTGGCGCTGGTCCTGGGCGGCGCGCTGATCGCGTGGTGCTTCAAGGACGAAAGCTTCCGCGGCTCACCCAAGGACGTCATCGGCGGCATCATCGTCGGCCTGATGATCCCGGTCGGCTGGTTCATCACCGGCTATGTCGGCCGTGACGAGTTCGACCCGACGCCCGTCGCCTCCTTCACCTTCATCGCGCCCATCGGCGACACGACGCAGTACCTGATGACCTTCACCGGTGCCTCGATCAATTTCGGCATCGCCACGGTGTTCGGCGTCATCGTCGGTTCCTTCCTGATGGCGAAGGTCACCGGCGCGTTCCGGCTGGAGGGTTTCGCCGGCGTCAACGACACGGTCAGCAACGTGACGGGTGCGTTGCTGATGGGTGTCGGCGGTGTGCTGGCGCTGGGCTGCACCATCGGCCAGGGCATCTCCGGCGTCTCGACGCTGGCGCTCAGCTCCTTCCTGGCGCTGGGCTCGATCATCGCCGGTGCCTACTACGGCCTGAAGTACATGGAAGAAGGCTCGCACGGCGCCGCGCTCCGCGTCGTCTTCTCGCGCGGCTGACCACAAACACGTCGGGGGTCGTCCGGCGGCACAGGCGCCTGTATCCTGTGCCCCGGCGCTTCTGGCGACGTGAGGAGACGATGCGCGCACCGACGCTTCCCGGACTGTTCCTGCTGGCCGGCCTGGCATGGCCGGCCGCGGCGCTGGCGGACACCGAGATCAGCAACCCGCCGCCGAGCATCGACAGCCCGCGCCGGATCATGCTGCAGCTGACCAGCGACGATCCGAAGGACATCAACAATCTGCTCTACAACGCCGTGAACCTGCAGAAGTTCTATGGCCAGGACCAGGTGCAGATCGTCGTCGTCGCCTATGGCGCGGGCATGCAGGCGCTCTATGCGAAGACCTCGCCCGTGGTTGACCGGGTGAGGAGCCTGATGCAGTACGACATCCAGTTCATTGGCTGCGGCAACACCATGGAAACCACCCACCGCACCCCGGACGAGCTGATCCCTGGCGTCGAGGTGGTTACCGCCGGCATCGCCGAGATCGTCGAGCGGCAACTGCGTGGCTGGGTGTACGTCCGGCCCTAGAACGGACGCCAGGACGGACGCTCTTTCACCCGGAACGCACGTGCCCCCGGCCTGTTGCCCCCAACACGTCCATCAAGGGAGGCAAGGGATGGAGCCGCACGACTATCTGCGCCACACGCTCGATTGCCTGGAAGAGGCGCAGACCGCGCTGCGTCTGGCACAGCGCAAGGGGCAGATCGAACCGGACCGTGAAGCGAAGTTCCTGGAACGCCTGGATACCCTCACCCAGGATCTCGATCGCGCCCAGAAGGCGCACTGATCCCGGTCGTCAGCCGAGCCGGCCGAGCGACGGCACCGTTTCCAGCAGCCAGTTGGCGACGTCCGCCATGCTGCCGGTCAGGAACAGCACGCCTGTCCCCACCAGGAGCGCGCCCGCCGTCTTCTCGACGATGCCGAGATGGCGGCGAAAGCGGCGGGAGAAGGCGAGGAACGGCCGCGTCCCCAGCGCCGCCAGCAGGAACGGAATGCCCAGCCCGGCCGCGTAGGTGCCGAGCAGCGACGCGCCGTCCCACACCCGGTCGCTCGACCCGGCTACGAACAGGATGGCGGCCAGCACCGGGCCGACGCATGGTGTCCAGCCGAAGGCGAAGGCGAGCCCGATGACGTAGGCGCCGACGATCCCCGCCGGCCGCGCCGCCACCTGCACGCGCGCCTCGCGGTAGAGAAGGCCGATGCGGAAGACACCCAGAAAGTGCAGGCCGAGCACGATGATGACGACGCCGGCCGCCTGTGCCAGCACGTCGATGTGCCGGGCCAGCCACTGCCCGGCGACGGAAGCCGTGGCGCCCAGCGTCACGAACACGGTGGCGAAGCCCAGCACGAACGCGATGGCGGCGACGAACACGCGCCGGCCGATCTGCGCTTTCCGGTCGGCGTCGCTGTCCGCCGTCAGCTCGTCCAGCGACACACCGCCCAGGAAGCACAGGTAGGGCGGCACCAGCGGCAAGACGCAGGGGCTGAGGAAACTCAACAGCCCCGCCCCGAACGCCCCCAGGTAGGACACGTCCATTCCACCCATGCCCACACGCCCCATTATTGCGGCCGTCATCCCCGCGAAGGCGGGGATCCAGCCGATACAGCCGCTTCATCGCGAAGCGTGGATCCCCGCCTTCGCGGGGGACGACGAAAGGGAAGGGCGCGGCGGCAGGCCGCGCCCTTCCGGCCCCCTACACGCCGCGGATCTTGATCGGCGACTGGTCGGGCAGGTCGATGACCTTGTGCTTCTCGATGTGCTTGATCACCACATCCCACACCGGCGGGCCCTGCGTGCCTTCGTTCACCGAGGCCCAGCCGGACACGACGTAGGACTTGCCCGCCTCCACCGCCGCGCCCGACTTCAGGAGCGTCAGTTCGCCGATGCGGCTGCCCATGGGCTTGGCCACGTCGATGGAATAGCCCAGGCCGCCGACGCGCACCATGTCGCCGCCCTGCTGGTAGTAGGGATCGGGGTTGAACAGGTTGTCGGCGACGTCCTCGAGGATGTCCTTGATCTGCTGGCCCGTCATCTCCGAGCGGTAGGCGTTCGGGTAGGTGATGGCGGTCTGGTTGTAGACATCCTCGTGCGTGATGTCCTGCCCCGGCAGCAGCGTCGAACCCCAGCGGAAGCCCGGCGACAGCGAGATCTCGGCGTCCCGCTGCTCCAGCAACGCCTGGCAGATCAGGTCGTCCCAGGTGCCGTTGAAGTTGCCACGACGGTACAGCAGGCTGCCGGACTTGCCGGCCACCTTGGTCAACTCGGGCAGGAAGGGCTTGCGCAGCTCTTCGACCAGCGCCGCCATCTCCGCGTCCGGCGTGATGGCGTCGGACAGCACGGGGATGAGGCGGAAGGCGTAGTCCTTCACCTCACCGTTCTGCACGTCCAGATCCAGGCGGGAGAGGAACTTGCCATGGCTGCCGGAGGAGACCAGCAGCGTGCGGCCGACGCGCACCGCCTCCGGCACCGCGTCGTGCGTGTGGCCGGTGAGCAGCACGTCGATGCCCTCGACCCGCTTCGCCAGCTTGCGGTCGACGTCGAATCCGTCGTGGCTGAGCACCACCACCAGCCCCGCGCCCTTGGCGCGCGCCTCCTTGACGCGATCACGAAGCGCGTCCTCGCGAATGCCAAACGACCAGGTCGGGATCATGTAGCGGGGGTTGGCAACGGGCGTGTAGGGGAACGCCTGCCCGATCACGGCGATCTTCACCCCGCCGCGCTCGAAATACGCGGTCGATTCGAAGACGTCCTCGTTCCACTCCGTATCCTTGACGTTGCCGCACAGGAACGGCGCGCCCAGTTCCTCGGCGATCTCCTTCACACGGTCGGCGCCGTAGGTAAACTCCCAATGCCCGGTCCAGGCGTCGACGCCCAGCGCCTTCAACGCGCGGGCCATGTCCGACCCCTTGGTCTGCAAGGCGGTCCAGGAGCCCTGGACGCTGTCGCCGCCGTCCAGCAGCAGCGTGCGGTCCGGCCGCTCGGCGCGGATCGCCTTGACCAACGTCGCCAGCCGATCGAAGCCGCCGATGCGCCCGTAGTCGCGCGCCAGCGCCACATAATCCTCGGACGTCAGGGCGTAGGCGTCCGCGGTGCCGGCGGCCACCTTGTAGGCGGACATGAAGTCCTTGCCGGTCAGGTGAGGCGGCAGCCCGGCCGCCTCGCCCACGCCCAGGTTGATGGACGGCTCGCGGAAGTACAGCGGCACCAGCTGCGCGTGGCAGTCGGTGATGTGCATCAGGGTGACGTTGCCGACCGGCTTGAAGTCGAGCAGCGTCTGCTGGGTGATCGCCTGCTTGGCGATGGCCTGCCGGAACGTGCCGGCGCCGGCCGCGCCCAGCGTCGCCGCCGCCGCGGCGACCTGCAGCAGGTCTCTGCGATTGAGCATGGAGTTCGCTCCCGCGTGTTTCCTGACCTTCCCTCGGCCCCGCCGGGGAGGGAGGGGCCCCAAGCTCCGCTTGGGGTGGATGGGGCAACGGCGTCTTGGGAAGGGCTTGCCTCCACCCTTCCCACTTCGTGGACCCCTTCCCTCCCCCGGCGGGGCCGGGGGAGGGAAATCTTTACGCCACTTTGATCTGGGCCTTTTCGGTGGTCACCGTGCCGTCGTCGTCGGTCCAGGTGAACTCGAAGGTGCCGCTTTCCTCCACCTTGGCGAAGAAGGCCAGATAGGGGTTGGCGGAGATGGCCGGCTGCATCTTCGTCTCGAACACGGGCTTGCCGTTGAAGGTGCAGGCGAACTTGTTGATGATCTTACGCGGGATGGGCTTGCCCGAGGAGTCCTTGCGCTGGCCGGACTCCATCGGATGCTGGACCATCGTCTTGATCTCGACGACGTCGCCCTTCTTGGCTTCGGCGGGCAGCTTGATGCGCGGCTTGATGCTCATGGGTATTCTCCTGCTCCTGCTTCAGCCGCCGCAGCCGCCGATGGTGACCTTGACCTCGGTCTTTTCCATGTGGACCGCGCCGTCGCTCATCTCCGCCACGGCCCAGATCTTCTGGGTGGTCGCAAGACGCATGCGGGTAGCGACCTCGGCCTTGCCGCTCATCGGCGTGAAGGTGAAGGTGGCCACGCCGGCGTCCGGGTTGCCGTCGGCGATGACGTGCACGGCCTTGACGTAGCTCTGCGCCGTCATCGGGCTCTCGACCGACACCGTCAGCGGCACGGCGTTGCCGTTCTCGGCGATCTGCGGCATGTCGATCCTGATCTTGCCCGGCTGCGGCTGCTTCGACCCGATGAGGTCGGTCAGCATCTTGGTCGCATTTTCCACCGACGCGTCGGCGGTGCCCGGCAGCAGCGTCAGCCCCACCCCGGCGGCGAGGCCGAGGCCAAGCACCTCGCGGCGGCTGAGTTCACTCTTTCGCATGGCGTTCTCCCTCTGCGGCCGAGCGCCGCGGCGCCCGGCCCTCCTATGATATGACGGTCAGTGCCGGATGCCCGGCGCCTCCATGGCGAGGCCGTTGCTGGCGGCCGTCAGGTACAGTTCCAGGTCGGCGTATTCCGGCGCATCGGGCGGCAGGTCGTTGGCGCGGATCTGCACGTTGCACCAGCCCAGCCGCTTACGGATGTCCCACACCTCGTTGCGGCTCGTGCGCCACGTCGGGAAGTGCGGGATCTGCCCCTTCAGCTCACCCAGGTACTGGCCACGCAGCCAGTGGTTGGCGCCCATCTCCGGCGTGTGGCAGTCGACACAGGCGAGGTTGAGCTGGCCGATGCGCACCTTGGTCAGCTTCTCGCCGCGCTCGTACGCTTCCTTCGCCCCCGGGCTCTTGATGTCGACGTTGATCGTCTCGCCATTGGACAGGGCGCGCAGGTAGACGGCGAACTGCAGGTTCTCCGGGCTTTGCATAAGGTACTTGGCGTCCATGGTCGCCGCACCGTGGCGGTAGACGAACTCCTCCAAGCCGATCATGCGCTTGGAGGCCGAATCCCACTTCGGCATGGTGACCGACCAGCGCTTGAACTTGACTTCGGGCTTGTCATGGCACGACGCACAGGACTTGCCGTTCGGCCCGGCCTTGGCGTACAGCGCTGCGCCCGTCTCGATCGCCTCGGCGGCCGGGTTGACGAACGGGTCGCGCCAGTCGCGGTCCTCCACCGGCAGCGGACGGGCGTTCGGGTCGTCCAGCGCGGTCTTGAAGGTGGCGGGGGTCTTCAGTGTCTGGAGGAAGGCGACGATGTCGCGGATCTCCTCGGCGCTGAACATCTTGTTGGTGCCCCACGGCAGCATCAGCGATTCGGGGTTGATGCTGCGGGCGTCGTAGACGTAGTTGAACAGGTACTCGTCGTCGCGGCCGGCGGCGCCGATCTCCGACAGGTCGATGCCGACGTTGCCCGGCAGCTCCGGCGTCTTCGGCCCCATCACATGGCAGGTCACGCAGCTCGACCCGCGGTCGCGCGAGAAGGCCAGCTTCATGCCCTTTTCCGGATCGCCGGGCTTGGAGAGGTCGATTTTCTGGAACTCGCCCTTCTTCGGCGCGGGCGGCGTTTTGGTGTGGTCGGCCAGCGTGTTGAAGGGCCACTCGGCCTTCGTCCAGTTGCCGTAGCGCTTCCACGGTGTCGGCGTCGCGGCCCCTTCCCGCAGCATCGGCACGTCCTTGAGATCCGCGGCCGCGACGGCCCCGGCCCCGCCCAGGACGCAAGCGGCCAGCCCCAGCACCAGCGGAGTCCGCCGCGCCAGAGAGACCCATCCTCCCATTTTCGTCATGGCATCCCCTTTCTCGAGCGCCCCGTCCGAGCCTTCCAGCCGGTCCGGGTCCGGCACCGCGTGGTCCGCGGGCCGGCTTCTCCCTATGTTTGTTGGCCCGCCGGATTTTGTTTGGCGGGCGGATCTTCAGTGTCCTGTTGTGTGACACGTTAGCGCACTGATTTCATCAGTTCAAGCTAATATCCTTCACACTAATGTGAGGTGCGGAACGGTCACCACCGTGAGATCCTGCGCCCTGGAGGATACCATGCTGCGCGCTGTGTTGCTTATGGGCCTGCTTTGGCTTTTCGGACTATCCGCCGCTCCATCCGGAGCCGCCGAACTCGTGATGTTCGAGCAGGCGGGCTGCGCGTGGTGTGCGCGCTGGCACGCGGAGATCGGCCCCGCCTATCCCCGCACGGCCGAGGGCCGCGCCGCCCCGTTGCGCCGCGTCGACCTCCGCGCCGCACGCCCGGACGACCTCAAGGCCATCGGGGGCGTGGTGCACACGCCCACCTTCGTTCTGGTCGAGGACGGGCGGGAGGTCGGCCGCATCCTGGGCTACCCCGGCGACGCCTTCTTCTGGGGCATGCTGGCCGAACTGGTCGCCAAATTGCCGAAGCCGGACACGCGAACTACCGCGCTTCCTTGACGAAGGCTGCCACCGCGTCGACCGCATCCTCGGCGGCGAGGTCGCGGAAGAAGTGGTCGGCGCCGTCGATCACCACCGTGCGCACACCGGGCTTTCCCCGCACCTCGGCCAAGCGCGGCACCAGCTTGGGCGTCACCGTGTCGTTGCTGGCGCCGATCAGGAGAAGCGGCACGCGGATGCCGCCCACCAGCGACAGCGTGTCGTGCCGCGGGTCGTCGGCGTAATAGGAGCGCACCGCCCCCGCCGTCGCCATGCCCGGCCCGCAATACAGCAGCGCCGGCACCTCGACCGAGGCGTCGTCCGGCTTGCCCGCGGCCGGGGCCAGCACCGCCTCGCGGTTGTCCGGCGGCTCGCCGGTGGCGGGGGTCAGCAGCACGGCGCGGACCACCGCCGCGTCGGGCGTGCCGGCGAGATAGCGCGCCGTCTGGTTGCCGCCCCGCGAGTGGCCGAGCAGTGTGACCGGCCCGGCCCCCTGCCCCTTCAGCCATTCCACCCAACCGGCGATCTCCGCGACGGCGTCGGTGTGGCGGTGCCGGTGCGGCTGCGCGCAGTCGTACATCCCCGTCCGCGCATCCAGCCCGAGCGACAGCGTCACCGCCAGCGACGACAGCCCGCGCTCCTTCAGCGCGGCCTGCAGCGCCTGCATCAGCTCCATCCGATGGTGCGCCAGCGTGCCGTGCACCAGCAACACGACGCCGTCCTTCAGATCGCCCGCCCTGACCAGTTCGCCGCCGAGACGCAGGCCATCGGCGGTCCTCTCGACCGGTTCGGCCCGCACGGCGGCCGCACCGGCCGCAAGAACCAGCGCCAACGACGCGGTCCGCACCGCACGCAGAAGCGACATGGTTGCCCTCCCAAACTGTTCTCATTAGAATTGTATGAAATAGTAGACGCGCCGGGCCGCTCCGGCAAACGCCTTCCGCAGGGACGGCGATCGGGGAGGAGATGTTTCGATGATCACGCGCCGTAATTTCGCGCTTGGCATGCTGGCGGCGGGCGGCGCCGTGGCGGGACTGCGCCCGGTACGGGCCGGGGCCGAGTCGGTGATGACCGACGACGGCCTGCATACCCAGCCCTGGTTCCTTCAGAGCTTCCTGAACCTGCCCGACGACCTGGCGGAGGCCAGCGCCGCCGGCAGGCGTTTCGCCATCGTCTGGGAGCAGCGTGGCTGCATCTATTGCCGCGACATGCACCTCGTCAACTTCGCGGTGCCGGAGGTCGAACGCTATGTGCGCGACCACTTCACCATCCTGTCGCTGAACCTGCATGGTGCCCGCAAGGTCACGGACTTCGACGGCGAGGAGCTGGAGGAGCGTAAGCTGGCGCGCAAGTACGGCATCGTCTTCACGCCGACGCTCCAGTTCTTTCCCGAGCCCGACCAGATGCCGAAGGGCAAGCACACGGTGGAGGCCGAGGTGTTCCGCCAACGCGGCCTGCTGAAGCCGCCGGAGTTCCTGGCGATGTTCCGCTTCGTGCACGAGAAGGCCTACGACGCCACGCGCTTCGACGAGTACCTGAAGCGCGTGGCGGGGTAGGACGGGCCGTCACGCGCTGCGCAACTGCTCCAGGAATCGCGTGATCTCGCGGCGCAGCGTGTGCGATTTGCCGGCAACCGTGTCGGCCGTGCCGAGAACCGTCGCCGCGGCGCTGGCGGCACCGCCCACCGTCTGACTCACCTCGCCGATGTCCGTCGACATGGACCGCGTGCCGCTGGCCGCCTGCGTCACCCTGCGGGTGATCTCGCGCGTCGTCGTGTCCTGCTCGTGAACGGCGCCGGCGAGGCCGGCGGCGATCCGGTCGATCTCCTTGATGCGGTCGCCGATTGAGCGGATGGCCTGCACCGTCTCGCCGGTGGCGTCCTGGATGGCGGTGATCTGCTGCGTGATGTCCTCGGTCGCCTTGGCGGTCTGGTTGGCGAGGTTTTTCACCTCCGAGGCCACCACGGCGAATCCCTTGCCGGCCTCGCCGGCGCGGGCCGCCTCGATGGTGGCGTTCAGCGCCAGGAGGTTGGTCTGGCTGGCGATGGAGTTGATCAGTTCGACCACCTCGCCGATGCGGTGCGCGGCTTCCGCCAGCCCCGCCACTTTCTGGTCGGTGGAGCCCGCCTCGGTCACCGCCTCGGTCGCCATCTGCGCGGAGCGGGCGACCTCGCCGCTGATCCCGGAGATCGAGCGGGCGAGTTGCTCGGCCGCTTCGGCCGCCGACTGCATGCTGGCCGAGGTGTCGCCGGACACCGTCGCCACCGCCGACATGCGCCCGCCGGCGCGCTGCACCACGTCGACAACCTCCCGCGTGTGGACGCGCAGCGCCTCGGTGCTTTCGTCCAGTTCGACGACCGAGCCTTCGAAGCGCGACTGGAAGCTGTTGGCCGCCTCCAGAAGCGCGGCGTGGCGTTGCGCCTGCGCGGTCGCCTCGGCGCGCAGGCGCTCGGCCGCCTCGTGCTCGACCCGCTCGGCGGCGGCGCGCAGGTCGGCGGCGGCGGCGGCGGTGCGGGCGAAGGCCTGCTCCAACTGCACCACCAGCCACGTCAGGACACTGCACTCGACCACCACGATAGCGGCATGCAGGATGACCCGCGCGAAGCTGGCGCCGTCCGGGAACACCGCGTAGGGGAAGACGAAGTTGAGCACGAGGTGGTGAAGCGCCGTCGCCACCGCCGCCACCAGGATCGTCCGCCAGCAGCAATAGGCGGCGAGCATGGCGAAGGCCGCGAAGAAATACATGTGCAGGTCGATCTGCCACGGCCCCGCGGCACGGTACACCAGCAGCGCGACCACCCCCACCATGGCGACCGCCACCAAATAGCGCGTCGTCGCGCCGGTCGTGTCCAGGCGCCATGCCACGGTGACCACCGCGGCCAGCAGCGCCGCCGACGCCTCCGCACCCCAGCCGGCCGTGCCGTTCAACAGGCCGGTGAGGAGCACGAGCGGAACGTGCGCCCACAGCGCCACCACGAAGAAGGCCGACGTCTGACGTCGCAGCCGCTCCAGTACATCGATGTTCATGATGGTCTCTCCCCGGTGTTGGGAATACGCCGGCCATTGCCTAGGCAGCCCGAGGCGCCCTCGGCGTCGAACACGAGCCACGCCCCGGCACGGTAGAGGCGCTCCGGGAAGCCGGACCGCTCGGACTGGACGAGCCACATGCCGGACACGCCGCCGGCGGTGACGAGTCGCCCGTCGGCATCGGCGATTCGCCGGACGGTGTCGGCCGTGTCCAGGGTCGGTGGGAAATAGGCGGCGACGATCCCGGCCGCTTCCGGCGGCGCGAGGCGCAGCGCGATCAGCGCCGCAAGCGACCCGGCAAGCAGCAAGCCCGCCGGCCACAAGGAACCCGTGTTCTGCGTAGACGCCGCCATCGGCCGGGCTTTCCCGAATTCTTCGAAAACCCGGTCAGTATGGACCTGAAAAGGTTAGCTGGACGGAAATTCTGACTGCGACAGGACGTCCCTGGGCGGCAATGTCGCAGACGACCGGTCAGACCTGCTCGGTGACGATGCCGGTCACGGTCTTGGCGACGTCCTTTAGGCGGTCGGCGACCGAGGCGACGAGGTCGTAGGTCTCCTCGACCAGCAGCTTTTCGCCCGGCGACAGCGGCCCCTCGCTCGCCCACAGTCGGGCGAGGCCTGAGTCGCGCAGTTCGTTGACCGCCTTCTTGGCGCGCTTCACGGCCTTGAAGGACTCGAGCAGGCGCTCGCTCTCCTTGCTGATGGATCCCAACAGCGGCATCGAATCGCGCACCATCTCGGCGCAACGGACAACGTGGTCCGCCATCTCCTTCATCTCGGGCGTGAAGTCGCGGATGCCGCGCAGCATCATGCGGCGAGCGGCGTCCTTCATGGTGTCGACGCAGTCGTCCAGCCCGTCGATCAACTCCTGGATCTGCGAGCGGTCGAAGGGGGTGATGAAGCTGCGGTGTGTGGCCTCGACCGTCGCCTCCGTGATGGCGTCGGCCTCGCGCTCCGTCCGGCGGATCGTCGCCACGTGCTCTTCGAAGCTGCCCTCGCCATGCACGATCGCGCGGAAGGCCGCTGCGGCTTCGGCAACGCGATTCGCGTGGTCGACGAAATGCTCGATGAACGGCTCTTCGCGCGGCATCAGGCGCTGAATGAGCCCGAGAAGCGGACGCAGCATCAGGAACCGTTCAAGGGAAGAGGTGGCGGAGCGGGGGGGATTCGAACCCCCGGTACGAGTTATCCCCGTACGACAGTTTAGCAAACTGCTGGTTTCAGCCACTCACCCACCGCTCCACCGGTGGACGCCTTGCGGCGCCGTGGTGAGCGAGTTTC
>DASPIO010000267.1:0-5027 GCA_035629155.1 Azospirillum sp. | reverse complement strand
GGTGACGGTCAACGTCGCCCGCACCCAGGAAGAAGCCGAGCTGCAGGCGCAGCGCGGCGGCATGGTCACCGCGGCCGACCTCCTGGAGGAGGAAGAGGCCGAGGAGACCACCGAGGGTACCGAGGGCGAGGCCGAGGAGGCTTGATCCTCTCCCCTCACGGGGAACCGCTCGTCCGGAGGCCGCCCGCTCCCGCAAGGGAGTGGGGCGGCTTTCCGCGTTCTGGGGCCATGATTTTGGGTACTCTTTTGCGCACGATCGATAGCATGCGTGTGATTGCCCCTTTCCTCCCGCCCTTTCGGCACCCACTCTTACCGAGCGGGGACTCGACAGAGACGGGAGGGCAGCAATGCTCCTTGCGCGTTTCCTTGAACCCGCGATCGTCACCGGCGCACTCGCCATCATCGACGGTTCGGGCAACACTCACCGATTCGGGCGCGGCGAACCGCGCGTCACCCTGCATTTCCACGACAAGGCCGTGCAGCGCGAACTGCTGCTGAAGCCCCGCATCGCCTTCGGCGAAGCCTACATGGACGGCCGCATCAGCGTGGAAGGCGGCAGCATCTACGACGCGCTGGTCGCACTGTGCCAGGATGCCGACGTGGTCGGCCCCTTCGGCCACCTGCGCGACGCCTTCGGCAAGGCGGTGCGCGCCGTCCAGCAGCGCAACCCCATGCACCGGGCGCAGCGCAACGTCGCCCATCACTACGACCTGTCGCGCCAGCTCTACGAACTCTTCCTCGACCACGACCTGCAATATTCCTGCGCCTACTTCGCACGGCCCGGCATGAGCCTGGAGGAGGCGCAGGAGGCCAAGAAGCGCCACATCGCCGCCAAGCTGCTGCTGAAGCCGGGCCAGCGGGTGCTGGACATAGGCTGCGGCTGGGGCGGCATGGCGCTGTATCTGGCGCGGGCCTGCGGCGTGGAGGTGACCGGCATCACCCTGTCCAGGGAACAGTTGGCCGTGGCGCGGGAGCGTGCGGAACGCGCGGGGCTGGCCAACCGCGTTCGCTTCGAGCTGCGCGACTACCGCGCGATGACCGGCCGCTTCGACCGAATCGTGTCGGTCGGCATGTTCGAGCACGTCGGCGTGCCGCACTACGCCGAGTACTTCGGCAAGGTGCACGAGCTGCTGGCCGACGACGGCGTGGCGCTGCTGCACTCCATCGGCCGCAGCGACGGGCCGGGCAGCACCAACGGCTGGATCCGCAAATACATCTTCCCCGGCGGTTATTCGCCGGCCCTGTCGGAGGTGCTGCCGCGCATCGAGGCGGCGCGGCTGTGGGCGACCGACATCGAAATCCTGCGCCTGCACTACGCCGAGACCCTGCGCCACTGGCGCCAGCGCTTCACGGCACGGCGCGACGAGGCACGGCGGCTGTACGACGAGCGCTTCTGCCGCATGTGGGAGTTCTATCTGGCCGGCTGCGAGATCGCCTTCCGTTTCCAGGGCCACATGGTCTTCCAGGTGCAGATGGCGAAGCGTGTGGACGCCGTTCCGCTGACGCGCGACTACATCGGTGCGGCCGAGCGCGCGCTGGCCGCGTCGCCCACCGGCATCGCTGCGTGAACGTCGGTCCGCAAGAGATTGTTCCAGGCCGATCTTCTCGGTTATCCCCGGCATTGTCCCCATGGGGATGAAAGTTGTGCACAGGTTTTTCTGGGAGCCGTGCGCGCTTGGCACAGCTCCCGGCCCTGGCGCTTTGGTAGAGTGCGGTTCATGGAGAACAAGCTGCCCACCGCCTTCGAGCCGCGCATCCTCGACGCCGGCTCCGCCCGTACCGCGCCCGAGTACCGCACCCCGCCCCACAACGAGGAGGCGGAGCAGGCACTGCTGGGCGCCATCCTGACCAACAACAAGGCCTACGAGCGGGTGGCCGAGTTCCTGCGCCCTCAGCACTTCTACGATCCGGCCCACCAGCGCATCTTCGAAGCGATCATGAAGATGGTCGAGCGGGGGCAGATCGCCAATCCGGTGACGCTGAAGGCATATTTCGAGCACGATCCCGATCTCGTGGCGGACGGCGGCGGCGGCAGCTATCTGGCGGAGCTGGCCGCCAACGTGGTGACCATCGTCAACGCCGAGGACTACGGGCGCACCATCTTCGACCTGTTCCTGCGCCGGCAGTTGATCGAGGTCGGCACCGACATGGTGAACGAGGCGTACCAGCACGACCTCGACACCAACGCCATGAACCAGATCGAGCAGGCGGAAAAGCAACTGTTCGATCTGGCCTCGACCGGCGACGTGCAGGGCGGCTTCGTCGCGTTCTCCGAGTCGCTGAAGCTCGCCATCGACATGGCGGAGACAGCGTTCCGGCGCTCCAGCCACGTCACCGGCGTCACCACCGGCCTGCGCGACCTCGACCGCAAGCTGGGCGGCTTCCACCCGTCGGACCTAATCATCCTGGCCGGACGCCCTTCCATGGGCAAGACGGCGCTGGCCACCAACATCGCCTTCCGCGCGGCCAAGGCGCACATGCAGACGAACGGGCAGGAAGGAGCGTGCGTCGGCTTTTTCTCGCTGGAAATGTCGTCCGAGCAGTTGGCCACCCGTATCCTCGCCGACGAGGCGGAGGTGTCGGGCGACAAGATCCGCCGCGGCGACATCCGCGACACCGACTTTCCAAAATTCATCAAGGCCAGCCAGGAACTGGCACGCGTGCCGTTCTTCGTGGACGACACGCCGGCCCTGTCGGTGGCCGCCGTGCGCACGCGCTGCCGGCGCCTGAAGCGCACGCACGGGCTGGGCATGGTGGTGGTCGACTACCTGCAGCTCCTGCGCGGCAGCTCGGCCAAGGCCAGCGAGAACCGCGTGCTGGAAATCTCGGAGATCACCCGCGGCCTCAAGGCCATCGCCAAGGAGCTGGACCTGCCGGTGCTGGCGCTGTCCCAGCTCAGCCGCGCCGTCGAGTCGCGCGAGGACAAGCGGCCGCAGCTCTCCGACCTGCGCGAATCGGGCTCGATCGAGCAGGACGCCGACGTGGTCATGTTCGTCTTCCGCGAACAGTACTACCTGGAGCGCGCTGAACCCGCCCGTCGCCCGGAGGAGACCGAGGACAAGTACAACGACCGCTACGCCTCCTGGCAGAAGCGCTATGCCGAGGTGCACAACACCGCCGAGGCGATCATCGCCAAGCAGCGTCACGGCCCGGTCGGCACGGTGCGTCTCTACTTCGACGGCCAGTTCACCCGCTTCGGCGACCTCGACACCACGCACGACGTCGGCCCCGATGAGTGATGCCTTCTCCCGCGCCGCGGCTGTGCTGACCGTCGATCTCGGCGCCGTCGTCGCCAACTGGCGCCTGCTCCGCGACCGCGTCGCCCCGGCACAGTGCGCCGCCGTGGTCAAGGGCGACGCCTACGGCCTGGGCGTGGCGCGCGTGGCCCCCGCGCTGGCCGCCGCCGGCTGCGACAGCTTCGTCGTCGCGCAGCTCGACGAAGCGCTGGCGGTGCGCGCCGTGGTTCCCGACGCCGAGATCCTGTCGCTGGGCGGCCTGCCCGCCGGCAGCGAAGGCGAGTTCGCGGCGCATCGGATCGTGCCCGTGCTGAACCACCTGGGCGAGGTCGATGCCTGGACGGCCTTTTGCCGCGCGCACGGCGCGGCCCGGCCGGCGGCCGTGCACATCGACACCGGCATGAACCGACTCGGGCTGAGCCCGGACGAGCTGGACACGCTGGCAGAGGATCACGGGCGCCTTTCCGGCATGGGTGTTCGGGCATGGATCAGCCATCTCGCCTGCGCCGAGGCGGACACGCCGATGAACGCGCAGCAGCTCGGTCGCTTCCGCATGGCGCTGGCGCGCCTGCCGGCGGCGCCGGCCAGCCTCGCCAATTCCTCGGGGATTTTCCTGGGCAAACCCTGGCATTTCGACCTCGTGCGGCCGGGCTGCGCGCTCTATGGCGTGAACCCGACGCCCGCCCGGGCAAACCCGATGGCGCAGACGGTGCGCCTCGACGCGCGGGTCCTTCAGGTGCGCAACGTTGACAGCCCTATGACCGTTGGATACGGTGCCACTCACCGCGTTGCGGGGAGAGGCAAAATTGCAACCATTGCAGTGGGTTACGCCGACGGCTACCTGCGGTCGCTCAGCGGTCGCGGGCATATTCACGTCGGCGGCGTCCCGGCGCCGGTGGTTGGACGGATTTCCATGGATCTGATCACGGTCGACATCACCGCGCTGCCGGAAGGCGCCGTGGCACCCGGCATGCTGGTGGAGCTGATCGGCCCCAACCGGACGGTCGACGCCGTGGCGGACGAGGGCGGCACCATCGGGTACGAGGTGCTGACATCGCTCGGCCCCCGCTACCACCGCGTCTACATCGATCCGGCCGAGGGCGAGCGATGCCCTTCCTAGCCGCGACCGGCCGTGCCTTCCTGATCTTCCTGGAGGCGACGGGGCAGCTTTCGCTGTTCACGGGCCGCGCCATCTCGCACTGCTTCCGGCCGCCGTATTACGCCCGGCAGATCCTGCGGCAGATGATCGACATCGGCTACTACTCGCTGCCGGTGGTGGGCCTGACCGCGCTGTTCACCGGCATGGTGCTGGCGCTGCAAAGCTACACGGGCTTCGCCCGCTTCCAGGCGGAGGGCGCCATCGCCACCGTCGTGGTGCTGTCGGTGACGCGCGAACTGGGCCCGGTGCTGGCCGGCCTGATGGTGGCGGGGCGCATCGGCGCCGCCATGGCGGCCGAGATCGGCACCATGCGCGTGACCGAGCAGATCGACGCGCTGTCCACGCTGTCCACCAACCCGTTCAAGTATCTGGTGGCGCCGCGCCTGATCGCCGGAACGACCATGCTGCCGATCCTGGTGCTGGTGGCCGACGTCATCGGCGTGTTCGGCGGCTTCCTGGTCAGCGTCTACCGGCTGGACTTCAACCCGGCATCCTACATCAGCCGCACCTGGGAGTTCCTGGAGCCGCTGGACGTCATCTCCGGCCTCGTCAAGGCGGCGGTGTTCGGCTTCGTCATCGCGCTGATGGGCTGCTATTTCGGTTACAAGTCGCGCGGCGGCGCGCAGGGCGTG
>DASPIO010000266.1:0-3804 GCA_035629155.1 Azospirillum sp. | reverse complement strand
CTTCCGGCGTTTGCTCCGCAAATTCGGTTTGCGGCTGCGAGACACCGCCCGCTGGCGCTTGCGCAGCCCCTTGGCGGCCTTCTTGGTCCAGTTCGGCCGCTCGACCAGAGCGCCGTCCGACAGCGCCACCAGCGCCGACAGTCCGGCGTCGAGGCCGACGGTGACCGGCCCGGTCACCGAGTGGGCCACCGGCGCATCGAGCTGGAACACGACATACCACTTGCCGGCCTGGCGGGTGATGACGGCCGCGCCGCACGCCGCACCCGACGGCCAGTCGCGGTGCCACTTGACCTTCACCAGGCCTGGAATCCCAACGATCGACAACCGTCGCCCCGGCTTCATCGTCAGGCCATCACCAAAGCGGAAGTCGGCCGCGTGAAAGCGGGCGGACGCCTTGAAGCGCGGAAAGCCAGCCTTGGCGCCACGCTTCACACGACCGAAGAAGGCATTGAAGGTCTTGTTGAGCCGGCGCAGCACCTGCTGCTCGGCTGAGAACGAATAGTTGCCCAGTTCCGGCACCTCGGCGCGCAGCAGCTTGAGTTCGTCGGCCTGGGCCTTGTAGTTCAGTGAAACGCCCTTCCGGCGATAGGCCTCGATGCGCTGTTGAAGCCCGGCGTTGTAGAGCTGGCAGAACCAATACAGCATCTCGTCGAGCGCTTCGCGCTGACGCCGGTTCGGGTGGATGCGGTATTTGTAGCTGAGAAGCATAAGCGCCGTGCTGTTCTGCGTTTGTTCTGATATATGCCCGCCCGAGCGCTTCGCAAGTTTGCGGACCGAATTCCCCTGCCGGCTAAAGCGGACAGTTCCCTTCGGCGTCCATATGGCGGGGGCAAAATCGCGCCTCCGGCCCGTCCCTTCAGCCCTGCCGCATCGCCTCGCGCAGGTCCCGCAGCACGCCGTCCCAGTCGCCCGGCGCCGTCTGCCGGAACAGCCGGACCGACGGATACCAGACGGTGTCGTGGCGCCCCTGCATCCAGCGCCAGTCGGCGGCGTGGGGAAGCAACGCCCAGGTCGGGTGCCCCAACCCGCCGGCGAGATGGACGGTCGAGTTGTCCACCGACACCACCAGATCCATGGCGGCGATCAGCGCCGCCAGCCCATCAATGTCGCCCCAGGCGTCCAGCCCCGGATCGGCGATGCCGGCGGCGGCGACCTCCGCGGCGACGTCGCCATATTGCAGGCTGACCAGTTTGACATCCGTCCCATCCAGTGCCCCGGCCAGCCGGTCGAGCGGGATGGAGCGCAGATGCCCGACCGAGGCGTTCTTGCTGCTCCAGGAAAGCCCGACCAGACGGCGCCCATCCCCGATCCGCTGCCGCAGCTCCGCCACCCGATCCGGATCGGCCTTCAGGAAGGGAGGCTGGCGGCCGGCGAAATCCTCCATCCGCCGGCGCATCAGACGCGGCAGGCTGCCGGCCGGGATTTGCGCGACCACATCCGGCGCGGTCAGCCGGCGGCTCAACGGTTCGCTGCGCGCAACCACGGTGACGCCGGGCTGGGTGTTGGGCAGGCCGCGGGCGAACAGCGGGGCCAGCCGCGCGTCGCAGTCCAGCACCACCCGCACGCCTTTCCCGGCCAGCTGTGGGATCAGGCTGGCGAACATCACCTCGTCGCCCAGCCCCTGTTCGCCCCACACCAGCAGGCTGCCGTCGCCCCGCCCGCCATCGGCCAGGGGCTGCCCGTCCCAAAGCGGCTGGGGAAATCCGACCCGCGGGAACCGGCCGGAGGCCACGGCCCAACCCTGTTCATACTCGTCCCACCCCTCCGCCAGCCGGCCGAGCGTCAGCAGGGCGATTGAGCGGTTGAAGCGGGCCTGAGCGTGGTTGGCCGGGTCGGCCTGCATCGCCTGGTCATAGGCGTCCAGCGCGTTCCCGGCATCTCCCCGCGCCATCAGGGCGGAGCCCAGCGTGTTCCAGCCCATGGCGAAGCCGGCGTCCGCCGCGACCGCGTCCCGCGCGTCCCGCTCCGCCCGCTCCAGCCTTCCCAGCTTCAGCCAGCCGTCGGCGCGGTTGTTCAGCAGCACGGGGTTCCCCGGCAGCAGGAGCAGCCCGCGGCCATAGCCGGCCACCGACTCCGCAAGGGAGTCCCCCTGCCGCCCCAGGCCCTTCAGTCGGTTGGCAAGCTCGTTCCACAGGACGGGGTCGTCGGGCGTGAGCGTCACGGCGATGCGTGCGGCCTCCGCCGCCCGCTCCGGCAGCCCCTCCCCCGCCAGCAGCGTGGCCAGGGTGGTGAACGGCCAGGCATCCGACAGGTTTCCCAGGGCGATCATGCCGCGACGGTGGATGGCCAGGGCGGCACCGTTTCGCCCCGCCCCCTGCTCCATGGCGGCAAGCCGCAGCAGCGCCTTGGGGGACGCCGGTTCCAGCATCAGCACCGTGCGGAAGCCGTCCCGCGCCCTCGAAGCCTGCCCCTGCGCCTCGCACAGCAGCGCACGGTTCAGGTGGAGGTCGGCATGGAGCGGCGCCGCCGCCAGCAGCACCTCATACTGCTCCTCGGCCTCGGCCGGTCGTCCCAGATCCTGGAGCAACCCTGCCAGTTGGAAGCGTGTCCCCGCCTCGTCCGGCCGCAGGGTGACGGCATGGGCGTAATGCCGGGCGGCCTGGTCGGGCCGGTTCAGCGCGGCCTGGACCCGCGCCAGATTGACATGGAAATCGGCGACGTCGGGAGTGACGGCGATGGCCTGTGCGATCCGGCCTGCGGCTTCCTCCGGCCGGCCGGTCAGCGCTGCCAGGATGCCCCATAGGTGAAGCGCATGGGGATGGCCGGGGGCGGCATCGAGGATGCGGCGATACAGGATATCGGCTTCGCCGAAGCGCCCGGCCTCCTGATGATCCAGCGCTGCGATCAGCGCTTCCTGCAATGTTGCCATGGCCTCTTATAGGATGGGGAAAATCGCCGGTCCAGGCCCCGCTCCAAGCCCGGCCCCCTTGGGGCGCAAATTGTGCAGGTGCCGTCTTGACAGGAAAGCGGGACGGGGCCACGTGCTCAACACCTGGATCCGGGCCCCTCTGGCGACTTAGACGTGGTCGCGATGTCGGATCTCTTCACCTGCTTTTGCGCCGACGGGCGTGACCTTGGCAGCATGCAAGTCCGTGGCTTTGGCCATGGGAGCAGCGCTGCTTCGCCGCAGGCGAAATCGCGGGGACGTTGGCTAGGGAGGCGCTGTCTAATAGCGACAAGCGAGCATCGTTCGAAGAACAACGCCGCCGAGTCCTGTACTTCGCCTGCACCGGCGGCGCGGCGCCGCTTGCCGTCATTACGCAGACCATTGACAACCAGAGGAATGTCAAAGCTATGCGCGCCGCCACCCCGTCCTTCATTGCCGAACTTCCACTGCGCACCAACGCGGCGGACGAGCGTGTATTGGCGGTGCGTTTTGAGGCGGCACGCCACATATACAATGCCTGCCTGGACGAGGCGCTGAAGCGCCTTGCCCTTATGCGCCAGTCCAAGGACTGGCAGGCCGCCCGCGCCATGCTCAAAGGAAAGCAGCGCACGGCGTTGTTCAAGGCGACCGTGCTGCGTTTCGGCTTCTTCCCCGCATCGATCCAGAAGCACGCCGAGGCGTGCCGGGACGCTTGCTGGATCGGCCAGCACCTCGGCAGCCACGACACGCAGACCACGTCCTTGCGCGCCTTCAAGGCGGTGCAGATGCACGCCTTCGGCAAGCGGGGGCGCCCCCGCTTCAAGGGCAAGAACCGCCTGCACTCGGTCGAGGGCAAGGGCGACGCGGTGATCCGCCTGCGCTGGCAGGACGAAATACCCGTCGTGCTGTGGGACGGCCTCGTCCTGCCGCTCCTGCGC
>DASPIO010000265.1:0-6208 GCA_035629155.1 Azospirillum sp. | reverse complement strand
GGCCATGCCCTCCGGCTCGATGCCGACGTCGAACTGGGTGACGACCTTGCGCGCCTCGGTGTCGACGATGGTGACGACGGCGTTGTTCTCGTTGGCGATGAACAGGCGCTTGCCGTCCGGGTGCAGGGCGAACTGCTCGGGGTCCTCGCCGGAAGGGAGGTTGTGGGTGATGGTTCTGGTGGCGACGTCCATGACCTGCACCGTGTCGCTGTCGCTGGCGCAGATGTAGAGCGTCTTGTTGTCCCGGCTGAGCGTCACGCCGCGCGGCCGCTTGCCGACGGGCAGGGTTTCGGTGACGGTCAGCGATTTGATGTCGATGACGGAGACGGTGTTGTCCTTCTCGTTCGACACGTAGGCGGTCTGGGCGAGGGCGGTCTGGGCGAAGGCAGGGGTGGCGAGGCAGAGCGCCAACGCCGTGGCGGCGAATGTCTTCACGGCAAAAACCTTTTTCATTTCGGCGCCTTGCAGCCGCTTTCCGGGCGGTCGTAGCCGAGCGTGTCGAGGTCGGTGATCGGGTGCAGGAAGCCCTCCTGCGGGGCCTCGGCCACCAGCGACACCGGGGTGAGGAGCGGGATCGGCTGGCGAAGCTGCCCGTCCCACGGGCGGTAGGAGACGCGGCGGCCCTTGTGCGCGCCGACCTCGAACCCGTCGGCGCGGATGGCCGCGGACAGCGTGGCGAAGTCGCCGGACCTGGTGCGGGTCGCCGCCTCCGCCACCGTGCGCACGGCGATCCAGGCGGCGTAGTCGGCCGGCGTCATCCAGCGCCCGGCCTGCGCCTTGAAGCGTTCCTGCAACTGCACGGCCCCCCACGCCTCGATGGCGCGTCCCCAGGCGGCGGGCACCAGCCCGGCGGTGCCGGCGACCGGGCGCGGGTCCCAGGTCTGATAGGGCAGGTAGTTGCCGAAATCGCCCACCTCGTCGGCGACGACCAGCACGTCGTAGCCGGGTCCTTGCGTGAAGGTGGCGACTTCGGCCTGGGCGGTGCGGCGCACGTCGCTGTCGCCGGTCCACGCCTTCTCCGCCACGATCTTCGCGCCGAAGCGTTTGGCGGCGCGGCGGACGGCATCGGCGTACAGCGCGTCTTCCGGCCGGGGGCCGACGACGAGGAACCAGCGCGGCCAGCGCTTCTTGACCAGGAACTGGGCCAGCGCATCGGCCAGCATGGCGCGGCTGGGCAGGGTGTGCAGCAGGTTGGTCCGGCAGCCGGCGTTGCGAAGCACATCGTCCGGCGCCCCGGCGTTGAACACCAGCATCCCGGCCGCCGCCGGGGCGGCCAGCGCCTTGGTCAGCGCGTCCGCGCGGAGCGCGGTGACCACGAACCGGTGACCGTCGGCGGCCAGTTTCTCCATGGCGGCGGCCGTATCGCCGTCCTGCGGCACCACCACCTCGTCCAGGCGATAGCGCTGCTTGAGGAACTTGCCGGCGGTGTTGCTGTCGGCAATGGCGAGGCGCGCACCCTGTAGCCCTTCGTCCGGTGGCGGCGGGTCGAGGTTGGCGAGCGTGGGCGGCGGCTCCACCTCCTGCGTCAGGACGGCGATGCGGATGTCCAGTTCCTGCGCCATGGCCGGCGTTCCCGCCAGTCCGAATGCCAGCAGAGCCGCGGCCCCCATCGTACGGGCCGCGCGCGTGTTCGCCTGTGCCGTCCTCAACGCGATTCCTCCCGGGGTCCCGCCGCCCGAACTTCGACCACCTAAGGTAAGCGGTTTCGGCATGGCGCCTTCAACGATACCAAAGTACAAGCCGCCGGAAAGGCTCTCTCCACCGATACCAAAGTCCCTCTCGGTCCGTCGGAACCCTCGCCCCTATGATGCCGCCGCAAGCACGCAGCGACGGGTCGTGCTTACGAGGAAACGCGAACGGGAATGACGATGAAAACGCTTATCTCTCGCACGGCTGCGGCCCTGGTCCTTGCCTGTGGTGTGGCGGGCGGTGCCGCGACGGTCTTCGCGCACGGCGACGTGACGCCCCAGGCGGTTGACACGACGGCGCTGAAGCAGATCGGCAAGGACTGGCTGACCACCAACCCCTACCGCAAGGACCCCAAGGCGATCGAGATCGGCGCGTCGGCCTTCAATCAGAACTGCGCACGCTGCCACGGCCTGGGCGCCATCTCCGGCGGCATCGCCCCCGACCTGCGCTACCTGCCGCTGGGCGACGAGGGCGACGAATACTACACCAACCGCGTCATCAACGGCTCCATCCGAGATGGCGTCACCTACATGCCGAAGTTCGACGGCGTGCTGTCGCAGGAGGCGCTGTGGGCCATCCGCGCGTGGCTGGAAACCGTGGCGGAGCCTTGATCGCGCGATGGCAGCTCTCTGGCGGCTGATTGCCTTCATTGTTCTTATGACGGGCGGGGTGGCGCAGGCCGCCCCGCTCGACGACGTTGTGGAAAAGGGGGTTCTGCGCATCGCCGTCTACGCCGATTTCCCGCCCTTCTCCGACCGCAGCGGCAGCCGACTGGACGGCGTGGATGTCGAGGTTGGCCGGCGCATCGCCGAAGGGTTGGGCGTCAAGCCGGACTTCCTGGTGCTGACCGCGGACGAGAGCGTCGCGGACGACCTGCGCAACGGCGTCTGGAAGGGCTCCAAGATGGGCGGTGGCGTGGCCGACGTGATGCTGCACGTGCCCTACGACCGCGAGTTCGCGGCGACGCTGGAGGCGGTGCACATCTTCGGCACCTATTTCGACGAGGAACTGGTGGTGGCGCGCCGCAGCGCGCCGGCGACGCTGGGCCACCTGAAGGGCGAGAAGATCGCCGTGGAGACGGACAGCATCGGCGACCTCTATCTCGGCTACGCCTTCAGCGGGGCGCTGCGCGAGGGGCTGGTGCACTTCATGACCTATCAGGAGATGGCGGCGGCGCTGTTCGAGGGCGCCGTCGACGCCATGGTCGGTCCGCGCAGCCAGGTCGAGGCGGCGCTGGGCGACAAGCGCGGATCCTATGCCGTCGTCGCCCCGGCGACGCCCGGCCTGATGAAGCGCAAGTGGACGCTGGGCATGGCGGTGCGCGAGGATTCCCGCGATCTCGCCTACGCCGTGGAGGACGTGGTGATGCGGCTGAAGGAGGACGGCACCCTGCGGTCCATCTTCGCCGAGCGCGGGCTGACGTGGCTGCGCCCGGAGGGGCCGTGACGTGATGTGACGATACGATGGCCCCTTCCCTCCTCGCGGGGGAGGGGCTTCAAGAACGAGGCCGCCCGATCCATGAGGCGGCCCGCTGCGTGTGGAGGAAATGTATGCGGAGACTTCTCGCCGCCGGACTGCTGGCGGCCCTTGCGGCGCCGGTTCCGGCGCTGGCGCAGGCGGTGGCGGGCGACCCGCTCGCCTCGGTGATGTGGAGCACGGTGCACGCCACGGTGCTGGGCGGCGGGCCGGTGGTGTTCGACGACGCCCGCGTGCGCGTCTTCACCCCCATCCGCGTCGAGGACAACCACCGCGTCCCCGTCTCCATCCAGGTCGAAGGGCTGGCGGACGTGCGCGAGGTGGTGGTGCTGGCCGATCACAACCCGATCCCGCGGGCGGTGACCTACGCTCCGGCTGGCGGGACGGCGCCCTTCCTGGAACTCTCCATGAAGCTGAACGAAGCGACGCCGATCCGCGCGGCGGTGAAGACCGCCGACGGTGTCTGGCACGTCGGCGGCCTGCGGGTGGACGCGGCGGGCGGCGGCTGCGCGGCACCCCGGCCGGCCACCGCCTCGGCCGAATGGCAGGACGATCTGAACAAGGTGCGCGCCCGCGCGTGGCGGCGGCCCGCCGGCGGCGTGCGGCTGGAGGTGCGGGTCGTGCATCCCATGGACACCGGCCTCGTCGAGAACATCCCGACCTTCCACGTGGAGGCGCTCACCATCGCGCAGGCTGGCCGGACATTGGCCGTGCTGGAACCGACGGCGGCGTCCGCCGAGAACCCGGTCTTCGCGATCGACCTGCCGAACGCGGCGGCGGACGCGGACATCACCGTCACCGGCCGCGACACCGACGGCAACGGGATCCGCGCGCGCATCCCGGCGCCGGACACCGTGTATGGGTTGCTGGCGGGGAGGCGGTCGTGATGAACCGGCGTGAGCTTCTGATGGCCGGTGGCTGCTGCGCCCTGGCCGGGCTGGCGCCGCTGCGCGCCGCCTTCGCCGGCCCGTTCGACTACGCGCTGCGGCCGATGACGGTGGCGCCGGACACGCACGTGCTGCTGGGCACGACCGAATACTTCTCGCGCGACAACGGCGGCAACATCGTCAACACCGGTTTCATCGTCACCGGCGATGGCGTGGTGGTGATCGACACCGGGCCGTCGCTGCGCTATGGCCAGCAGATGCGCGCGGCCATCGCGGCGGCGACGGACAAGCCCGTCGCCAAGGTGCTGAACACACACCTGCACCCCGACCATTTCCTCGGCAACGGGGCGTTCGAGGACCGGCCCATCACGGCGGGCCAGGTCACCCGCGACCTGATCCGCCGCGACGGCGACGCGCTGGCGGAGAACCTGTACCGGCTGGTGGGCGACTGGATGCGCGGCACCCGCGCGGTGGAGCCGACGCAGGTCCTCTCCGCGCTGGTCGAGGACATCGGCGGGCATCGGCTGCGCTACCTGCTGCTGAACGGGCACACGGACTCCGACCTGGCGGTGCTGGACGAGAGCACGGGCGTGCTGTTCGCCAGCGACCTCGTCTTCCACGACCGCATGCCCACCACGCCGCACGCCGATTTGAAGGCGTGGATGGCATCGCTGGACGTGCTGGCCGGCCTGTCCTTCGCCGTGCTGGTGCCGGGGCATGGCGCCGTGGCGCGCGACCGCGCGCCGATCGTGCAGACGCGGGCCTATCTGAGCTGGCTCGACGCCACCTTCGACGAGGCGGCGCGGGCCGGGCTGTCGATGACCGAGGTGATGCGCCTGCCCCTGCCGCCGGAGTTCGCCGGCATGGCGCTGGCGCGCGAGGAGTTCGAACGTTCCGCTGTGCACCTGTACCCGGCGCGGGTGAAGGCGGCGCTGCCGGTGACGGCCGCAAAATGACCACACCGTTCGTAAGGCAACCGATACCAACGGATCATTGCGGGTTGCACGGACGAAGCTAGACTGGCCCGACAATTCGCAAAGCGATCCCAACAACAAACGCCCTATCGACCATTCCAGGTGCCCGAACGGACCCGTTTCGTTCGGCGTGGGGGAACTGCTGCCTCGGTGGCAGGGCGCCGGGCGGGCGGCTGGGACGAGCGACGCGACAGGACTGGAGGTGGAAACGACCATGAAGAGCCTGAAACTGCTGACCGTGGCCAGCATTCTGGCGCTGCTCGCCGGTGGCGCGCAGGCCGCCGGCGTGACCGATGCCGACATCGTCAACGACGCCAAGACGACGAATGACGTCCTCTCCTACGGCATCGGCCCGCAGGGCCAGCGCTACAGCCCGCTGAAGGCGCTGAACACCGAGAACGTCGACAAGCTGGTCCCGGCCTGGTCGTTCTCGTTCGGCGGCGAGAAGCAGCGCGGCCAGGAATCGCAGCCGCTGGTGCACGATGGCGTCATGTACGTCACGGGCTCGTACTCGCGCCTCTACGCCGTCGACGTCAAGACGGGCGAGAAGATCTGGCAGTACGACGCGCGCCTGCCGGAAGGCATCATGCCCTGCTGCGACGTGATCAACCGCGGCGCCGCCATCTACAACAACAAGGTCTACTTCGGCACGCTGGACGCCAAGCTGGTGGCGCTCGACGCCAAGACCGGCAAGGTCCTGTGGCGCAAGGACATGGGCGACTACAAGGCCGGCTATTCCTTCACCGCCGCGCCGATGATCGTCAAGGGCAAGGTCATCACCGGCATCTCCGGCGGCGAGTTCGGCGTCATCGGCAAGGTCGAGGCGCGCGACGCCGAGACGGGCGAGCTGGTGTGGTCGCGTCCGACCGTCG
Source organism: Azospirillum sp. (assembly GCA_035629155.1). Taxonomy (GTDB): domain Bacteria; phylum Pseudomonadota; class Alphaproteobacteria; order Azospirillales; family Azospirillaceae; genus Azospirillum. The sequence goes on along the minus strand of DASPIO010000265.1, from coordinate 310 downwards.
AAGGCCACATGGGCGAACTGAACGGCAAGCCGTCCACCATGACCGGCAAGCTGAACGCCTCCTGGCAAGGCGACATGTGGAAGTACGGTGGTGCCGCCACGTGGCTGGGCGGCACCTACGATCCCGAGACCAACCTGATCTTCTACGGCACCGGCAACCCGGCCCCGTGGAACTCGCACCTGCGTCCGGGCGACAACCTGTATTCCTCCTCGACGCTGGCCATCAACCCGGACAACGGCGAGATCGTCTGGCACCTGCAGACGACGCCGCACGACGGCTGGGACTTCGACGGCGTCAACGAGTTCGTCTC
>DASPIO010000264.1:0-3406 GCA_035629155.1 Azospirillum sp. | reverse complement strand
GGAGGCTCTGGCCAACTACCTCATCAACGAGATCCAGGAGGTCTATCGACTGCAGGGCGTGAAGATCAACGACAAGCACATCGAGGTGATCGTCCGCCAGATGCTGCAGAAGGTCGAGATCATGGACGCCGGCGAGACCACGTTCCTGGTGGGTGAGCAGGTCGACCGCCAGGAGTTCGACGAGGAGAACGAGAAGACCATCGGCGAGGGCCTCAAGCCCGCGCACGGCAAGCCGGTTCTGCAGGGCATCACCAAGGCGTCGCTGCAGACCCGCTCGTTCATCTCGGCGGCGTCGTTCCAGGAAACCACCCGCGTCCTCACGGAAGCGGCGGTCGGCGGCAAGGTCGACAACCTGGAAGGCCTGAAGGAGAACGTCATCGTCGGCCGCCTGATCCCGGCCGGCACGGGCTCCGTGGTCAACCGCCTGAAGCAGATCGCCGCGGAACGCGACAAGGCTGCCGCCATGGTGTCCGGCGACGCCGAGGCGCCGGCTCTGCCGCACGCGGGTGAGAGCACCGCGGCGTAACGGCTGCGGCACTGGACTGAGGAAGGGCGCGTCCTGCGGGGCGCGCCCTTTTTCTTTGCGCCGGAGGAGGGGTGGCGCACACTGCGGGGCGTTCCCGCATCCCGAGGAGCCCGCCATGTCGACCCTGCGCTTCGGATTCCTACTGTTTCCCAACGTCACACAGCTTGACCTGACAGGTCCTTACGAGGTGCTGGCCCGCGTGCCGGGCGCCGAGCTGCATCTGGTGTGGAAGACGCTCGATCCGGTGCGCTCCGACTCCGGCCTGCGCATCCTTCCGACGATGACCTTCGCGGACGCGCCGGATTTCGACCTGTTCCTGGTGCCGGGCGGGCCGGGCGTGGACCCGCTGCTGGGGGATGCCGAGACGCTGGCGTTCGTGCGCCGGCAGGGCAGGGCGGCCAAGCATCTGGTCTCGGTGTGCACAGGCGCTCTGGTGCTGGGGGCCGCGGGATTGCTGAAGGACCGGAGGGCGGCCACCCATTGGGCCTCCATGCCCTTCCTGACGGCGTTCGGTGCCAAACCGGTGGCGGAGCGCGTGGTGGTCGACGGCACCCTCTGCACCGGCGGCGGCGTGACCGCCGGTATCGATGTGGCACTGGCGCTGGTCGGCGAGCTGCAGGGCAAGCCACGCGGGCAGGCGATCGAGCTTTTCATCGAATACGCTCCGCAGCCGCCGTACGGCACCGGAGCGCCCGACCGCGCGCCGCCGGAACTCCTGGGTACGGTCCGTTCGATCCTGGCGCCGGTGCTCGAACGTCGGCGCGTCGCCGTCGAGGCGGCTGCCGCGGTGTTGGCCGAAGCCGCGCCGGGTGGCGGGACGATTGCATCACCCGGTGCCGAACCCGTATAACGGGCATCGCCACGCCATTTCGCCGGATTGCGAACACCGCCCATGACCGCCGCTGCGCCCTCCGTCGCACCCATCGTCGTGGGGCATGTCGATACCGTGATCGACGATCGGATCTGCGGCTGGGCCTACCTGCCGGAGGCGGGCGGACCCGTGGAGGTGGAGGGGCTGTACGACGGAGGGGTCTACGCCCAGGCACTCGCCGACCGTTTCCGCTCGGACCTGCCGGGCGCCGGCATCGGGGACGGGCACCACGCGTGGTCGCTGCCCCTGCCGGTGGACACGCACACCTTCGATGTCGACCGCTTCGCCGCCCGCGTCAAGGACGGACCGGCGCTGGTCGCCAGCCCCACATTCCTGGCCTGGCGGCCCGAACCCAATCCCTGGCTGGAGGGCGGTGCCGAGCTTGACCTGCTCGCCTCGCCGGTGACGCGCTTTATCCACCTGGAATTCACGTCGCGCTGCAACCTGCGCTGCGTCTACTGCCCGGTGAGCCAGCCCGACTACCACGGGCAGGACCTGGAGATTCCTGATTTCGACGCCATCGTCGGGACGCTGGAGGCGCGCGGACGGCCGCGGGTCGTCATCAACGGGCACGGCGAAACGACCCTGCTGCCCGGCTGGCACGAGCGTGTGGAGGCGCTGGCGGCGCGCGGATTCGACATCTCCATCATCTCCAACTTCGCGCGCCTGTTCTCCGATGAGGAGGTCCAGGCCCTGACGCGCCTGTGCGCTGTCCAGATCAGCGTCGACAGCCACCGGCCGGAGCTGCTGCGCCGCCTGCGCCGTAAGGTCGACCTCGGCACCATCCTGGTGAACATGTCCAACGTCCGCGCCCGGGCGCAGGCTGACGGCCGGCCGGCCCCGTCGTTCTCGTGGAGCTGCGTGGTGAGCGACCAGGTGGCGCTCGACCTCGTCGACTACGTGCGTTTCGGGCTGGCGAGCGGCGTCAGCCACTTCACCTTCTGCAATCTGACGCAGTACCCGGACATCGACGGCGTCCAGCCGGTGCGCCACGTCACCACCCTGCCGACCGGCGACCTGCGGCGCTTCCTCGACCACCTCGCCGAGGCCGGGCGCATCGTGGCGGAGAGCGGCGCGGTGATGGAGGTCGCCGCCGGCCTGACCGACACCGCCGAGGCGGAACTGACGAGGAGGGCCGCCGCATGAGCACGCGCCGCACCTACGCGCTCGACCCGACCGCTGAGGCATCGACTCGGGATTGCCTCGATCCCTGGTTCTTCGCGCTGCTCGATTCCCGACGCAACCTCCAGCCCTGCTGCTGGCGTCCGCCGATCGGGCGCCTCGAACCAGGGCAGCCTCTCGACGCGCTGCTCGACGGGCCGGAAATGCGCGCCTTGCGCCGCCGCCTGCTGGACGGCGATCTCGACGCCCACTGCGCCCAGTGCCCGAACCGCGCCCTGACGACCCCGGCCAACCTGCGTCGACGCGTGCGGCACGAGCTTGCCGCCGAACACGCACGCCTTGCGGCCGGACAGGACGAAGCGGCTACCCCGAACTGTCATTTGCGCGCTTGACGGGCTTCCGGGACACCCATATATTCCGCGCACTTCGGAGAGAGGCTGGTGGTAGGCGGAGGCACGCCTAGACGCTGCCTCGCTTGGAAAGACATAGCCGCGCCGGAGACGTTTCGGGCGGCGTCCGCTGATGAGCCCGCACGAGGCGTTTACGCTTCGCCGCGGGTTTTTGCATCGTCCGGCTTCGCCGGACGGTACCGTGAAAGTCCGGCTTTGTCGGGCGTACTTACGCCGGTCCGGCTCCGCCGGACGGCTTGAAAGGAATGAAGGGCTGAAATGCCGACGATCAACCAGTTGATCCGTAAGCCGCGCGAGCCGCTTGCCGCGCGCAACAAGGTTCCGGCGCTGGAGGCTTGCCCGCAGAAGCGTGGCGTCTGCACCCGCGTCTACACCACCACGCCGAAGAAGCCGAACTCGGCCCTTCGTAAGGTCGCCCGCGTGCGCCTGACCAACGGCTACGAGGTGACCTCGTACATCCCCGGTGAAGGCCACAAC
>DASPIO010000263.1:0-12939 GCA_035629155.1 Azospirillum sp. | reverse complement strand
CCTTGCAGGTTCGAAGGACCGCCTGATGCCCATGTCCGCCGACGTCGATACCATCGAGCGCACCTCGATCGTCGCCTACACGCTGCTGAAGGAACTCCATGAGGTGCTGGCCCTGCCCAAGGCGCCGGACGACGTGACGCTGGGCATCCTCATGGGCCTGTCCATGTTCCTCGACGACAAGGTCGGCCCGATGCGCGCCAAGCGCCTCATGTCCGAGGCGCCGACCATCGTTCTGAAGACCGACGCCCACGTCACGACCGAGCAGATGCAGCGCATCATGCCGGTGGTGCGCGCCTTCGGCGATCATCTCAAGGAGATGAAGGCCGGCGCGGAACGCACGGTGGACGGCAAGGTCGCCTGAACGTCCGCTGCGCAGCCGGGGGTGGGCCGGGGGGCGCCCCACGCCCCCGGTCGCGATGCCCAAGCCGCGAGCCTTGACCGGAGCACCGTTTCGGCCGATGCTGGACCCTTGGTCCGTTGCAACGGATGAACGGTTTCGGCCTTGGACTGGGGCTCATGGACTGGGTCACGGCGCTTGCCATCGTATCCATCGCCGCCGGCGCGACCATCAGCGTGGTCGTGCTGGTGGCCGTCGGATCGATCCGGCGCAGCCTGAACGAAGGCGCGGTCAAGCAGGCGCAGCAGCTCCGGCGTCTCGCCGAGAGCGTGGCCGCCCTCAACCTCCAGCAGCAGAGCGCGCAGGCCCGCATCGACGCGCTGTCCGATGCCAACCGCCGCCTCACCGACGAACTGGCCGCGCTGGGCGAACGCCTGGCCGACGGCGACGCCGCCCGCCGCCCCGGCGGATCGGCCCGGCTGCTGCATTGACGCTAGGATTGACGCCATGAGGACCACCCCCGTGAACCGCGACGCGGAGCGCGTCCGCTGGTCGTCCAGCGCCGACGCCTGGGACCGCTGGGCCGACCCCATGGCCGACCTTGCCGATAAATTCAACCAGCCGCTGCTCGACGCCGCCGGCGTCGGGGTCGGCGACCGCGTGCTCGACCTCGCGTCCGGCGCCGGGGAGCCGGCGTTGAGCGCCGCCCGGCGGGTCGGCCCGGCCGGGCTCGTCGTCGGCAGCGATCTGGTCCCCGCCATGCTGGCCGGCGCGGTGCGCCGCTCGGCCGGCGCGCCGGATCGTCCAGCCTACGCCGCCGCCGACATGACCGCCCTGCCCTTCGCGGACAGCGTGATCGACCGCGTCACCTGCCGCTTCGGCATCATGTTCGTGCCCGATCCGGTCGCCGCCCTGCACGAGGCGCTGCGCGTGCTCCGCCCGGGCGGCCGGGCGGCCTTCATGGTGTGGGGTGCCCGCGCCGAGAACGCGCTTTTCGAGGTGGTGGGGGCCGCGGTGGAGGCGCGCCTGGGACACGACCCGGTGCACGACATCGCCCCGCTGTTCCGCTTCGCCGAGCCCGGCAGCCTCGCCGCCGCGCTGACGCACGCCGGCTTTACGGCGGCCGAGGAGGTGGCGCTGAAGCCCGTGCGCAAGGCGCCGCGCGGCAAGCCCTTCTGGTGCGCCACCCTGGAGATGAGCTTCGGCGGCCGGCTCACCGGCCTCGCCCCTGATCAACGGACCGCCCTGGAGGCCGACGTCGCCGCCCGTTTCGACGCGCTGGCGCAGGGCGACACCGTGCCGCTGCCCGCGCACGTGCGCATCGGCGTGGGCGTGAAGGGCTAATACTCCCACTCGAATTTCACGCCGACGCGGGTGTCGGCGTTGGCGCCGACATCGGCTTCCACCTGGATGTTGTCGGTGATGTCCACCTCGACCTTGGCGCGGCTCTGGGCGTTGCCGGCCACGCCCTGCTCGACGCCGACATAGACGCGGTCGTTGATGTAGCGCCCGGCCTCCACCGCCCCGCCCTTGCCGTCTTCACCCTGGGTGAACCCCAGCCGGTCGACGCCCAGCGTCGTGCGTACCCGGTCGAGGATGCCGGTGCCGCCACCGTAACCGGCCAGCGTCGCCGCCGACTGGGCGAGCTGCACCGCCTCCGCCGCGCCCAACTGGTTGACCGGCTTGCCGAACAGCACGCGCGCCAGCACCTCGTCCTGCGGCAGGCCCTGGGGGGAGGTCAGTTCCAGCTTCGGCTGCTTGGCGGTGCCGGTCACCTGCACCTGCGCGGTCACCTGGTTGGCGGTGGCCTCGGCCAGGAAGTCCAGGCGCGGGTCGATCTCCGGGTTGCCGTCGAACTCGATGATGCCGCGGCGGAAGACGAAGGAGCGCGCCAGCAGGTCGAGCGTGCCTTTCAGCATGTTCAGACGCCCGGTCACGACCGGCTGCGCCACCGTGCCCGACACGTGGAGCTGCCCGCCGAACTCCGCCTCCAGCCCACGGCCGCGCACGAAGATCTGGTTGGGCGCCTCCACCGAAATGTCGAGCGCCATGACCAGCCCGGCCTCCTCCGCCGGAGGCGCGGCGTCGGGCGGCGGCGGCGGCGGCGCGCCCGGCTTGCGGCCTGGCCGCGGTGCCCCGTCGGTGCGGGAGCGGCCATCGGCGCGGGCGGGCGCCGGGCCGGTGCTGCCTGTCCGGTTACCGCCCACCTCCACCACCTCCAGGTCGACGACGTTGGGCGGCATGCGGTCGGGCACGCGCACTTCGGCGCGCAGCAGGTGCAGCGGCCCGGCAATGGTGACGCGCTGGAAGCTGCCGGCCACGGTGAGTTCGGCCGCCAGCGTGGCGGTGACGGTGTCGGTCTGCAGCAGGCGTGCGTTCTGCGCCCGCAGGCGCACGTCCACGGCGCGGGCCTCGCCCGGTTTCGGGCGGATGACTCCGGAGGCGGTGACGGTGCCGCCGTTCGGCGTCCGGCCGGTGAAGGACTGGATGGTGAAGACGTCGCCGGTGCCGGTGATGCGCGCGGTGATGTCGCTGATCACGGCACCACTCGTCTGGTTCTCGTAACGCCCGCCGGTCAGCGTCACCGCGCCGCCCAGTTGCGGGTCCGCCACCGTGCCGGCGATGCGGACGTTGAGATCCAACACGCCCTGCATGCGGTCGCCGGTGGTCGCCAGCAGGTCGTTGAAGCGGGCGAGCTGGATGTTGCCGGTGACCGTGCCGTCCAGCCGCCCGCCCTCCGGCACGCCGACCGCCATGGTGTCGGGGTCGAGGCGCAGCGGCATCCCGGCCTTCAGCGCCAGCCGCCCCTCGCCGCCGCGCGCGGTGACCGTGCCGTCCACCGCCAGCCGCGCGTCCCGCCAGCGGGCGGTGGCGTTCACGTCCAGCCCGGCGATGCCCTGCTGGGTGAGTTGCGCGGCGCGCAGGTTGTTGCCACGCAGGGTCACCTCGGCGCGCGGCGCGGCCAGCGTGCCGCCCAGCGTGGCGTCGGCGTTGATCACGCCGTCCAGCCGCAGCGTCGGGTCGATCAGCCGGGCCAGCGCCAGCGGAAGCTGATTGACCCGCACGTCGCCCGAAATCCGGTCGCCGGTCAGCGCGGCGTCGGCGCTCAGCCGTGCCGTGCCGCTGGCGAGTGTAAGGTCGGCGACACGGTAGTGCCGCTCGCCCAGTTCGATGGTGGCCGGGCCGACCAAGCGCACGCTCTCGCCCGCCGCCGCAGCCCGCAGCCGTTCCAGCCGGATGCGGTTGAGCGCACCGTCGCGGCTGAAGGTGCCGGCGAGGTCAAGGTTGGCCACCGCGCCCGCCCCCGCCCCCGTCGCCGTCGCCTGGAAGCCGGCCTTGGCGAGACCGCCGTCGGCGCTGGCGGTGAAGCTCGCCAGCTCGGTCCCGGCCACCGCGCCGTCGCGCATCTCCACGCGCGCCTTGCCGGTGGGGGTGCCCAGCGCGTCCGCCACCTCGGCGTTGACGGTCAGGCGCCGGGCGGCAAGCAGCGGCCCGCCCTCGCCCTCCGCGCGCAACCCGTCGGCGGCGGCGGTCAGTGTGGCGGCCTGCTTGCCGCCCCGGTTGTCGAGCGCCACGGTGAAGGTCGCGTCGCCGCGCAGCGGCACCCCGGCCAGTTCCGACAGCGCCCGCAACTCCGGCAGCCGCCCCTCCAGCCGCCCGCTGGCGAGCAGCGTGTCGAGCGCCACGGTCACCGCGCCCTTCACGCGGTTCGCCCCGTTCGCCACCGCGAGGTCGGTGAGGCGCAGAACCTGCCCGTCCAGCGCGTACTCGCCGCCGACGTCGAGCCCCAGCCCGGCGAAGGCGGAGGTCGCCCGCACCCGCCCGCGCGGCGACGCCGGCAGGCCGGCGGCGGTGGCCGTCAGCTCGGTGGCTCCGAAACGGCGGCCCTGCACCTCCAGGTCACGCGCGGACGCCTTCACCTCCGCCTCGATGGCGTCCAGCGGCCCCTTGGCGGTCAGGTCGACGGTGGCCGCGCCCCGCATCGGCGTGGCGAGCGCGTCGCCCACCGGCGCCAGTTCCGGCAGCGCGAGCGTCGCCTCGGCGTCCACCGCCCCGCCGGCGAGCGCGACGGCGCCAGTCAGCGTGGCGCGGGCGCCCTCCACCCGCACGTCCGTGAGGCGCATCGTCCCGTCCGGTTCCGCGGCGGCGGAGGCGGCGAGGCGCACGGTGTCGCCGAGCAGCGCGTCGGCCGGCGTGCCGGTGGCGAGGCTGGTCACCGTGCCGTTCAGGTCGGCGCGCGCCGCACCGTTGGCGACCTCCACCGGCCCCTCCAGCACGGCCGCACCGGCCAGCGGCTGCCCGGCGACGGCGGACAGCCGCGACAGGTCGTCGAGCGCCAGCCGGACCGTGGCGTCCACCGCCTGCCCCCAGCCGGAGACATTGCCCTGCGCCGAGGCGGTCCCCGCTGCGGTGGCGAGCGTGAGCGCGTCCAGCCGCACCCGGCCGCCGTCCGGCCGCACCTGGGCCCGGGCGTCCAGCCGCACCTCCGACCCGGCGAGCGGGCCGAGCGTCGGATCGTCGGCGGCCACGTCGGTCGCCACAGCGCCCAGCGTCACCAGCACGGCGTCGAGCGGCCCCTCCGCCGTCCCCTTGGCCTGCGCCGTGCGCCAGTGGACGGGGGCCAGCGCGTGCAGGGACGAATCCTCCCCCGCCGCAACGTCGTATTCCAGCGCCACACTCCCGAAGTCCGGCGCCACGCGGCCGGTCAGCGTGGCCGTCGCGGCGGCGGCGGTCACCGTCACCGGGCGCAACGTCAGCGCACGGTCGGCCCCCACCAGCACCTCGGCCTTCACCTGCGGGCGCGGACCGACGAGATCGGCGGCGGGCGGCGGCAGCAGGCCCGCCACGTCGCCCGCCGCCGCCAGCGTCACCACATGCCCCCCCTCGGCCGCCTTGATCGCGGCATCGGCTTCGATCTGCGCGGTGCCTTCGGCGGTGGCGGTCAGCGTGCCGTGCCAGTCCGTCAGCGTGCCCTGCCCGTCCAGCGCCACGGCCACCGGCGGCAGACCGGGGATGGACAGCGCACGGGCGATGACGCCGCCCGCCGGCTCCGACGCCTTGAGGTCGAGGTCCAGGCGCTCGCTGCCCGGATCGAAGGCGGCGTTCAGCGTCGCCTGCCCCGGCTTCTGGTCGATGCGCGCCACGTCCAGGCGCAGCGACACCGACGAGCCGCCGGCTTCCAGGTCGGCCGAGCCTTCCAGCTTCAGGACCGCCGCCTCGCCCAGCAGCGCCTCGGGCAGTTCCAGGCGCTGCACGGCGAAGCGGTCGACGACGATGCCCACCGGCAGGTCGGGCAGCAGCCCGCCCACACCATCCTGCGGCGGCTCGGGCGGCGGCGCGTTTTCGGCGGGCAGCGGGGCGCGCTCCACCACCACGCGCGCCGCCTCGGCCACGTCGGCCTTGGCGCGCAGGGTGAACAGGGCCGTGGGGGCGAGGTTGAGGTGAAGCTCCTCGATGCGCAGCCAGACGCCGCCACGGTCGGCCACCGTCACCTGGGACACGGTGAAATTGAAGGGCACCATGCCGCGCAGCGCCCCCAGCCGCACCTCCATGTCCGGGCCGGAGACCGCCCGTTCGATGACGCCGGTGATCCAGCGTCCGACCATGCCGGATTTTTCCGCGGCGTCGTCCTGCGCCATCGCGGCGCCAGCCGCCACGCCAAGGGCGGCGAGGCCGCACAGCAGTATGCGGAAACCCTTCAAGACGCGACCGTCCCCTCTCCAGGCGCTTCGCGGAGCCGAATATGGGGACAACATCCCATTCCGCCATACCATTCCGCTCAGAACGCCTGCCCCAGGCTGAGGTAGAGCTGCCACGTGGAATCGTCGCGCTCGCGGTTCAGGGGGAAGCCGACGTCGACGCGCAACGGGCCGAAGTCGGTGTAGTACCGCAGCCCGATGCCGGCGCCGACGCGCAGCGGCCGGCTGAAGTCGGGGAACGCGCGGTCGTAGACGGCACCGGCGTCGATGAAGGGCACCACGCCGATGGTCTCCGTCACCTTGATGCGCAGCTCGACCCCCGTCTCGAACAGGGACCGTCCGCCGATCGGGTCGCCGGCACGGTCGCGCGGCCCGACCTTCTGGAAGGCATAGCCGCGCACCGATCCGCCGCCGCCCGCGTAGAACCGCTTGTCCGGCGGGATGTCGGCCAGCCCCGCGCCGAAGATGCCGCCAACCTGCGCCCGCGCCGCCGCCACGTACCGCCCGTCCCCGGTGATGTCGTGATAGACGGTGCCGCTGAGTGTGGTGGACAGGAACTGGCGCTCCACCCCCTCGCCGCCGGCCGGGATCCAGGGCGTGGCCTGCACGCCGACGCGGAAACCGCGCGTGGGGTTCAACAGGTTGTCGGAGCCGTTGTAGTTCAGCGTCAGGGGCACGCCGATCAGCGAGGACTGGTAGGTGCGGTCGGTGGTCTCCACGCGCGAGCGGTCCCACGACACGCCGTAGGAGACGGCAAGCTCGTCGCTCACCTCGCGCTCCAGCAGCGCCGAGAGCAGGGTGCCGACGCGGTCGTAGGCCGGCGGCTGCTCCGACACCACGGCCCAGCCCAGCACCAGCGACTGCTTGACCACCAGGAAGTCCGGCTTGCGGAACAAAACATTGAATCGCAGGTCGGTGCTCTCCAGCGCGTTCGCGCCGGCCGTCTGCGCGCTCAGCCGGCCGATCTCGGCACCGATGCGCAACCGCTCGGCGCCGCCGAACAGGTTGCGATGGCCCCAATAGGCCTGCGCGCCGAACCCCTCCGAGGTGGAGTAGACGACACCGGCGCCGATGAAGCGCCGTGGGCGTTCGGACACCACGACGGTGACCGGCGTCACGCCGTCCGGCCCCGGCTCCTCGGCCAGACGGACGCGCACGGTATCGAAGACATCGAGCTTGGCGATGTCCGTCCGCGCCCGCTCGACCAGCGCCGGTTCGTAGAGCTGGCCCGGACGCCACGGCAGCCGGCCGCGGATCAGGTCGGGATCGACGCCCTCCAGCCCCTCGATGCTCGCCTCGCCGAAACGGGTGATCGGGCCGGGGTCGAGCGTGTAGGTCACGTCCATGCTGCGGTCGGAATGGTCCACGACCACACGGCGATCGGGCACCTTGGCGAAGGCGTAGCCGCGCCGCGCCATCTCGGCGATCAGGCGGGATTGCGCGTCGACCACCGCCGGGGCGCGCGCGGTGTCTCCGGCCTTGAGGTCGAGCGTGGCCGGATCGACCGGCCCGCCGGGCACCGGCGCGCCGTCGGGCGTGCGGACGGCGATGGTCTTGAAGCGGTAGGCGGGGCCGGGCCGCACCGCGATGGTGACCCGCGCCGGCTGGGCGGTGCCGTCCACGCGCACATCCAGCTCGGCGTCGTAATGCCCGGCCGAGCGCAGCGCCGTCTGCAGCCGCTCGCGGTCCGCCTCGGCCCGCCGCTCCAGCCCGATCAGCGACGGCGGTGGGTTGTCCTTGAGCGAGACCAGCGAGGAGGTGCCGCGCAGCAGGTCGGCCAGGCGGTCATTCTCGACGCCGGTCAGTTCAACCTCGTACGGGACGACCGGCCCCTCCGTCCCGGCGGGTGCCGGGGCCTCCGGCGCCGGCGCGTCCTGCGCGGCCACCGGCGCCCATACCAGTGCCAGCGCGGCGGCGAGCGGCGCGAGGCGGCGGGCAATGCGGCGGCTACGGCGGACAGGTGGCATCACGGATCATTCCAACAAGGAAAACCGGCACACCGTACGGTGCGCATCGCAACCGCGCCGCACCATAGGCAATTGGCGGTAGTCCCGGAAGCGTAAGCGTGGGCGTCGCATCTGCCCTGCGTTTCCTTCGCCCCCTTGCGGTTTTCCGGAAGATCGCTATATTGCGCTGCAAATCGATCAACCCCCGGCGGCGCCCACCAGGAATTCTTGGCGGGCCGTTTTGTTATGGGCCCCTGGATCCATGATGGATCTGTGACGAAACCATGACAGGCTGCGCCGTCCGAGCTTTGCATGGTAGAGAATGAACCTCCGAAACGTCGCGATCATCGCCCACGTCGACCACGGCAAGACCACGCTCGTGGATCAGCTCCTCAAGCAGTCCGGCGCCTTCCGCGAAAACCAGCAGGTGGCCGAGCGCGCCATGGACTCCAACGACCTGGAGCGTGAGCGCGGCATCACCATCCTGGCCAAGTGCACCTCCGTGCTGTGGAACGGCCTGCGCATCAACATCGTCGACACCCCGGGCCACGCCGACTTCGGCGGCGAGGTGGAGCGCATTCTCTCCATGGTGGATGGCGTGGTGCTGCTGTGCGACGCGGCCGAGGGGCCGCTGCCGCAGACCAAGTTCGTGCTGGGCAAGGCGCTGCGCCTCGGCCTGCGCCCGATGGTCGTCGTCAACAAGGTGGACCGCCCCGACGCCCGCGCCCACGAGGTGCACGACGAGGTGTTCGACCTGTTCGCCTCACTCGACGCCACCGACGAGCAGCTCGATTTCCCGACCCTGTTCGCCTCGGGCCGCAACGGCTGGGCGACCACGGACCTGGAGAACGGTGCGCGCGAGAGCCTGGAGCCGCTGTTCGAGCTGATCCGCGACCACGTCCCGCCGCCCCGCGTGGACGGCGACGACGAGCCGTTCCGCATGCTGGCCACCACGCTGGAGGCCAACCCGTACCTGGGCCGCCTGCTGACCGGGCGCATCCAGTCCGGCGTCGTGAAGCCGAACATGGCGATCAAGTCGCTGACCCGCGAGGGCAAGCTGATCGAGCAGGGCCGCGTCACCAAGGTGCTGGCCTTCCGCGGCCTGGAGCGCATCCCGGTCGAGGAGGCGAGCGCCGGCGACATCGTGGCGCTGGCCGGCCTGTCGCAGAGCACCGTGGCCGACACCATCTGCGACCCGGCCGTGGCCGAGCCGCTGCCCGCGCAGCCGATCGACCCGCCGACGCTGGCCATGACCTTCTCGGTCAACGACAGCCCGCTGGCTGGGCGCGAGGGCGACAAGGTCACCAGCCGCATGATCCGCGACCGCCTGTACCGCGAGACGGAAGGCAACGTGGCGCTGCGCGTGACGGACACCGAGGGCGGCGACGCCTTCGAGGTTGCCGGCCGCGGCGAGCTGCAGCTGGGCATCCTGATCGAGACCATGCGCCGCGAAGGCTATGAGTTGTCGATCAGCCGCCCGCGCGTGCTGTTCAAGGCCGATCCGCTGAACGGCCAGCGCCTGGAGCCGATCGAGGAAGTCGTCGTCGACGTCGACGAGGAATTCTCGGGCACCGTCGTCAACAAGATGGCCGAGCGCAAGGCCGATCTGGTCGAGATGCGTCCGGGCGGCGGCGGCAAGACCCGCATCGTCTTCCACGCCCCGTCCCGCGGCCTGATCGGCTACCAGAGCGAGTTCCTGACGGACACCCGCGGCACCGGCATCATGAACCGCCTGTTCCACGGCTACGCCCCCTACAAGGGGCCGATCGCGGCGCGGCGCACCGGCGTGCTGATCTCCAACAGCGACGGCACGGCCGTGGCCTACGCGCTGTGGAACCTGGAGGACCGCGGGCCGATGCTGATCGATCCGGGCGTTCCGGTCTACCAGGGCATGATCATCGGCGAGCACACCCGCGGCAACGACCTTGAGGTCAACGTCATCAAGGGCAAGCAGCTCACCAACATCCGCACGACGAGCAAGGACGAGGCCGTGCGCCTCACCCCGCCGATCCAGATGACGCTGGAGAAGGCGCTGTCCTACATCGCCGACGACGAGCTGGTCGAGGTGACGCCGAAGTCGATCCGCCTGCGCAAGCGCTACCTGGACCCCAACGAGCGCAAGCGCCACCAGCGCGCCATGGCCGAGGCGTCGTAAGGATCCACCTCAAGTCCCTCCCCCGCCTCCGGCGGGGGAGGTTAGGAGGGGGGGCAAGGTCTGTCCGGGAGGCCGCGGATTTTCGGACGTGGCGCGGCCCCCGCCCTCCCCGGCGGAGCTAGGGGAGGGAGTTTACTCCCGCCCTGCCTTTTCCCGGATCTCCTCCCGCTCGCCCATCTCGTCGAACTTGTCGTTGACGGGCTTGTCGGTATCGCCGGCGGCCTTGCCGGTCTCCTTCACCAGCTTGTCCTCGATGCGCTGGGCGTCGTCGCTCGGTGCGTCGTGCTTGCGGTCGGCCATGGATTCCTCCGGTTCACGGGTTGCTCCCCGTCAACAGGCGACGGCGCAGCTTGTCCACCAGCCCGTCCCGCTCATCCACGCCGTACGGCTCGGCGAAGCCCGATCCCCACACCGGCCCCGGCCACGCCGGATCACCCTTGCCGCGCGCGATCACGTGGACGTGCAATTGCGGGACGATGTTGCCCAGCGCGCCGACGTTGATCTTGTCGGGCCGGAACAGGTCCTCCAGCACAGCCGACGCGCGCGCGATCTCTTCGATCAGCCGCACGCGGTCGGCCGCGTCCAGGTGGTGGATCTCCACCACGCCCGCGCGCGCCGGCACCAGGATCAGCCACGGCCACACCCGGTTGTTCATCAACAGGACACGGCAGAGGTCGAACGTACACACAAGGGTGGTGTCGGCCGCCAGGCGTTCATGCAATTGGAACATCGGTCCTCGCTTCACGTTGTCGCGCACGTCGGATTATTGCTGGGGAATAATGCGGGAATACCCCGTGTTCATTTTCGGCGCTGGTTGCGGTGCAAGTGAAAATGTATAAAATGTGCTGACGGTCTGGAATGGATCGCTCGGCGCGGAGTGCTGCGCCGAACGCACCGTGAAGGTCGTTACGCAGGGCCCTGAGGACGGGCGCCGCGTGCGGGTTTCGCGACGGGGGCTCTCCGTTCAGCAACCAGTGTGGTGCCGGGTTCGGTCCGAAGGTGGTCGGGGCGGCGATGCCGTTCGCGCCGCACGTTCGGACGGCACTGAAATACGCCGCGGCAACCGAGCTGCCGCGGTCGGGTACGTGCGGGGAATGGCATACAGCTATGCGCAAGACAGCCATCGCGGTTCTCTTCCTGGTCATCCTCGGCAACATCGGGGCGTGGGCGCTGTGGAACCGCCCGGTCGCCGAGCGGCCGTGGGCCGGTGTCGTCAGCGGCGTCGGTTATACCCCGTTCCACCCCGACAAGAGCCCGACAAAGGGTGACCGCGCCAGCGCGGACGACATCGAAAAGGACATGGCGGCGCTGGAAGGCACCGTGAAGGGTGTCCGCATCTACTCCGCCACCGACGGGTCGGAGCAGGTGCCGCCGATCGCCCGCAAGCACGGCATCCCGGTGACGGCCGGCGCCTGGGTGCAGGGCAAGCCCGAGATCGACGAGCCGGAGATCGCCGGCATCATCAAGCTGGCGCGCGACAACGCCAACGTGCGCCGCGTGCTGGTCGGCAACGAGGCGATCCTGCGCGCCGACATCACCGTCCCCCAGGCCATCGAATACATCAAGCGCGTCAAGAAGAAGGTCAACGTGCCGGTCTCCACCGCCGAGCCGTGGCACGTCTGGCTGTCGCATCCCGAACTGGTCGAGGCGGTGGACTTCCTCGCCGTGCACCTGCTGCCCTACTGGGAAGGCGTGCCGGTCGACCAGTCGGTCGATTACGCGATGATGCGCTACAACGAGCTGAAGACGAAGTACCCGAACAAGCACATCCTGATCTCGGAAATCGGCTGGCCGTCGGAAGGCCCGTGGCGGCGCGGCGCCGAGGCGAGCCAGGTCAATCAGGCCAAGTTCCTGCGCAATTTCCTGAACATCGCGGCGCAGAACCGCCTGGACTATTTCATCATGGAGGCCTTCGACCAGCCCTGGAAGCGGGAGATCGAAGGCACCGCCGGCGTGTCGTGGGGTATGTGGGACGCGTGGCGCAACCCGAAGTTCCCGATGGCCGGCGAGGTGCAGGAGATCCGCAACTGGCCGTGGATGTGCGGCGCCTCCATCGCCATGGCCGTCCTGCCGCTGGTGTTCTTCCTGTGGCGCCGCGGCGACCTGAAGTTCGGCGGCATGCTGTTCTACGGCGCGCTGATCCAGGCCGTCGCTTCGGTGCTGGTCACCACCATCTACGCGGCCTCGGCCGCCGGCCTCGCCACCACCACGGAAATCGCCTGGGGCTTCCTGATCTTCTGCCAGCTCGTCCTGCTCTGCGTCATGCTGATCGACGGGCTGGAGCTGACCGAGGTGGTGTGGGCGGCGCACTTCCGCCGCAAGTTCCACCCCTGCTCCGCGGCCCCGGCGCCGAACGCGCCCAAGGTGTCCATCCACGTGCCGTGCTACAACGAGCCGCCGCACATGGTGATCCAGACGCTGGACGCGCTGGCCCGCCTGGATTACCCGAATTATGAAGTGCTGCTGATCGACAACAACACCAAGGATCCCGAGGTGTGGAAGCCGGTCGAGGCATACTGCCGGCAACTGGGCGAGAAGTTCCGCTTCTTCCACCTGGACAACTGGCCGGGCTTCAAGGCCGGCGCCTTGAACTTCGGACTGGAGCAGACGGCGCCGGACGCCGACTTCATCGCCGTCATCGACAGCGACTACCAGGTTCATCCGGACTGGCTGAAGGCCACCATCCCGCACTTCGCGCGGCCGGAGGTCGGCTTCGTCCAGTCGCCGCAGGACTACCGCGACTGGGACCACGACCTGTTCCAGCGCATGATCAACTGGGAATACGCCGGCTTCTTCCACATC
>DASPIO010000262.1:0-2743 GCA_035629155.1 Azospirillum sp. | reverse complement strand
GAACTTCGAGGAGCTGTTCGCCTGGCACGCCGCCGGCCGCCTGCACCCGCGCATCGACCGCGTCCTGCCGCTGGACAAGGCGGCCGAGGCGCTGACCGCGCTGCGCGACCGCGCGGTGACGGGGAAGATCGTGCTGACGGTGGACGCCTGACGACGCTGGGTTGAGCGCAGCGAAAACCCAACGTCAACCACGCTCCCCCTGCGCCACCAGCACCACGCCCTGCTCCACCAGCGCGTCGATGGCCGCGTCGTCGTAGCCGGCGGCGCGCAGCACGGCACGGGAATCGGCGCCGAAGGCTGGCGGGGCCGTGTGCACCGCGCCGGGCGTCCGGCTCATCTTCACCGGGATGCCGGTGCCGCGGTAGCCGTCGACGCTCACCACCATCTCCCGGTGCGCGGTGTGTGGGTGCTCCAGCGCCTCCTTCACCGTGCGCACGGCGCCGGCCGGCACTCCGGCGGCCAGCAGCTCCGCCTCCAGCGCGTCGGCATCGGCATCCTTCAGCCGGTCGGCCAGCACGGCGCACAAGGCCGGGCGGTTGGCGAGGCGGTCGGCGTTGGTGGCGAAGCGCGGGTCCTTCGCCGCTTCCGGCACGCCCAAGAGCGCGCACAGCTTGGCGAACTGGCCGTTGTTGCCGATGGCGAGGTAGATCGGCTTGGTGCGCGTCGGGAACATGTCGTAGGGCGCGATGTTCGGGTGCGAGTTGCCGGCCGGCTTGGGCACCGCCCCGGACATCAGGCAATTCGCCGCGTGCGGGTGCAGCATGCTGATGGCGCAGTCGTACAGCGGCACGTCCAGCTTCTGCCCCAGCCCCGACCGGCCGCGCTCGACCAGGGCCGACAGGATGCCGACGACGGCGATCAGGCCGGTGCCGATGTCGACGATGGGCGTTCCCATGCGCAGCGGGCCGGTGCCGGATCCCGAATCGGTGTTGGGCGTGCCGTTGATGCTCATGGTGCCGGTCATCGCCTGCACCACCGCGTCGTAGCCCGGCAGCCCGCCCAGCGGCCCGTCCGCGCCGAATCCGGTGATGTGGCAGTAGACCAGCCGCGGAAAGCGCTCCTTCAGAACCTCGTCATAGCCCAGTCCCCAGCGCTCCAGCGTGCCGGGCTTGAAGTTGTGCACCAGCACGTCGGCGCCGTCGAGCAGGCGGAACAGCACCGCGTGCCCCTCCGGCCGCGACAGGTCGAGCGCCAGCGAGCGCTTGTTGCGGTTGGCGCCGGAGTAATACGCGCTCAAACCTTCATTGTTCTGGCCTTCTTTGAACGGCGGCCCCCATTGCCGGGTCTCGTCGCCCTGCGGCGGCTCGATCTTGATCACCTCGGCGCCGTGGTCGGCAAGCGTCTGCGTGCAGTACGGACCGCCGAGCACGCGGCTGAGATCGACGACGCGGATTCCGGCGAGCGCGCCGGAGGGCAGCGGATTGAACATGGGCGTTCCCTCGTGCATGAAGGCGGACTATGGGCGATGCGGATGGTTTCTGTCGATGCCGGGCCGGCGCATCCACCCCGCACGCCGGCAAATTCTGCTATGCAAAATCACGTTTCACAGTTTCTTGACCCCTCCCGCCAGCCCATGCCAGACTGCCGCCCGACGACGAAAAAGCCCGTCCCGCCGGAAGCGGGATCAAGAACGGAATCCCCAGAGCGGAATCCAAGGAGGAACCGTATGTTCGAGTGTTCGCCCCGCGCCGAAGAGCTGCGCCAGCGCCTGCTCCGCTTCATGGACGCCCACATCTACCCCAACGAGCACGCCGTCCATGAGCACGAGAACGGTCCCGACCGCTGGCAGCCGGTTCCTTTGGTCGAGGAGCTGAAGGCGAAGGCGAAGGCCGAAGGGCTGTGGAACCTCTTCCTGCCGGAGAGCGAATACGGCGCCGGCCTGACCAACCTCGACTACGCCCACCTGTGCGAGATCATGGGCCGCGTCTCCTTCGCGGCGGAGGTGTTCAACTGCTCCGCCCCCGACACCGGCAACATGGAGACGCTGGTCCGCTACGCCGACGAGGCGCAGAAGGAGCGCTGGCTGAAGCCGCTGTTGGCCGGCGAGATCCGCTCCTGCTTCTCGATGACGGAGCCGGCGGTGGCCTCGTCGGACGCCACCAACATCGAATGCTCGATCCGGCGCGAGGGTGACGAGTACGTCATCAATGGGCGCAAGTGGTGGTCGTCGGGCGCCACCGACCCGCGCTGCAAGATCGCCATCGTCATGGGCAAGACGAACCCGGACGAGAAGCGCTACCGCCAGCAGTCGATGGTGCTGGTGCCGCTCGACACGCCGGGCGTCAAGGTCGTGCGCCCGCTCAGCGTCTTCGGCTACGACCACGCGCCGCACGGCCACGCGGAGATCGTCTACGACAACGTCCGCGTGCCGGTGACGAACGTGTTGCTGGGCGAGGGCCGCGGCTTCGAGATCGCGCAGGGCCGCCTGGGGCCGGGGCGTATCCACCACTGCATGCGCACCATCGGCCTGGCGGAACGCGCGCTGGAGCTGATGGTGGCCCGCGTGCGCGAGCGCGTCGCCTTCGGCAAGCGGCTGGCCGACATGGGATCGATCCGGCAGGACATCGCCTGGTCCCGCATTGAGATCGAACAGGCCCGCCTGTTGACGCTGAAGGCCGCGCACATGATGGACACGGTCGGCAACAAGGTGGCCAAGCGCGAGATCGCCATGATCAAGGTGGTGGCCCCGCAGATGGCCTGCCGCGTCATCGACCGCGCCATCCAGGCGCACGGTGCCGCCGGC
>DASPIO010000261.1:0-6124 GCA_035629155.1 Azospirillum sp. | reverse complement strand
ATGAAGAACCAGTTCGCCACGTAGATGTGCGACTCGCGCCGCGTCATCACCGTGCCGATGAACTGGATGGCGTAGAGCACCCACAGGACCGTCAGGAACAGGTCGAGGTGCCATTCCGGCTCGGCGTATTCCTTGCCCTGGCTGTGGCCCAGGACGTAGGACAGCGCCGCCAGGACGATGAAGATCTGGTAGCCCCAGAAGACGAACTTCGCGAGGCCTTCGCCGCCGAAGAGGTGCTGGCGGCAGGTGCGCTGCACCGAATACAGCGACGTGGCGAACAGCACGTTGCCGCCGAAGGCGAAGATCACGGCCGAGGTGTGGACCGGACGCAGACGGCCGAAGCTCGTCCACTCCAGGCCCAGGTTCAGGGCCGGGAAGGCGAGCTGCAGCGCGATGAACGTGCCGGCCAGGAAGCCGACGACGCCCCAGAACACCGCCGCGATGGTGAAGAGCTTGATAACGTCCTCGTAGTACCGAACGTCATCAGACCCCCGCTGGCTACCCAGGGCGGCCCCTGGGGTCAGAGTCGCTGATGTCATACAATCTCTCCCGCTTTACCCCGGGCGGCTTGGGCCGCTCCTTTGAGGATGCACTACCGCTTGGGTCTATACGTTTAAGAGGGTGGCAGTCACGTGAACGATCGTCGCACGTCGCGTCGGACCCGCCTGCCGCCAGTGGCGCACTATGTGCACCCGCGAGCTTTTAGCAACATTGATCTGCATCAACGACCATCTCGACCCGCGCCTGCCATCGTCCCGGCGGGCCAGAGCGAGCGGGACGGGAATGGACGGGGGATTCACCGCGAAACCCTTGGGATTGCGCCAGATCGACCAGGCGTATCCCCTGGTGCGCGCCATCGCGCCGGACCTCCCGGTCGAGCGCTGGCGGGCTTTTGCCATGGCCCTGATCGGCCCTTCCGCGCGCCCTGCGGCACCCGCCGGCATCATGACCGTACAAAACGAACGCGCGTACATCCACGGGCTGTTCAGCTACGCCGCAAGAGAAGACCTGCGCTTCGGCCAGATACTCTCCGTCGATAACTTCGTCGTCCTCGACCTTTTCAACCTGCCGGATGCAGCGTCTTCGCTTATCCAGTCCATGGAAGCGCTTGCCCGCGCCCTGGATTGCACGGCCATTCACACGGCCCTGCCCGAGTCCTATGCCGACTCCTCCGGGCACGTCCACTCCATGCTGGGATTTTTCCGCGACGCGGGGCACGACGTGGACGGCGTGCGCTTGTGCAAGGCCCTGGCCCGCGACGGAGACAATTTGTCGCGGCCCCTGACCGTTGCCGGCAACGCCGACTGACCCGCCGGACGCCCCCCGCGGGGCCTGTGACAAGTGCGCTCCGGCCCCGGCGGAGCGGAACCGTGTCCACACGGAGGCCCGCCGATTCCGTTGCATGCCGGCGCCGAGCCGCTAGGATGCGGCCCCATGACCGATACGACCGCCAACACACCCGCCCCGCCCCGCTATCCGACGATTCGCCTGCACGCCGGCCGCCAGAAGCGCGTCCAGCACGGCCATCCCTGGGTCTATTCGAACGAAGTCCAGATGGACCAGCCGGCCAAGGCCGTGCCGGCCGGCAGCCCGGTGCGGCTGGTCGATGCCGGGGGCACGCCGCTGGGCGTCGCCACCTTCAACCCGCACACGCTGATCGCCGCGCGGATGCTGACGCCGGACCCCGCCGCGGTGATCGACCGCGCCTTCATCGCCGGCCGCATCGAGCGCGCGCTGAAGCTGCGCGACGCGCTGTTCGACCGCCCATTCTACCGGCTGGTGCACGCCGAGGCCGACGGGCTGCCGGCGCTGATCGTCGATCGCTATGACGACGTGGTGACGGTGCAGGCCAACTCCATCTTCATGGAGCAGCGCATCGGCGACGTGCTGGCCGCGCTGGACGAGGTGCTGAACCCCACCACCGTCATCCTGCGCAACGACAGCACCCAGCGCGCGCTGGAGGGCCTGCCGGAGGAGACGCGCCTCGCCAAGGGCGCCCTGGACGGCGCGCTGCGGCTGGAGGAGAACGGCAACGCCTTCTTCGCCGACCCGCTGGGCGGCCAGAAGACCGGCTGGTTCTACGACCAGCGCGACAACCGCGCCTTCATCGCCTCGCTCGCCAAAGGGGCGCGGGTCATCGACTTCTTCAGCTACAACGGCGGCTTCGCCGTGACCTGCGCCACGCGCGGGGCCAGGTCGGTGGTGGCGGTCGACCGCTCGCAGCCGGCGCTGGACAACGCGGCGCGCGCGGCCGAGGCCAACGGTGTGGCCGGCATCTTCGAGACGCGCCGCGCCGACGCCTTCAACGAGCTGGAACGCCTCGCCAGCGCCGGCGAGACGTTCGATGTGGTGATCGTCGACCCGCCGGCCTTCGTGAAGTCCAAGAAGGACCTCGCGGTGGGATGCCGTGCGTACCGCAAGATGACGCGGCTGGCGGCGCGCATCACCGCGCCGGGCGGCTACCTGCTGGCGGCGTCGTGCAGCCACAACGTGGACCCGCCGACTTTCGCCGAGCAGGTCGCCCGCGGCCTCGTGGACGCCGGCCGGACGGGCCGCATCCTGCGCTCGGCCGGCGCCGGCCCGGACCACCCGGTGCACCCGCACCTGCCGGAATCGGCCTACCTGAAGGCGCAGGTTCTGCAGCTGGATTGAACTGATTTCTAAACACGGATGCGCACGGATGTGAGCACGGATACACACGGAATATTGAATAAACAAAGTCCGTGTGCATCCGTGTTGAATCTCTCTTCTTATCGCCGAAACACCCCGACGACTTCCACGTGCGCCGACCAGAGGAACTGGTCCACCGGGTAAACGCGGTTAAACGCGTAGCCGCCGTCGACCAGGGTGCGGGCGTCGCGGGCGAAGGTGGCGGGATTGCAGGACACCGCCACCACGGTCGGGACCTTGGACGCCGCCAGCGTCCTGGCCTGCTCGGCCGCGCCGGCGCGCGGCGGGTCGAACACCACGGCGTCGAAGCGCTCCAGCTCCTTGGCCGACAGCGGCTCGCCGAACAGGTCGCGCCGCTCGGTGGTGACGCGCAGGCCGTGCGCGGCGCGGGCAAGCGCGGCCAGCGCCGGGGCGTCGCCCTCCACCGCGTGCACCGCGGCGCGTTGCGCCAGCGGCAGGGTGAAGGTGCCGAGGCCCGCGAACAGGTCGGCGACGCGCGCCGCCTCGCCGACGTTTTCGAGAACGGCGGCGGTCAGGGCCGCCTCCCCCGCCGCGCTGGCCTGCAGGAAGGCGCCCGGCCCCGGCACCACAGGCACGCCGGCGAAGCGCACCGCCACCGGGCGGCGGTGGGCGACCGGTTCGGCGCCCGTGCGCTCGTCCGGCTGCCAGGACAGGCGGGCGACGTCGGCCGCCTCGGCAAACGCGGCCAAACGCTCGCGCGCGGCGAGGTCGAGGCGCGGCGGCCCGACCAGCAGCAGGTCCAGCCCGCCGTCCAGATCGGTGGCCACGACGTCGGCCGTGGCGCCGTCCGGCAGCACCTCGGCCAGGACGGCGCGCAGCGGCGGCAGCGCCGCCTCCAGCCGCGGCACCAGCACCGGGCAGGCGGCGAGGTCGACCAGACGGTGACTCAGGCGCTCGTTGAAGCCCAGCCACACCCGCCGGCCGCGCTTCAACGCCGCCAAACGCGCCCGGCGCCGGCCGCCCGGCGGGGTGCGGGAGAGCGGCGCCATCGATACCTCGGCCAGCCCAACGCGGGACAGCGCGCCGCGCACCAGCCCGACCTTCCAGGCGGCGTAGGCATCGTCCGCCATGTGCTGGAGCGTGCAGCCGCCGCAGGCGCCGAAGTGCGCGCAGGCCGGATCGCCCCGGCCGGGGCCAGGCTCCAGCAGATCCAGCAGCTCGCCGCGCACGCCGTCGCCCTTCGCCTCGCCCAGGCGGACGCGCACCCGGTCGCCGGGCACGGTCAGCGGCACGAAGACGCGGGCTCCCTCGACGGTGGCGAGGCCGTCGCCGCGGGCGCCGACCTCCTGCACCGTCGCCTCGACGACGCGCGGCGCCGGGGCGGGCTTCTTCTTCGTATGATTCCTGGTGGGACGGGGTCTCACGATACCCTCAACACGGCCATCATGCCGGATTCCTGGTGTTCAAGGATGTGGCAGTGAAGCATCCAGTCGCCCGGCGCCTCGGCGACGAAGGCGATCTCCACCGTCTCCTCGGGGCCGAGCAGGATGGTGTCGCGCCACTCCCGGCGCGGGTTGGGTTCGCCGTTGATCTTCAGCACGCGGAACGGGACGCCGTGCAGGTGCATGGGATGCCACCACGCCGTCTCGTTGACGAACTGCATCACCACCGTTTGGCCGCGTTTGACGGTGATGAGCGGGTCCGGGTGGTGGCCGGTGCCGGCGGCACCGTTCAGCGCCCAGAACGGCCCCTGCGGCGTCATGCGCATGCCGTGCGGCAGGCGGCCCATGGCGCCGCCCTCGATCAGCACATCCTGCCGCACGGCCTGGGCGAGGTCGGGCTCGGGCAGCGGGTTCGGCGGCAGGGCGATGGGTGCGTCGAGCGGCGAGTCGCGCAGCGGCATGCCCTCGGCGTAGACCAAGCGGGTCAGGCGGTAGGCCTGGCGCGAAAAGAAGCTGTCGATCACGTCGAAGCGCTCGCCGGGCTTGCCGCCCAGGTCGAGCACGAGGTCGGTGCGCTGGCCGGGCGCCACGCGGATCTTGCCGTCCTCCGGCGCGTGCGGGGCGACCGGCTGGCCGTCCAGCGCGACGATCCGCGGAGAATGGCCGTTGAACTCCAGCGCGAAGACGCGCGCGGTCGCGGTGTTGACGAGGCGCAGCCGGATGCGTTCCCCGGCGTGGACCGGCACCTCGTCGACGATGGCGCCGTTGAGGGTGACCGTGTTGCCGACGCGGCCGGCGTGGCTGCCGTCCATCGGGTGGCCGAAGTCGTCGGATATCGCCGCGTCCTTGGTCAGCCGCCAGTCGCCGAGCACCCACAGCAGTTCCCGGTCGACGCGGATCGGCTCGGCCTCCTCGACGATGAAGGCGCCGGACAGGCCGCGGGCGACCTGCCGCGCGCTGTTGGCGTGCGGGTGGTACCAGAAGGTGCCAGCGTCCTTCAGGTCGAACTCGTACTGGAAGGTGCCGCCGGCCGGCACCTCGGTCTGGCTGAGCGAGGGCACGCCGTCCATGGCGTTGGGCACGCGCAGGCCGTGCCAGTGCACCGTCGTCGGTTCCGGCAGGGCGTTGGCGAAGGCTATGCGCGCCGTGTCGCCCTGACGGAAGCGCAGCACCGGCCCCGGCACCGTGCCGTTGTAGGCCCACACCGCCGTGTCCGGGTGCGGCGCCCCCACCAGCGGCACCCGCGCCGGGCCGGCCGACAGCGCGACGGGCGCCGGCGCGGCGAAGGACCGATCCGGCAGCAGCAACGCGCCGGTCAGACCGGCGGCGCCGGCCAGGACGGTGCGGCGGGTAAGGCGGGGTGCGTTCATGGGCGAAGTCCCTCGTTCTCTAGTATTCCGCCAGCGACGCGCGCAGCCGCTCGGGAATCGGCATCGGGCGGTGCGTCTTCTGGTCGACGACGACGCACACCCCCTCCTGCGTGGCCGAGCAGGTGTCGCCGGTGAAGATGGCGGACCCCAGCGTGAAGGAGGTGTTGCCCAGGCGCAGCAGCCGCACGCCCACCCGCACCGTGGCCGGGTAGCGGATCTCGGCCCGGTAGTCGATGACGCTGCGCGCCAGCACCATCGTCCACGGCAGGTCGGGATGGAACGCCTCGCACGCCTCCACCAGACCGACGCGGCCCTGCTCGAAGAGCACGCCGAAGGCGTTGTTGTTGACGTGGCCGAGGACGTCGAGGTCGGAGAAGCGCACGCGCTCCTCCACCCAGAAACGGTAGCCGGCGGGATCGGTGAGGTCGATGATGGTGGTGGGGGTGGGGGCGGTGGCAGACATGGGGTCCCGAAAGAAGGAAGTCGGTCGCGAATGTGGCGGGTCCGGCCTTCGCCGACAAGCTTAGGCGTGATCGCCATTCGTCACACCCGACGGAATTCCCGCGCCAAGCCGCCTTGCCGGATGTTATAGCTGTGGAGTCCACCACTCCCAACGGACCAAGCGATGAGCAACGACAGCAACCAGACCGCCGAGGCCCTGTTCGACAAGGCGCTCGAGAT
>DASPIO010000260.1:0-6061 GCA_035629155.1 Azospirillum sp. | reverse complement strand
GGGCGGTTGCGGTCGCCGACGACCGCGGCCAAGCGCGCGCGATCCTCCGGTCCAACGATGACGCTGACGGTCTGGGCCATGCCGATAGAATCGCATGCCCGACGCCCGCTGTGAATCCTATGTTTGTGTCAGTGCACTAGGCCCCGGCGACCCCGTCCGGCAGGTGGTCGCGCAGGTAGTCGGCGAGCAGCTGCAGCTCCGGTGCCCGCGGGCTTCCCTTGCGCCAGACGAGGCCGATGCGGCGCGTCGGCTGCGGCTCTGTAAAGGGGCGGGTCTCCACCCCCTCGGGCGTGCGCGAACAGGCCAGCGCCGGCAGCAGCGTGACGCCGATGTGCCCGCCCACCATCTCGCACAGCGTGTGCAGGGACGTGGCGGCGAAGCCGCTGCGCTCCGGCGTGCCGTGCAGGCCGCAGACGGCGAGCGCCTGGTCGCGGAAGCAATGCCCGTCCTCCAGCAGCAGCAGGCGCTCGTCGGCGAGGTCGGCGTCCGTCAGTGTCTCGCGCGTGGTGAGCGGGTGGCCGGTGGGAAGGGCAACGCGGAATGGCTCGTCGAACAGCGGGACGCACTCGAAGCCCGGCTCGTCCACCGGCAGCGCCAGCAGCAGCGCGTCCAGCCCGCCGCCGCGCAGCATCTCCGCCAGGCGGCCCGTCAGGTCCTCGCGCAGGAAGAGCTGGAGGCCGGGATGGTCGCGGCGCAGGCAGGGCAGCACGCGCGGCAGGTAGTAGGGCGCCAGCGTCGGGATGGCGCCCAGGCGCAATTCGCCGCCCAGCGGCGTCCCGGCGCTGCGCGCTGTCGCCGCTAGATCGGCCACGGCCCCCAGGATGCGCCGGGCGCGCGCCACCGCCTCGCGCCCCGCCGGCGTCAGCAGGACGCGGCGTTGCGTGCGCTCGATCAGGCTGACGCCCAGCGCGTCCTCCAACTGCTGGATCTGCGCCGACAGGCTGGGTTGGCTGACGTGGCAGGAGTCGGCGGCGCGGCCGAAATGCAGCGCGTCCGCGACGGCGACGAGGTAGCGGAGTTGACGGAGCGTGATGGCCTCGATCATTGGGCCATCCTATCACAGCAGTAGGAAAAAACGATTGGACCGTTCAGTCCGGTGCGGTCATGTTTGGAGCCGTTCTAAATCCTAGGCTCCTGCTTGCGCATGACGCACGGGACCCGACAGGCCACCCGGCAGCTCCCCGCGCCGAGGTGGCTTGAGGACGGACGGGCGCCATCCCCGCCCCCCAACCGGCGCCCGTCCGACTCCTCCTTTCTTTCGGCATCCTTTGGTGAGCCCGCCGGGGAACCCGGCCCTTGTGCCCTTGTTCCTGAATGGTTCAGCAGGGACGGCGGCGGATGACGGACTGGCTCGTGCAGATCATGCATTCCATGGGGTACGTGGGGATCTTCCTGCTCCTCGTGCTGGCGCGCGTGGTGCCGCCCGTGCCGGCGGAGACGGTCATCCCGCTGGCCGGGATCGGCGCGGCCACCGGCGAGTACCACCTGCTGGGCATTGCCGTCGCCGGCGGCCTGGGCTCGCTGGCGGGACAACTCGTCTGGTACCTGCCCAGCCGGTTGTGGACGCCGGAGAAGCTGAAGCGCTTCCTCAAGTGCTACGGGCACTGGTTGACCATCCGGCCCAAGCAGGTCGAGCGCGCCACCCGCTGGTTCCAGAAACGCGGCGGCATCGCCGTTCTGCTGGTGCAGCCGCTGCCCGGGCTGCGCACGCTGATCTCCATCCCCGCCGGGGCCTGCCGCATGCCGGTGTGGCGCTACAGCCTGGCGTCGGCCACCGGTTCGATCCTGTGGACGCTGCTGCTGGCGTGGAGCGGCTACATGATGTCGACCTGGCCGGGCATCCACGCCTTGGTCGGCTACGTCACGGTGGGGCTGGTGGTGGTGCTGGTCGGCGTCTACCTGTTCCGCCTGTTCCTGCACTTCCGCGCGGCGCGGGCGGAGGCATCGCGGATGCCGACGGAATGCGGTCCCTCCGGCGCGCGTTGAAGCCGGCCTCAGTCGATGGCCGCCGACACGATGCCGGTGAAGCCGGTGGCAAGCGCCCACAGGCCGAAGACCGCCAGCGCGATCCCCGTGCAGTGGTTGAGCAGCGCGAGCCCCTGGTCGGAGATGCGGTGGCGCACCGCCGCCACGCCGGACGACAGCGCCAGCCACCAGCTGGCCGAACCCAGGAACACCCCCAGCACCATGGTGGCGGCGTCGAAGTGGCCCAGGTCAGCACCCAGGCCGAAGCCGGCGAACACGGCGATGAAGGCGAAGATCGTCGCCGGGTTGGTCATGGTCAGCGACAGCCCGGTCATGAAGCCGCTGATGGCGGTGCGGCTGTCGGGCGCGGCGTCCACCTCCCGCTCCTCGGCGGACGGGCTCTGGCGGTAGGTGCGGATGGCGACCGCCAGCAGAATGATGCCACCGACAATGCGGAAGAGCGTCTCGTGCCCGGTGAGGAAGCCGATCGCCGCCGACACGCCGAAGGCGGCGATGGCGCCGTAGAAGGTGTCGGCCACCGCCGCCCCCATGCCGGTGGCGAAGCCGATCATAGGGCCGTGTTCGATGGTGCGGCGGATGCAGAGGAGGCCGATGGGGCCGACCGGCGCAGCGATGGCGATGCCCAGAATCAGCCCCTGAAGCAGCACCACCAGTTGTTGCACGGCCACCGTTCCTTCCGGGCCCCGGACTGGCCGCAAGGATGCGGCCGAGCCTGACCTGAGCGGGTCATATCCCCCCGCTCCGGTCAAGTCAACCCGACAGGGCCAGTCCGTCAACTCCGTTCCGTCAACCGCCGAGGGTGGCCGGTGTCACCTTCAGAACGAATAGCGCAGGCCGACGGTGACGAGGTGGGTGCGCAGCCGCGCCTCGACCGGGTCCACCGGACCCGTGAAGGTGCCGGCCGCCGACACCATCTGCGCCGTGCCGCCGTCGGTGCGCACCTTGCCCATGTCCAGGTAGCGGTAGCCGAGGTCCAGCGCCAGCGAGTCGGTGAGGTCCACCGCAGCCCCGAAGCCCAGCGACCACGCGAAGCGCCACGACGTGCCGCCCGGCGCGGTGATGGTGCGCCCGGCGGCTTCCGTCCGCACGGTGCCGAGGTGCGTGCGCGCCGTCCCGAGACCGGCGCTGACCCACGGGTGGATCGGGCCGTCGCCGTGGCTGCCGTCCAGCCGGTCGAGGTCGAGGTAGACGTTGGCCATCAGGGCGAGGCCGTCGGCGTCCGCCCGTACCGCCGCGCCGGAGCGGCGCGTGACGCCGGTGTATTCCAGGCCGGGCAGCCAGTGCACCGCGGCCTCCGCGCGCAGCGCCGGCAGGACGCGCACGCCGATGCCGGCGCCCAGCGCCACCGAGCGGCCGACGTCGCCGTTCACCCAGTTGCCGGCGCCGTACAGGGGATTGCGCCCGCCCGGATCGGCGTCTTCCAGCTTGGCATCGCGCGAGGCGCCGTAGCCGACGTCGGCGCGCAGGTAGATCGGGCCGTCGCCGCCCAGCGCCGGGGTGGCGGCGGTGAGCGCGAGGGCACCCAGGGCAACGGCGCACAGCACCGGCAGCCCGCGGGCGAATTCGTTGAATCGGCGTGTCATGGCAGTCACCGGAGGTTGGCGAAGGGCCGGCGCCGTGGCCGGAAGGCGTCCCTTCGCGAAAAACCGGTCCGCGATCGTTCGAAGGGGGAGCGATCGGTGAGGATCAATCGCCTGGGCCAAGTGTCCGCCCGTCCGCCGCCCAGGTCAATGCGGGGCGGCGTCGCAGGGGCGGCCGTCACAATCCCCTGTCGCCCTCCGGATTGCCCGATTATCCTCGCATTCCAGCTATGGCCGGACTTGGGAGGGGACATGGGCGGGCAACGGATGCTGGGGATCGCGGCGGCGCTGCTGGTGCTGGCAGGCGGAGCAGCGGCGGCGCAGGAGTTCGCGCCGGCCGTCGTCTACGACATGGGCGGCAAGTTCGACAAATCCTTCAACGAGGCCGCCTACGTGGGGGCCGAGCGCTTCAAAAAGGACACCGGCATCGCCTACCGCGACGTCGAGGTGAACGCCGAGGGTCAGCGCGAGCAGGCGTTGCGCGCCGTCGCCCGGCGCGGCGCCACCGTGGTCGTCGCCATGGGCTTCGCCCAGGCCGTGCCTTTGGACAAGGTTTCCAGGGAATTCCCCAACACCCGGTTCTGCCTGATCGACGAGAAGCTCGACCGGCCCAACGTGCGGTCCATGACCTTCAAGGAGGAGGAGGGCTCCTTCCTCGTCGGCATGCTGGCCGCGATGGCGTCGAAGACCGGCAAGGTCGGCTTCGTCGGCGGCATGGACATCCCGCTGATCCGCAACTTCCTCACCGGCTACGAGCAGGGCGTGCGCCACGTGAACGGGCGGGCCGAGGTGCTGGTCAACATGACCGGCACCACCCCGGCCGCCTGGAACGACCCGGCGCGCGGCGCCGAGCTGGCGAAGAGCCAGTTCGACCGCGGCGCCGACGTGGTCTACGCCGCCGCCGGGGCCACCGGCCTGGGCGTGCTGCAGGCGGCGGCCGACGCCGGCAAGCTGGGCATCGGCGTGGACAGCAACCAGAACCACCTGCACCCCGGCAAGGTGCTGACCTCCATGCTCAAGCGCGTCGACGTGGCGGTCTACGACTGCTTCCGCAGCGCGCGCGAGGGCACCTGGACGGCGGGGCACCGCGTGCTGGGCCTGAAGGAGGACGCGGTGTCCTACGCGCTGGACCAGCACAACCGCCCCCTCGTCTCCGCCGACATGGAGACGCGGGTGGAGGAGGCCAGGGCGGCCATCGTCGCCGGCACCCTGCCGGTCAAGCCCTACGCGCCGTGACCGCTCCAGCGCTCGAAGCCATCGGCGTCGACAAGTGGTTCGGCGCCACCCACGCCAACCGGGACGTGTCGCTGGCGGTGCCGAAGGGGACGATCCACGGCATCGTCGGCGAGAACGGCGCCGGCAAGTCCACGCTCATGAACATCGTCTACGGCACCGTCGCCCCGGACGCGGGCGAGGTGCGCGTGGACGGCGTGCCGCTGCCCCCCGGCAGCCCGCGCGCCGCCATCCGCCGGGGCGTCGGCATGGTGCACCAACACTTCATGCTGGTGGAGCGGTTCACGGCGCTGGAGAACGTGCTGCTGGGCGCCGAGGGCGGGCCGACGCTCGCCCCCGGCCGCCGCCGCGCGCGGGCCGAGCTGGAGCGGCTGGCCGCCGCCTATGGCCTGGGGGTCGACCTCGACACGCCCGTCGGCGCGCTGCCGGTGGGCGCGCAGCAGCGGGTGGAGATCCTGAAGGCGCTGACCCGTGGCGCCGAGCTGCTGATCCTCGACGAGCCCACCGGCGTGCTGACGCCGCAGGAGGCCGACCACCTCTTCCGCATCCTCCGCGCCCTGGCGGCGCAGGGCAAGACGGTGGTCATCATCACCCACAAGCTGCGCGAGGTGATGGAGCTGACCGACGCTGTCACCGTGATGCGGCGGGGGGCCGTGGTGGCGACGCGCCCCACCGCCGCCACCAGCCGGGAGGAACTGGCCGAGCTGATGGTCGGCCGCCGCGTGGCGTTGCGCGTCGCCAAGCCGCCCGCCACGCCCGGCCCGGTGGTGCTGGAGGTGCGGGGCCTCCACGTCGCCGACGACGCGGGGGTGGAGCGCGTCAAGGGCGTGGACCTCGCCGTGCGGGCCGGCGAGATCGTCGGCATCGCCGGCGTCTCCGGCAACGGCCAGTCGGAGCTGCTGGAGGCGCTGGCCGGCATGCGCCCCATCCGCGCCGGCCGCGTCCGCCTGAAGGGCGAGGACCTGCCCGCATCCGGCTTCGACGCCCGGAGCCTGCGCGCCCGTGGCGCGGGCCACGTGCCGGAGGACCGGCAGGCGGTGGGGCTGGTGACCGGCTTCCCGGCGGCGGCCAACCTCATCCTCGGCTACCACGACGACCCGGCGTGGAACGGCCCGATGTGTCTGGACTGGGCGGCGGTGCGGGCGCGCTGTGCGGCCGTGATGGAGGCCTACGACGTGCGCCCGCGCGCCGTGGACCGGCCGGTGTCCGGCTTTTCCGGCGGCAACCAGCAGAAGCTGGTGCTGGCCCGCGAGATGGAGCGC
>DASPIO010000259.1:0-9999 GCA_035629155.1 Azospirillum sp. | reverse complement strand
ATGAGAGTTCTCATCGTCTTCGGCACCCGGCCAGAGGCCATCAAGATGGCGCCGCTCCTCAAAGCGATGGAGCGCACGCCCGGGCTGACGCCGATCGTCTGCGTGACCGCGCAGCACCGGCAGATGCTCGACCAGGTGCTGGAGCTGTTCGACATCCGCCCGGACTTCGACCTCGACGTGATGCGCGACGGCCAGGGGTTGTCCTACGTCACCAGCGCGGTGCTGTCCGGCATCATGGACGTCATCGCCCAATGCAAGCCCGACCGCGTGCTGGTCCAGGGCGACACGACCACCACCATGGCCACGGCCATGGCGGCCTTCTACGCCCGCGCGCCCGTCGGCCACGTGGAGGCGGGTCTGCGCACCGGCAACCTCCTCTCGCCCTGGCCGGAGGAGATGAACCGCAAGGTGGCGAGTTGCATCGCCGACCTGCACTTCGCCCCCACCACCCAGTCGCGCGACAACCTGCTGCGCGAGGGCATCGACGCCTCGCGCATCGAGGTGACGGGCAACACCGTCATCGACGCGCTGCTGTTCGCCGTGGACCGCATCGGGAAGGACGCGGCCCTGCGCGCCTCGCTGGACGCGCAGTTCCCGTTCCTCGACGAGATCGCGCGCACCGGGCGGCGGATGATCCTGACCACCGGGCACCGGCGCGAAAACTTCGACGGCGGGCTGGAGCAGGTCTTCACCGCGCTGTCCTGGCTGGCCGAGCGGCCGGACGTGTCGGTGGTCTTCCCCGTCCACCTGAACCCCAACGTCCAGAAGGCGGCGCAGGCCATCCTGAAGGGTCGGGACAACGTGCACCTGATCCCGCCGCAGGAATACCTGCCCTTCGTGTACCTGATGACGCGCGCGCACCTGATCGTCACCGATTCCGGCGGCGTGCAGGAGGAGGCGCCGTCGCTGGGCAAGCCCGTGCTGGTCACCCGCGACACCACCGAACGGCCGGAAGCCGTCACCGCCGGCACCGTCGAGCTGATCGGCCCGTCGGCCGAGGCCGTGGTCACCCACGCCACGCGCCTGCTGGACGACGCGGAGGCCTACCGGCGGATGAGCCGTGCCCACAACCCTTATGGCGATGGTCGCGCCTGCGACCGCATCATTGCGAGGATGCTCCATGAAATCGGTTAGCAGGATTTCCGTTGTCGGCCTCGGGTACATCGGCCTGCCCACCGCGGCCGTCTTCGCCGACCGCGGCGTCGAGGTGATCGGCGTCGACGTCAGCGCCCACGTGGTCGAGCGCATCAACGCCGGCGAGCCGCACATCGTCGAGCCGAACCTGGGCGCGCTCCTGCGCCGCGTGGTGGAGGCCGGCAAGCTGCGTGCCTCGCAGACGGCGGAGCCGGCGGACGCCTTCATCATCGCGGTGCCCACGCCGTTCCAGGACGTCGAGGGGCACCACTGGCCCGACCTCAGCTACGTCGAGAGCGCCGCGCGCGCGGTGGCCAAGGTGCTGAAGGAAGGCGACCTGGTGATCCTCGAATCCACCTCGCCGGTCGGCACGACCGAGCGCATGTGCACCTGGATGGCGGAGGAGCGCCCCGACCTCACCTTCCCCACCCAGCGCGGCGAGCTGTCCGACGTCCGCGTCGCCCACTGCCCGGAGCGCGTGCTGCCCGGCCGCATCCTGGACGAGGTGGTGAACAACGCCCGCGTCATCGGCGGCATCACCCGCAAGTGCGCGCAGCAGGCGCTCCAGCTCTACAAGATCATCTGCGAGGGCGAGTGCCGGCCGACCAACGCCCGCACGGCCGAGCTGGCGAAGCTGGCGGAGAACGCCTACCGCGACGTCAACATCGCCTACGCCAACGAGCTGTCGGTCATCTGCGACAAGCTGAAGATCAACGTGTGGGAGCTGATCAAGCTCGCCAACCTGCACCCGCGCGTGAACATCCTGCGCCCCGGCCCCGGCGTCGGCGGTCACTGCATCGCCGTCGACCCGTGGTTCATCGTCGACAGCGCGCCGGACGAATCGCGCCTGATCAGCGCGGCGCGCGCGGTGAACGACGGCAAGCCGGAGTTCGTCTGCGCCAAGGTGCGCGAGAAGGCGCAGCACCTGAAGGAGCCGGTCATCGCCTGCCTCGGCCTGTCCTACAAGAAGGACGTGGACGATTTGCGCGAGAGCCCGGCGGTGCACATCGTCGCCAACCTCGCCCGCGAGAAGGTCGGCAAGCTGCTGGTCGTCGAGCCGCACGTCAACAAGCTGCCGCGCGAGCTGGAGGAACTGGGCCTGGAGCTGACCGACTTCGACGCGGCGCTGGACCAGGCGAACCTGGTGGTGCTTCTGGTCGACCACATGGGCTTCCTCTACGTCGACCGCGACCTGCTGAAGGACAAGTTCGTCATCGACACCGTCGGCGTGTGGTGAGGGCCGACGTTGGGTTTTCGGCGGCGCCTCAACCCAACCTACGACGTGCCCCGTAGGTTGGGTTGAGCGTCAGCGAAAACCCAACGCCGCAACGTGAGTGCGAAGGAGGTTCCATGGACGGGCTTTCGGGTGTCGACCGCAGCGCCGGCGACTTCCTCGACGCGCGCGGCGTGAGGGCGCGGCGGATCGACTTCCTCGGCGTGCCCCTCGATCCCCTCGACATGGAGGAGACGGTCGCCGTCATCGATTCGGCGCTGGCCCAGCGCGTGCGGCTGCAGCACGTCGTGGTCAACGTGTCCAAGCTGATCAGCATGCGCCGCGACGCCGACCTGCACCGCGACGTGGTCGAGAGCGACCTGATCAACATCGACGGCATGGGCATCGTCTGGGGTGCGCGGCTGATGGGCTTGCCGGTGCCGGCGCGGGTGGCCGGCATCGACCTGATGGACCGCGTGCTGGCGCTGTGCGCCCGGCGCGGCTACCGCCCCTACATCCTGGGCGCCAAGCCGGCGGTGCTGGAGCAGGCGGTCGCCAACATCCGCCGCCGCCATCCGGACATCGACATCGCCGGCTGGCGCGACGGCTATTTCAAGCGCGACCAGGAGGAAGAGGTGGTCGAGGCGATCCGCGCGTCCCGCGCCGACTGCCTGTTCGTCGCCATGTCCAGCCCGATGAAGGAGCGCTTCACCCAGCTCTACCGCGACCGGATGGGCGTGTCCTTCCTGATGGGGGTGGGCGGCTCCATCGACGTTATGGCCGGCATCACCCGCCGGGCGCCGGACTGGATGCAGCGCGCCGGTCTGGAATGGCTCTACCGCGTGCTGCAGGAGCCGCGGCGCATGTGGCGGCGCTATCTGGTGACCAACAGCCTCTACCTGGGCCTGCTGACGCGGGAGGTGCTGCGCGCCCGCCTCGGCGGCGCCACTGGAGGCGTGCGGCGGGCGTGACCGAAAAAGCCTCCCGGCGGGAAGCCGGGAGGCGCATCAGGTTCAGGTCTGGCTTCCACCGGGGTCGCCGGTGAAACTCATTCGCAATCATACCGCATCCAACGCTATGCGCAAGAGAGCATAACGCCGGCCCGCGCGAAGGCGGAGGCCGCGCTGTCGCTGGGGCATGCCAACAGACTCGTTCCATCGATAATAAAGTCGTTCCAAGCGATGCACCCGATGCCTCATCCTTTCGGATGGGCGCAGGCGGATATGGACGAGAAATCCGTTTGGGTGCGAAAGGTCCGGGTGGCAAAATAAACTCCTGCGCGGCCCCAGCGCCAAGCAGGGGACAGCAATGGGAGCTTGGAGCCTCAACCTCTTTGGCGGGTTCGACCTCCGAACGCCGGCGGGCACGCCGTTTCCGTTGACCGTCAGGAAGGCCATGGGCCTGCTGGCGTATCTGGCCCTGCGTCCGGACCAGGCGCAATCCCGTGAAAAGCTGGCGGGCCTCCTGTGGGGGGACAGCCCCGATGCCCAGGCCCGCAGCAGCCTGCGCCAAGTGATCGCCACCCTGCGCCGAACCTTTCCCGACGAGGGCTCGCCGGTCCTGCGCGTCGAGGGGGAACAGGTGGCGCTGACCCCCGGCGCCCTGGAAACCGACGCGGCGGCGTTCGAACGGGCCATTGCCGAGGGGACACCGGATGCCCTGGACCGGGCCGCCGCGCTCTATCGTGGGGACCTGTTCGAAGGCCTGTCGCTGAACGCGGAAGCCTTCGAGGGATGGCTGACGGTCGAGCGGCAGCGCCTGCGGGAAATGGCTCTGGGGGCCATGGCGCGGCGGCTCGACCAGGCGCTGGCGGCTGGCGCGACGGAGGCCGGCGTGCGCACCGCGATACGCCTGCTGGCGCTCGATCCCCTTCAGGAGCCGGCCCACCGCGCGCTGATGCAGCTCTATGCCCGCCAGGGGCGGCACACGGTCGCGCTGAAGCAGTACCAAGCCTGCCGTGCCATGCTGGAGCAGGAACTCGGCGTCTTGCCGGAGCCGGAAACCGAGCGCGTGTACCGTGCCATCCGCGAGCGCCGCCACGTCCGCAACCGGAAGGAGGACCAAGCCCCTGCCGACATGCTGCCATGGAAGCCCTTGCCGGAAGCCCCACCCGAAGCGCCTCCAGCGCCGGAGATTCCACTCTCGGAGATGCCCAGCCAGGAGATTCCGGGGCCGGAGATACGGCATGGAACCATTCTCTGCGTGTCCCTGGCCGGGATGGAGCGGGTCGGCGCCGCGCTCGACCCGGAGGACGCGCATGCCTTCACCACCGGGCTGTTCGACCGCATCGGCGGCATCGTCGCGGATTATGGCGGGGAGACGCTGCGGCACGCCGGGGACACTGCACTCGCTGCGTTCGGGGTGCGGCGATCCTTCGGTGACGAACCCTGGCGTGCGGTGCGCGCGGCCCTGGAGATTCACGCCAGCCTCGGCGACGCGACCAGGGAGCGCCCGGTGGCCGCGCGCACGGGGGTGTCTTGCGGCATGGTTGTGGTGGACGGGGCCGGCGGGCACGCTGTCACCGGCCGGGCCATGCACGACGCGCCGCGTCTCGCCGCGCTGGCCGCGCCGGGCGAGACGCTGGTGTGCGACGGGGTGCGCGGGGCGCTGGGCGAACGCATCGGCGTGCAGCCGGCCGTCACGGCCGACGACGGGCGCGCGGTCTGGCGCTTGACCGGCCTGCACAATGTCGACACGATCCTGCCGCAGCGTCCGCTGGTCGGGCGGCAGGCGGAATTGCGGCAGTTCGGCGCGGCGCTCGCGGCCTGCCGCGAAACCGGCGGCGGGACCACGATCCAGTTGCGCGGCGAGCCCGGCATCGGCAAGAGCCGCCTGATCGAGGAGTTCAAGCGCGTTGCAGCGTCCCAGGGGGTGCGTTGCGCCGCCGGGGCGGTGATCGGCGTCGGCGTCGGGCGTGGCCAGGACGCCCTGCGGGCGCTCATGCGCGGTCTTGCCGGCTCGCCGGCCGACCTGGACCGGCTGTTCGCCGAAGGGCGCCTGCCCGAGGGCGCGCGGCTGCACCTGCCCCCGCTGATCGAGCAGCCGCAGCCACCGGAGCTGCGCCGGATGTACGAGGCCCTGGACCATCCCACGCGCGACCGCGGCCGGCGCGACGCCATGGGCGATCTCCTGCGCGCCCGTAGCGCCGAGCAGCCCGTGCTGCTGGTGGTGGAGGACGTCCACTGGGCGGACTCGCAGACGCTGTCCTATCTGGCGATGCTGGCGGGGGTCGTGGCCGATTGTCCGGCGGTGCTGGCGCTGTCCACGCGCGCCCAGGGCGACCCGCTGGGGGCGGAGTGGCGCGCCCAACTGGCCGGGGGGCCGGTGCTGACCCTCGATCTGGCGCCGTTGCGCCGTGCCGAGGCGCTGACGCTCGCCGGCCACTACGCCGACGCGGGCGACCCGCACGCCGAGCGCAGCGTGGCGCGGGCCGGCGGCAACCCGCTGTTCCTGGAACAGCTGCTGCGCAGCCGGGAGGACGCGGCGGTGCCCGGCACCATCCACGGCATCGTCCTGACCCGCACCGATGCGCTGGCCCCACGCGACCGGCGGGCCCTTCAGGCGGCATCCGTCCTCGGCCCGCGCTTCGCCCCGGACGCTCTGCGGCACCTGATCGACGACCCCGGCTACGGCTGCGCGCCGCTGATCGAGCAGGCGCTGGTCCGCCCCGACGGTGAGGAGTTCCTGTTCGCCCACGCCTTGGTGCAGGAGGCGGTGTACGGGGCGCTGCTCCGCTCCCAGCGTACGGACCTGCACCGGCAGGCGGCCGGCTGGTACGCGGCGCGCGATCCGGTCCGGCACGCCGAACACCTCGACCGGGCCGAGGATCCCGCTGCCGCCACGGCCTACCGCCGGGCGGCCGAGGCCTGCGCCGCCGATTTCCGTTTCGAGCGGGCCATGGGGCTGGCGGACCGCGGGCTGGAGCTGGCCGCCACGCCGCCGGAGCGTTTCGCGCTCGCCTGCCAGCGGGCCGAGCTGCTGGAGGCGCTGGGCGAGGTGCACCGGGCGGCGGAGGCCTTCGCCGAGGCCCGCGCCCTGGCCACCGACGACGCGGAACGCTCCCGCGCATGCCTGGGGCTGGCCGCGGCCAAGCGGGTGACCGAGGATCTGGACGGCGCCATGGCGGCGCTCGCCGAGGCGGAAGAGGCGGCGGTCCTGGCCGGTCTGCCGGCCGACCGGGCGCGCATCCACCACATGCGCGGCAACCTGTGCTTCCCCCGCGGCGACCTGGAGGGCTGCCTGCGTGAGCATCGGGCGGCGCTCGACTGGGCACGGCAGGCCGGCGCCGCGGACCTGGAAACGGCCGCGCTGGGCGGGCTCGGCGACGCGCACTACGCCCACGGCCGCATGGCGACGGCGCACGAGCACTTCGCCCGCTGCGTCGCGCTGGCGCGGCAGCAGGGGTTGCGGCGGGTCGAAGTGTCGAACCTCTACATGGTCGCGATCACCCGCCTGTACCTCAACGACCTGCATGGCGCCGCCGAGGATGCCCGCGCGGGAGCGCGCGCGGCGCAGGCCATCGGCCACCGCCGGGCCGAGCTGCTGTCGCACATCTGCGCCTACGAGGTGCTGTTCGAACTGGGCGAGGAGGACACCGGGCGCGACCATCTGGCCCGGGCGCGGGCGCTGACGCAGCAGTTGGGCGCGCGCCGCTTCGAGGCGGAGCACCTGCTGTACGAGGCGAGGCTGGAACGCGCCGCCGGCCATCCGGGGCCCGCCCGCGTGCTGCTGCACCGGGCGATGGAGATCGCCCGCGAGACCGGGCCGGGCTACATCGGGCCGTCCATCCTGGCGGAGCTGGCGCTGTGCGGCGGCGACCCGCCCACCCGCCGCGCGGTGCTCGACGAGGGGGAGGGGCTCCTGGCCGGCGGCAGCGTCGGGCACAACCACCTGCAATTCTACCGTGAGGCCATCGACACCGCGCTGGACCTCGCCGACTGGGCACTGGCCGAACGCTATGCCGCCTCCTTGGAGGCCTACGCCGGCGTGGAGCCGCTGCCCTGGTGCACGCTGTTCGCGGCGCGCGGCCGGGCGCTCGCCGCCTGGGGCGGCGGCCGGCGCGACGCGGCGGCCCGCGCGGCGCTCGTCCGCGTGCTGGAGGAGTGCCGGCGTGCCGGCTACGCCCCACCGGTCGTGCGGCTGGAGGCGGCGCTGCGCGGGTGACCCGGCCTCAGGGGTGCGCGTGGTACAGCAGCGCCTCGCCGGTGTGGCGGATCATCGGGTGCGGGACCACGGCGCGGCGGTCGATCACGGCGAAGCCCTGGCCCTGGAAGAGGCGGCGCGAGGCCGTGTTGGCCGCGAAGACGATGGCGCTCATGCCGTCCAGCGCCTCCGCCCGCGCGCGGGCGCGGGCGACCGCCAGCAGGCGGGTGGCGACACCATGCCGGCGGTACCCCTCCTGGACGCCGATCCCGGCGATGTACAGGCTGCCGGGGACCTCCAGCTCCGCGTAGGGGCGCAGGACGGGATCGGCCTCCGGCTCCGCCGCCGCGTCCATGCGCGGCGGCATGGCGAAGGCGAGCACGAATCCGATCGCCGCGCCGTCGTGCTCGGCCAGGACGGCGTTGCGGTAGCCGAACCCCACGCCGTCGCGGGCGTAGCGCCGCGCGCCGACGTCGAGCAGGTCTTCTCCGGGGGCGGCGAGCGTGCTCCAGATGTAGTCGGCCACGCCGTCCGCGGCCATGCGGATCAGCTCGGCGATGCGCCGACTGTCGTCGCGGCGCGCGGGGCGCAGGGTGAGGGCGGCGGCCGGTGCGGTGTCGGTCGGCATGGCGGGGCTCCGTTCGGCGGTTGCGATGCCCCTTTCCTGCCGGCCCGCCCGTCAGCCGGGCGTGCGCGCGCCCGTGAAGCGGGCGTGAAAATGCATCGCCGGGGCCGGAAAACGCATTTTCACGCTCCGCTCCCCTCCGGTTTCACGCCCGCATCACGCCGCTGCATCAGAAAGGCAGCAACCGCAACGTCCTTCAGGGAGAGAGACCATGACGCTGCACGACACCCGCGGGCTGGCCGTGTCCACCCGCAGCCAAGCCGCGCTGGACCGCTTCGACGCCGCCGTGGACCTGCTGAACGGGTATTACCTCGACTTCATCGCCGTCATCGACGAGGCGTTGGAGGAAGATCCGGGCTTCGTGATGGGCCACTGCTTCAAGGCGGGCGTCTACGCCACCTGCAACGAGGCCGCGGTCCAGCCCGACCTGCGCCGCAGCGTCGAGGCGGCGGAAGCCCTGTCGGCCGGCGCCAACGACCGCGAACGCGCCCACATCGCCGCGGCCCGCGCCTGGATGGAGGGCAACCTGGAGCGCGCCGCCGCCCTCTACGGCCGGATCGTGCAGGAGCACCCGCGCGACATCCTGGCGCTCCAGATCGGGCACCAGACCGATTTCTTCCTGGGCGAATCCCGCATGCTGCGCGACCGCGTGGCGCAGGTGCTGCCGCACTGGGACGAGGGGGTGCCGGGCTTCGGCTACGTGCTGGGCATGCACGCCTTCGGGCTGGAGCAGAACAACCTCTACGGCCGCGCCGAGGAGGCCGGGCGCCGGGCGCTGACCCTCAACCACCGGGACCCGTGGGCGATCCACGCCGTGGCGCACGTGATGGAGATGCAGGGCCGGGTCGGCGAGGGCGTGGAGTGGCTGGAGACCCGGCAGGCGCAGTGGGCGGACAACAACGCCTTCTCCTTCCACAACTGGTGGCACCTGGCGCTCTACCACCTGGAGCAGGGCGAGACGGAGCGGGTGCTGGCGCTCTACGACGCGCACGTCCGGCCGAACCCGGCGTCGATGGCGCTGGAGCTTGTGGACGCCTCCGCCATGCTCTGGCGCCTGCACCTGCGCGGCGTCGATGTGGGCGACCGCTGGCGCGACGTCGCCGATTCCTGGGAGCGGGCCGCGGCCGACGGCTACTACGCCTTCAACGACGCGCACGCCATGATGGCCTTCGTGGGCGATGGCCGCGACGACGCGGCGGAACGCGCCCTCGCCGCCCAGGAGTCCGCGGCGCAACGGGGCCGGGGCACCGGGGCCATGATGGCGCGCGAGGTCGGGGTGCCGGTGTGCCGGGCGCTCCGGGCGTTCGGCCGGGGCGATTACCGGACGGCGGCCGACCTGCTGTACGCGGTGCGCACCCGCGCCCACCGCTTCGGCGGCAGCCACGCGCAGCGCGACCTCATCGACCTGACGCTGGTCGAGGCGGCGATCCGCGGCGGCGACGCGCCGCTCGCCCAGGCGCTGATCGCCGAGCGCACCGACCTGAAGCCTTCCAGCCCGGCCAACCGCACGCTGACGGCGCGGGCCCTGGGAATGGCGAGCGGACGGACCGGCGCCGGACGGACAAGGGAGGTGATTTTCCAGGACTGCATCATTCTGGAAGGCTGATGCCGCAGACGTGTCCGGAGACGGGAGTTCCGTCTCCGGGCCTCCGGCTGACCCGACATCCGCTAATGTTAAGGCTTGTCGGACGCCCGCCGGTGCGGCATCCGCACGGTTCGGATATGCAGGCAGGCATCCGACAACCCTTAGAATCTATTCCAGTAGGGATCGTGGTGCGCCTGAGCTGTTGGACCTCCAGTGCATTCGGGCATGGGGGTTCCCATGGGCAAGTTGGTTCAAGACGATGGCTGGCGGTTGCCGGGTGAGTTGTGGGAGCGCATGGAG
>DASPIO010000258.1:0-12970 GCA_035629155.1 Azospirillum sp. | reverse complement strand
CGTGCGCACGGCCGAGGCGCTGCTGATGGCCGAGGCGCGCACCAACGCCATCGTCGACGCCGCGGCCGACGCCATCCTGACCATCGACGAGGAAGGCATCATCCACAGCTACAACCGGGCGGCCGAGCGCATGTTCGGCATCCCGGCATCCGACATGCTGTGGCAAAAGGTGAACCGGCTGATGCCGCTGCCGCACGGCGCGGCGCACGATTGTTACCTCAAGCGCTATCGGGAGGGGCGCGGCAGCGGAAGCATCGGCCGGTCGAACGAGTTCTGGGCGCTGCGCGGTGACGGCACGCAGTTCCCGATCGAGCTGTCGGTGGCCCCTGTGGAGGTGAACGGGCGCCGGCTGTTCGCCGGCATCATCCGCGACGTCACCGAACGAAAGCGCGTCGAGCGGGAGCTGATCCAGGCCAAGGAGCTGGCCGAGGCGGCGGATCGCGCCAAATCGGCCTTCCTGGCCACGATGAGCCACGAGCTGCGCACACCGCTGAACGCCGTCATCGGCTTCGCGCAGGTCATCGAGATGCGGCTGCTGGGTGTGGACGCCATAGACCGCTACACCGAATACGCCGGCTCGATCCGCCGTTCGGGCGAGCACCTGCTGGCGGTCATCGACGACATTCTGGACATCTCGAAGATCGAGGCGGGGGCGCTGCGGCTGGCGGAGCATCTGGTGGATCTGACCGACCTCGCGGGGCAGGCCCTCAACTTCGTCGCCATGCAGGCGGGGCAGCGCGGCGTGGCGCTTGCCATCGATCTCGAAAAGAGCCTGCCGCCGGTGCGCGCCGACGAGCTGCGGCTGCGGCAGATCCTGCTGAACCTGCTGTCGAACGGCATCAAGTTCACCGACACCGGCGGCACCGTGACGCTGGCCGGGCGGCGTGCCGCCGACGGCGGGCTGGATCTGTGCGTGCGCGACACCGGCGTGGGCATGGCGCCGGAGGACATTCCGGTGGCGCTGGCGCCGTTCAGCCAGGTCGACCAGTCGATGACCCGCCGCTACGAGGGCACCGGCCTGGGACTGCCGCTGACCAAGCGTCTGGTCGAGTTGCACGGCGGGGAGCTGACCATCGACTCGGCCCCCGGCCGTGGGACCACCGTGACGGTGCACCTGCCGGCCGAACGGGTGATGCCGGACACGGAAGTGGTGGAAATCGTGTGAATCTCCCTCCCCCGGCATCGCCGGGGGAGGGACTTTGGAGGTTACGCCGCCTGCTGGGTCAGGGCCGGGCCGGTCTGGCTGGCCTCGATCCGGATGGTGCGGGGCTTCATGGTCTCCGGGATCTCACGGACGAGGTCGATGTGGAGCAGGCCGTTCAGCAGGCTGGCACCACTCACCTTGATGAAATCCGCAAGCTGGAAGCGGCGCTCGAATGCGCGCCCGGCGATACCCCGGTAGAGGAATTGGCCGGCCTCCTGCTCCTTCTTAGCTTTGCCCGTGACCACCAGCGAGTTCTGCTGTGCGGTGATCTCCAGGTCCTCCGGACCGAAGCCGGCGACGGCCATGGTGATCCGGTAGGCGTCTTCGCCCAGCTTCTCGATGTTGTAGGGCGGGTAGGACGCCGCCTCCTCGCCGTTGGTCGCAGCTTCGAGCAGGCGCGTCAGACGATCGAAGCCGACGGTCGAACGGAACAGGGGCGAAAGGTCGTAGGTACGCATGTCATATCCTCCATACGAGCGATATTCCCGTCGGGGACCACGCGATGCATCGGTCCCCGCTCACGCAAAACCGGAGGGCCCCGAACGGGCGCCCGCCAGCGCCCATCGACATAATCAATCCCGTTCGGCGTTCAAGAGGGGGGCGTACAGGGGCCGCGCCGCCGGGCGACGGGGCGGGTCATGCTTTGTTAATCAGTTGCGGCCACGCTCGGAAACGGGCCTCGCGGCCGCGGGAGGGGCACGGCCGTGATCGGAAATCCCACCTTTTTCAACGGTCCGTACGACGAGACGATGGCGCTGCTGATCGAAGCGCGCAACTACATCGCCTACCACGAATCCATCGACCAGCGGAACCTGCCGCCGCACGTGCGGCTCCAGGTCAGCTATGAATCCATGCGGGTCACCAGCCGCCTGACGCAGGTGATGGCGTGGCTGCTGGCGCAGAAGGCCGTACACGCCGGCGAGATCACGCCGGCCCAGGCGGCGTCGGAGGATTACGCCCTGTCCGGCGGCGATATCTGCACCGACCCCGCCGGCCCCGAGAACGAGGATTTGCCGGCCGGCCTGCGCAGTTTGCTGGAGCGCAGCCACCGCCTGTACATGCGCGTCGCCCGCCTGGACGAGCAGGTGCGCCGCGCCGTGGCGCTGGCGAGTTGAGCCGCGGACGCACGAACACGAAAAGGGCGCCCGGCCGACCGGGCGCCCTTTTTCGCGCGACAGAACGACGGCCTTACTTCTTCAGGCCGAAGCTGGCGAAGCGCTTGTTGAACTTGGCGATCTGGCCGCCCGTGTCGAGCAGCTTCTGAACGCCCGTCCAAGCCGGGTGCGACTTGGGATCGATGTCGAGGCGCAGCGTGTCGCCAGCCTTGCCCCAGGTGCTCCGGGTCTTGAACGAGCTGCCGTCGGTCATGACGACGTTGATCTCGTGGTATTCCGGATGGATGTCATTCTTCA
Organism: Azospirillum sp.; assembly: GCA_035629155.1. Taxonomy (GTDB): domain Bacteria; phylum Pseudomonadota; class Alphaproteobacteria; order Azospirillales; family Azospirillaceae; genus Azospirillum. The sequence goes on along the minus strand of DASPIO010000258.1, from coordinate 10,354 downwards.
TGGCGAAGGTCCCGTGAAAAGCGAGCGCGGTTCATAGCAAAGGAGGCGCCTTCGCGCAACCGCTTCCGTGCGCATCTCGGGTGTTTGGTGCGGCTTGCCTTGCTTGAACGGAGCAAGGGTGCCATATGGGCGGGGTTTCCACAGCTCCTGATGCTTGCCCCGCATGGCCTTCCGCGAACCCTCCTCCGCCGAATCCGCCTCGAAGCCCGAGGTGGAGCGCAAGCGCGACCTGAAACCGCTGCGCCGGCTCGTGCCCTTCCTGATGCCGTACCGCTGGCGGATCGCCGGGGCGATGCTGGCGCTGACCGTGGCGGCCGGCACCGTGCTGGGGATGGGGCAGGGGCTGCGCGTTCTGGTCGACCACGGGTTCGCCGCGGGCAATGCCGCACTGCTCGACCGCGCTCTGCTGGTGCTGCTGGGGGTCATCGTGCTGATGGCGGGGGCGACGTACGGGCGCTTCTATCTCGTCTCCTGGGTGGGCGAGCGGGTGGTGGCCGACCTGCGGCGCGCCGTCTACGACCACGTGCTGAAGCTGTCTCCCGGCTTCTACGAGACGACGCGGACCGGCGAGATCATGTCGCGGCTGACCACCGACACCACGCTGTTGCAGGTGGTGGTCGGCTCCTCCGCCTCCATCGCCTTGCGCAACACGCTGATGTTCATCGGCGGCACGGTGATGCTGCTGGTCACCTCGGTCAAGCTGACGGCGCTGGTGTTCCTGGTGGTGCCGCTGGTCGTCTTCCCCATCATCCTGTTCGGCCGGCGCGTGCGCGCCCTGTCGCGGACCAGCCAGGACAAGGTGGCGGACGTCGGCGCCTTCGTCGACGAGACGCTGGGCGGTATCCGCACCGTGCAGGCCTACACCCACGAGCCCATCGAGCGCGCCCGCTTCGGCGAGCGGGTGGAGGAGGCGTTCGGCGTCGCCATCCGCCGCGTGCAGGTGCGCGCCATCATGACGGTGATCGTCATCGTCCTGGTCTTCGGCGCCGTCGGCACCATCCTGTGGATCGGCGGGCACGACGTGCTGGCCGGCCGCCTGACGCCGGGCGAGCTGTCGGCCTTCGTCATCTACGCCGTCGTCGTGGCGGGCTCCGTCGGCGCCATCAGCGAGGTGATCGGCGATCTCCAGCGCGCCTCGGGCGCCACCGAGCGGCTGTTCGATCTGCTGGCGACCGAGCCGGAGATTCGCCCGCCCGCCAGCCCGGTGCCGCTCCCCGCCCCGGCCAAGGGCGCCCTGGCGTTCGAGGGCGTGCGCTTCCACTATCCATCGCGCCCGGACGACGCGGCGCTGGAGGACTTCACGCTGGACGTGGCGCCGGGCGAGACGGTGGCGCTGGTCGGCCCCTCGGGCGCCGGCAAGTCCACCGTGTTCCAGCTTCTGCTGCGCTTCTACGACCCGCAGGCCGGGCTGATCCGGCTGGATGGGGTGGACGTGCGGGCCGCCGACCCGTCGGACGTGCGGCGGCGCATCGGCCTCGTCTCGCAGGACCCGGTGATCTTCTCCGCCGACGCCTGGGAGAACATCCGCTACGGCCGCCCCGACGCCAGCGACGCCGAGGTGCGCGCCGCCGCCGACGCGGCGCACGCGCTGGAGTTCCTGGAGGCCCTGCCACAAGGCCTGTCCACCTTCCTGGGCGAGAAGGGCGTGCGCCTGTCCGGCGGCCAGCGCCAGCGCATCGCCATCGCCCGCGCCATCCTGCGCGACCCGCCGGTCCTGCTGCTGGACGAGGCCACCTCGGCGCTGGACGCCGAGAGCGAGCGGATGGTGCAGGACGCACTGGAAAAGCTGATGAAGCAGCGCACCACGCTGATCATCGCGCACCGTCTGGCGACCGTGCTGAACGCCGACCGCATCGCGGTGATGGAGCGCGGCCGCATCGTGGCCTCCGGCCGCCACGCCGACCTCGTCGGCCAGGGCGGTCTCTACGCCCGGCTGGCGGCGCTGCAGTTCGACCGCGTCGATGAAAGGGCGGGCGAGAGGGTGGCGGAGTAGGGGGCGCCTACCCCCGCCATGCGATCAGCCGCCGGGCGGCCTCGGCGATCGTTTCCTCCGATCCGGCGAAGCTGAAACGCATGAAGCGCCGGCCGCGGGCGGGGTCGAAGTCGATGCCGGGAGTGGCGGCGATGCCGGTGTCGGCCAGCAACCGCTTACAGAACGCCTCCGAATCATCGGTCATGGCCGAGACGTCGGCGTAGACGTAGAAGGCGCCATCGGCGGGCGCCAGCCGATCGAAGCCGGCCTTGGGCAACTCGCGCAGCAACAGCTCGCGGTTGCGGGCGTAGCGGGCGACGTGGCCGTCCAGCTCCTCCGTGCAGTCGAAGGCGGCGAGGCCGGCGTGCTGCGCCAGCGTCGGCGCCGAGATGAACAGGTTCTGCGCCAGGCATTCGACGGAGCGCAGCAGCTCGTCCGGCACCACCATCCAGCCCAGGCGCCAGCCGGTCATGGAGAAGTACTTGGAGAAGCTGTTGACGACCAGCGCCCGCTCGTTCACCTCGGCGGCGGTCACCGCTTCGGGGCCGTAGGTCAGGCCGTGGTAGATCTCATCCGACACCAGCCGCACGCCGTTGGCGTCGCACCAGTCGGACAGGGCGGTCAGCTCGGCGCGGCTGAGCATCGTTCCGGTGGGATTGGCCGGGCTGGCGACGATCAGCCCCTGGATCGGCTTGCCCAGCGCTTCCAGCATCGCCACGGTGGGCTGGAAACCGGTTTCCGGCCCGGCCTCGATCTCCACCGGCTCGACGCCGATGGCGGTCAGCGTGTGGCGGTAGGCGGGGTAGCTGGGCGAGGCCATGGCGACCCGGTCGCCCGGATCGAAGGCGGCCAGGAAGCCGAGCTGGAACGCGCCGGAGGAGCCCATGGTGGCGACCACGCGCCGGGCCGGCACGGCGACGCCGTAACGGCGCGTGTACCAGTCGGCGATGGCCTGACGCAGCGCCGGGATGCCCAGCGCCTCCGTATATCCCAGCTTGTCGGCGACCAGCGCCTTCTGCGCCGCCTCGATGGCGCCCTTGGGCGCGCCGGTCGAGGGCTGGCCCACCTCCAGGTGCAGCACCTCCAGCCCGGCGCGCTCGCGCTCTGCCGCGGCGCGCATGACCTCCATGACGAAGAACGGCGGAATCTGGCCGCGCAGGGAGACCTTGGGGGTGATGATGCTCTTGGGGGACATGGGGCAGGGCCGGTTCGGGATGGTTCGGGGATGGGGGAGCATAGCGCCAGGGCCGGCCGGAAGCCACCCGGTGTCACCGATGGGAGGGCTGCGCCGACCGCGCGGGGCGCGAGTCGCGCCGTGCCGCGGGGTCTATTCTTCGAGTCGCGCTGATTGTGGACGGCTGTACACATCGAACTGACGGTCGTGTGAATGACCGTACACATCGTGCAGCCAAGACGCGAAATAAATAGGCCGCACGGAACTTAAAATTTGTTTGGGTTATCGTCAGCGGTAACTGGAAAAATTTGTCTTCACGGCGGTCGCGGTTTCATGAGAACTGTCGCTCATCGAACTCGAGCTAAGGAACAATTTGCATGCGTACGCTGAAGATTGCCGTCGTCGCCGCCTTCGCCCTCGTTTCGGTGCCCGCCATGGCGTACGCCGATGATTTCGAGGCGCTGTGCACGGGCGTCGACAAGTCGCCGGAGACGGCCAAGTCCTGCAAGTGCGCGTCGGGCAAGATCACCGGCGCCGACCGCACCGCCGCCCTGGAGGCGATGAAGGCCGTGAACGCCGCCATGGCGAGCGGCAAGGCCGAAGACGCCGCCGCCGCGACCTCCAAGCACGCCAAGGGCGTGGAGATCATCATGACGGCGCAGGCGACCTGCATGTAAGGCGGCCATGGCCGCGCCTTGGCGCGGCCGGGCTTCGAAACAGGGAAACGCGCCGCGAGCCTGGGCTCGCGGCGCGTTTTCTTTTGGGATCAGCGCGGAATGTCGAGCGAGTGCGCCACGCCGCGCCCGCGCGGGTCGGCGACGGCCTGGCAGCCCTTCAGCTCGTTCGACGGGTCCAGGCGGCAGCCGATGATGTCGGCGCGGCCGGGTGCGCTGGCCGGGGTGGCGGCCAGGATGTCGGAGGGCAGGCGGTCGCTGTCGATCGCCGGCAGCAGCGCGCTGAACAGCGCCGACGCGGCGGCGGCCGGGCCGTCGCCGCCCTTCGCCGTGCCGACCGACGACAGGATCGTGCGGCCGACGATGCTGTTGCTGATCACCGCCGGGGCGCCGAAGCCGGCGCTCTGCACGCCCTGGGCGGTCAGCAGGCCGGTGCCCGGCACCATGCGGCCGGTGCCGAAGGGCGCGCCCATCGTGAGCGCGCAAGCCACCGCGTTCTCGCGGCCGTCCATCGCCGCCACGCCGGCCGCCGGGGCCTCGGCGCCACCGGTGGCGGGCAGGGCGGCGAGCGCGCGCTGAACGCGCTGGGCGTCGGAGGCGGCCATGCCGGCCGTCCAGGCCGAGGCCAGCGCCTTGCCGGAGGGCTGCTCGGGCAGGTCGGCGAAGTGCAGGGCGTAGCTGCCCATGGGGACCGACGCCGTACCGGCCCAGCGCGGCTGCTGGGCGCGCAGTGACGCGGTGTCGGTGCCCAGCGCCGTGGCCAGCGCGTCGCCCGTGTTCCCGCCGTACAGCGCGCCGAAGCCGTTTAGGCGGATGCGGCCGAGCAGCGCAGCCAAGTCCGGCTGGGCCAGCGGCGCGCCTTCCGCCAGTGGACGGCCGCCGGGCGCGAAGATGCGCCGCGCCTCGGCGTCGGTCAGGCGGGCGGCGTTGGCGCCCAGATCCTCGGCGAAGGCGCGGCTGATGCCGGGATTGCCGGCGGCCAGCACCTCGGCGGGGACCACCACCTGCTCCCAGCGGAAGGCGCCGTTGGTCGCCTGCAGCGCCGCCATGGCGCGCAGCAGGCCCGGAGCCGCCGGAGCGCCGGGGCGCACAGCGCGCGGCAGGAAGTCCAGCGTGCGGGTTTCCTTCTTCGCCGCGTCGAACACCACGCACACGCCGCCGCCGGCCAGCCCGGCGCGCGACGGCAGGGTGGCGGCCATGCTCAGGGCCATGGCGGCGACCGCGTCGGCGGCGGTGCCGCCGCCGTCCAGGATCTCGCGGCCGACCTGCGCGGCGCGCGGCTCGTCGGCCACGGCGAAGGCCTGGAGCGGCGCGTTGGTCTTGTATTTCGTATTGACGCACGCCGGCAGGACCAGCGCGGCTATCGCAATCGCGCCCCATTGATGCCAAATTCTGGGGCGCCAGATTTGGCGGATGGGGGCGGAGCGCCCCTGCGGATCGCCGGAGGTCGGAAAGGTGCGCAAGCCGAGCAGGCTCGTTTCAATCGTCGCCATGGTCGCTGTGTCGTTCCTGTCGTGGGCGGCGCCGGCTGGCGCCCAGCGCCGTGAGATGCAACTCCTCAGCGACGCGGAGACGGAACATACCATCCGCACCATGGCGCGGCCAATCTTCCAGGCGGCCGGCATCGACGCGGAGTCCGTCAGCATCGTGCTGGTCAACGACCGCACGCTGAACGCGTTCGTGGCCGGCGGGCAGAACATCTTCATCCACACCGGCCTTTTGCTGCAGACCGACGCCGCGCAACTGCTGGGCGTCATCGCGCACGAGACGGGGCACATCGCCGGCGGCCATCTGGTGCGCGGCAGCGAGGCGATGGAGACCGCCTTCCTGTCGTCGCTGGTGGGCATGGGCATCGGCATCATCGGCGGCATCGCGTCGCGCAACGCCGGGGCGGGCATGGCCGGCATGATGCTGGGCCAGCACCTGGCGGAGCGGAATTTCCTGTCCTTCTCGCGCAGCCAGGAATCGGCGGCCGACCAGGCCGGCCTGTCGTACATGGAGCGTGCCGGGATGTCGGCCGCCGGGCTGCTGGTCTTCCTCGACAAGCTGGGCGCCGACGAGCCGCTGACCACCGACCGCGAGGTGGCCTACGCCCGCACCCACCCGCTGACGCGCGAGCGGCTGGACACCGTGCGCACCTTCGTCGAGCGCTCACGCAACTCCGGCCGCCCGCTGCCGGCCGATATGACCGAGTACTACCAGCGCATCCAGGCCAAGCTGTACGCCTATCTGGAACCGCAGGGGGCCTTGAACCGCTACCGCGCCGACGACCAATCGGTCGTCGCACGCTATGGCCGGGCCTACGCCTATTTCCGGCGCGGCGAGGTGATGCGGGCGGTGCCGATCGTCGACGGGCTGATCCGGCAGGAGCCGAAGAACGGCTTCTTCCATGAGTTGAAGGGCGACCTGATGCTGCAGAACGGCCGCGCGGCCGACGCCGTGGCGCCCTACCGCAAGGCCATCGAGCTGGCGCCCGATTCGGCGCCGATCCGCGTGTCGTTGGCGCACGCGCTGCTGGAGCAGCACAACGCCAAGGTCGCCGACGAGGCGATCCGCAACCTGCAGATCGCCGCCAAGACTCAACAGGGCCAGTCCGCCTTCCTCTGGCGCCTGATGGCGCAGGCGTACGCGCTGAAGGGCAACGACGGGATGGTGGCCTACGCCGCGGCCGAGGAGGCGTTCGCGCGCGGCGACGTCCAGGTGGCGCGCTTCCAGGCCGAACGGGCGGAGCGGCTGTTGCCCGCCGGCTCCCCCGGCTGGCTGCGCGCGCAGGACATCCGCGGGCAGGTGGACAAGCCGCGCAAACCTTGATCTTCACGCCTTCGTGGCTTGCCTGGATCGGGTTGTGCCGCCATGGTAGCCGCTCGCGTTTTACCGGAGACACATCGTATGACCCGCTTCCGCCCGCTGCTGCTGACCGCCGCCCTGGCTCTTATGGCTTTGGCTCCCGCCGCGCACGCGCAGACCCCGGCCTTCAACGACACGCAGCGCCGCGCCATCGAGGAGGTCGTGCGGGACTATCTGGTCAAGCACCCCGAGGTCATCGTCGAGGCCATTGAGGAGCTGCAGAAGCGCGAGCGCGTCGAAACCGCCGAGAAGCAGAAGACCGCGCTTTCGAGCAACAAGCAGAAGATCTTCCAGGACCCGGCCTCACCGGTGGGCGGCAACCCGCAAGGCGACGTGACGGTGGTCGAGTTCTTCGATTACCAGTGCGGCTACTGCAAGGCCGTGATGGGGGACATCGCCACGCTGCTGAAGACGGACGGCAAGGTGCGCTTCGTCTACAAGGAATTCCCGATTCTGGGCCCGGCTTCGCTGACCGCCGCCAAGGCGGCGCTGGCCGCCCGCAACCAGGGCAAGTACGAGCCGCTGCACAACGCGCTGATGGCGAACAAGGGCCAACTGGATGACGCCAAGGTCTTCCAGATCGCTGCGTCGGCCGGGCTGGATGTGGAGAAGCTGAAGAAGGACATGGCCACGCCGGAAGTGGAGCAGGCCATCGGCGCCAACCACGCGCTGGCCGAGGAACTGGGCATCCGCGGCACGCCGGCCTTCGTGGTGGGGAACGAGCTGGTGCCCGGCGCCATCAGGCTGGACGACCTGAAGAAGCTCGTCGCCCAGGCCCGCAAGGGATGAGCGGAGCTGTGACGTCGATACCCGTCAAGGCGGTCGTCTTCGACGTGGGCGGCGTGCTCGTCGACTGGGATCCCCGGCACCTCTATCGCCCGTACTTCGACGGCGACGAGGCGCTGATGGAGCACTTCCTGGAGACCGTCTGCACGCCCGCCTGGAACGTCGAACAGGACCGCGGCCGCCCGTGGGACGAGGCGGTCGCCCTGCTGACGGCCGAGTTCCCGGAATGCCGGGAGCTGATCCGCGCTTTTCGGGAGCGCTGGGAGGACATGGTGCCCGACACCATCCCCGGCATCCCGGACATCGTGTGGGAACTGAAGGAGCGGGGCACGCCGCTCTTCCTGCTCACCAACTGCGCGGCGGACACGTTCGAGCTGATGCGCACGCGCTTCGACGTGTTCTCCGCCTTCGACGGCGCCGTGGTGTCGGCGACCGAGGGGCTGCTGAAGCCGGACCCGGCGCTCTTCCACCGGCTGCTCGACCGCTTCGCCCTCGATCCGGCGACGACGTTGTTCATCGACGACGTCGCCGCGAACGTCGAGGGCGCCGACGCGCTCGGCATGCGGACCCACCACTTCACCGGCGCCGCCGGCCTGCGCGGCGCGCTGGAGCGGCAGGGGATGCTGTAGGGAGGGGGTGCGGTCCGGCTATGGGTGCGACGGGGCGGCGTCGGGCAGGCCGGGATAGGCGAGGGCCGTGCGCAGCAGGAAGCCCACGAAGTAGCCGGCCGATCCGCCGGACACGGCCAGTTCGGCCAGCGCGGTGAACTCCCGCCAGTCGGGCCGCATCGCCGTGGCGACCGCCAGGGCGTACTTGGTGAAGAACACGCCCATCCCGATCAGCAGGGGTGCCGCGCTGCCCGGCACCCGGATCCGGCCGGCCGCCCGATCGACCCGCAGCGCCGCCACTGGCGCGTTCAGCATTCCCACGGCCAAGCCCGCGGCCAGCCCGGCCAGCCAGCCGAGGAGGATTGTTTCCGCCGGCAGCGGCTTCGTCGCCATTCCCGCCACCCCCCACGCGAGGAAGACGGCCGGAACGATCAGCAGCCGCGCCGGCTTCATGTCGCTCGGCGAAAGCCGGCGCAGGCCCAGCCAAAGCAAGGCGGCGAACAGGCCGAACACCCAGGGCGGGGTGTGGAGGAGGATCTGCGTAACGGTGCTCATGGCGGGCTCCGAAAAGGGAAAACGTCTGCCCGCCGTTGTGCCGCGCCCTGCACCGCACCGCAACGGAGCCTGCGCGGATCCCCCCTCGGCCTTCGCGAAACGCGGCCGTCCACGCTTCGCGAAGCGTGGACGGCAAAAGAAAAGGCGCCCGAAGGCGCCTTTTCCTGTTTCGGGGTGGGGCTTACCGGCTCCACCAGCCGCGCTTGGGCTTCTCCGGCGTCTGGTTCACCACCTCGGCCGCGCGGGCCTCCTGGTTCTCCTCGGGGTTCTCCTCGGGGTTCTCCTCGGCGGCCGGCTCAGCCGTGGCCGGTTCCGGAGCCGCCGGTTCGTCCGCAGCCGGCGCCGCTTCGGGGGCGGCGAGTTCGGCCACAGCGGCAATCGCCGGTTCGCTGAGCGTCTCGGCCGGAGCCTCGGCCGGTTCGGCGGCCTTCTTGCGCGGACGCGCCGGACGCTTCTTCGGCTTGGCCTCCTCCTCGGCGGCGGCCGGGGCCGGAGTCTCAGTCACCGTCTCGGCCGGGGCCTCCTCGGCGACGGCGTCCGCCTTCTTGCGCGGACGCGCCGGACGCTTCTTCGGCTTGGCCTCCTCCTCGGCGGCGGCCGGAGCGGGAGCCTCGGTCACCGTCTCGGCCGGGGCCTCCTCGGCAACGGCGTCCGCCTTCTTGCGCGAGCGCGAGGGACGCTTCTTCGGCTTGGCCTCCTCGGCGGCGACCGGGGCGTCCGTCGGAGCTTCGGCCACGGGCTCTGCCGGGGGCGCTTCGGCCTCGGCCGCAGGCGCGGGCTCGGCGGCGGGCGGCGGCGGGTCGAGGATCCAGTCGAAGTCGATCGGCTCCATGGCGGGGCCGGCAACCGGGGCCGGCGGGGTCGCCGGCGCGCGGGCCGGGGCCTCGCCTTCCGCTTCGCCGCTCTCGGTGTCTTCGCCGTCCTCGGCGCCTTCGCCCTCTTCCGCACCCTCGGCGGTTTCGCCCGGCATCAGCTCGTCGCGGCGCGACCGGCGGCGGCCACCGCGCTTGCCGCGGCGGCGCTTCTTGCGGCCCTGCTGGTCGCCGTCGGCGGCGTTGCGGTCGGCGGACTCGTCCTCCTCCTCGCCCTCGTCGCCGTCTTCGCCGGCGTCGGCAGCCTCGGCCATGCCTTCGGCCTCGGCACCGGCTTCGACCGGCTGACCGGCGGCCGGACGGGACTCGTCGCGGCCCTCGCCGTTGCGGCCCCGGCGGCGGCGGCGGCGGCGGCGGCGGCGGTCGCCGCCCTCGCCACTCTCGCCGGTGTCGGCGCGGCCTTCCTCGGTGGCTTCGGCCTCGGTCTCGGTGCCCTCGTCCTCGTCCTCGTCGGCCTCGTCGGGCTCGGCGGTTTCGACCGGCTGCGGGGGCGCGGCGGCGGCGGCGAGCGTACGGTCGGTTTCGGCGAAGATGCGCTCGGCGCTGACCAGCGGACCGCCCTCGTCGCCCGGCTGTTTGGCCTTGACGCGCTCAAGCCGCAGGTCGGGGGCGATCAGCGTGTCGTCGGCCTGCAACAGCACGCGGAAGCCGTACTTGTACTCGATGCGGGCGAGGTCCGTACGCTTCTGGTTCAGGATGTACAGGGCGATCGCCGTGGGCACGTACACCGTGATCTCGGCGGAGCGCTTGCGGATGCCCTCCTCCTCGATGGCGCGGAGCACGTGCAGCGAGGCGGACTCGACCGACCGCACCACGCCGGTGCCCGAGCAGTGCGGGCAGCGCTCGAAGTTGGTCTCCAGCAGCGA